>DAOUEW010000208.1:0-5188 GCA_034430275.1 Anaerolineae bacterium | reverse complement strand
AGATCGACGATGGCGGCCAACTGCGCCTGGTTTATCTCTTGTACGTTGTAGTTGCCCATCACCGTGATCAGGGCGTGCCCCTTGGGGTCGTACTCCGTCGCCGTATCGCCCACGTATCGCAGCGGGCGGGCCTGATAGATGTTCCCCTCCAAATCGATCATGAAATGATATGGGATATCAACCCAGCCTCGCACCCTCCTGGACCAACTCTGGAGGCCTCTCAGACGTGCCTCGGCGCCCCCGTAGAACTCCGCGCCATCGTGATGTAGCGTGATCCTGTCCACCGTGTGGGGTACGTATCCCTCGGTGATCTCCATGGAGCCCCACTCGGCCCGGGAGATGATGGGTGGCTTTGCCGGTGGGCCCGCGACAGTGCTTGAAGGCAGCGTGATGGGCGTGGACGTAGGCGTAGGCGTCGATGTCGCTGTGCTAGTCGGCGTCGGGGGCACGGGCGTGGAGGTAGGTGGGATCGGTATAGCAGAGGATGTCGGGGTGGGTGTGGGCGTCGAGATACTGCGGCGCGTTGGCGACGGCTGTATCGAGGTCACCGTTTCCGCCGCGGAACCCTGCACCACAGCGGAGAGCGGAAGAGAGTCTCTGGCGAGTAGGGCCACCGAGACCCCAGCCACGAAGCTCAGAATCGGAACAAGTATCCAGCCCTTTCCAACCACTCGGCTTCCCATGCCACGCCACCAATCGAATAGACAGTCCGCGGTTTTCTCTACGCCCCCCGCAGAGAGCGAGAGCTGCCAAGCGTTGATGGTAACACAGTTTGTCCTTCTTCACAAGCACCGCCGGGTGTGGAATAGCGGCACTGAAGGCGCCAGCCGGTCTCGACAGAAAAGGCTTAGCCCCACGTGATCTCGAGCGTCCATCCCCGCTGAACTTCTGCGTCGGGTGCTATGCGGACTAGGTCTGTCAATACTGGGCGGTCTTGGCGTTCCGGCATCTTGTGGTGTATAATAGAGTTTTAGTGCATTGCACGCGACCAGAATCTTCATTTCTTTGTACTAGGAGGACAGAGTGGCCAAGCTAACTGAGATACGCTGGCACGGGCGTGGCGGCCAAGGTGTAGTGACCGCGGGCAAGATGCTGGCTAAGGTGGCGCTGGATAGCGGCCAGTACTTTCAGGCCTTCCCGGACTACGGCCCGGAGCGAGCTGGTGCACCCATCAGGGCCTTTACCCGGGTGAGCCCGGAGCCCATCCACAAGCACTGCCAGATACAACGGCCGGATATCGTCCTGGTCCTGGATCCCACGTTGTTGGAGGCCGTGGACGTCGCTGATGGCCTCCACGAAGATGGCGTGCTGTTGGTCAACACTGAGGAGTCGCCGGCCAGGGTTCGCGAGATGGTGGGCTTCAAGACAGGCAAGGTATTCACAGTGGATGCCACGAAGATCGCCCTGGAAACGCTGGGGCGTGAGATCACCAACACACCGATGTTGGGTGCCCTGGTCAAAGCGACGGGTATCCTGACGGTAGACGACTTGATTGGGTAGACCCGCAAGCAGTTTGGAGACAAGTTCGGCACCGAGATAGTGAACCGGAACGTGGATGCTATCAAACGTGCCGCTGACGAGGTACAGGAGGGCTAGATGGTAGATCTGAACGCCGGTTGGAAGGAAATCCCCATAGGCGGGAAGATAGTAGACGCCGGCAACGCTCGGGAATACGAGACCGGTAGTTGGCGGGCCAAGAGACCAGTAGTCGACCAGGAGAAGTGCATCAACTGCCTACAGTGCTGGGTGTACTGCCCCGATGCCAGCATCGATGTCCATGATGGGGAGATGGTCGGTTTCCATTTGAGATTCTGCAAGGGTTGCGGCATCTGCGCTTCTATATGCCCCGTTGAGGCCATCACCATGGTGGCAGAAGCAGAATCAGAGGAATAGCAGATCATACCGGGATCTACCTCGGACAGGAGGCCTTCTAAGAATGAGTAGATTCGAAGCGATGGATGGCAACACGGCTACGGCCGAGGCCATGCGGCAGATCAACCCCGACGTGGTGGCTGCCTACCCTATCACACCCCAGACTAGTACGGTCCAGACCTTCTCGCAGTTTGTGGCGGACGGAGACGTGGACACCGAGTTCATACGAGTGGAGAGCGAACACAGCGCCATGGCGGCCTGCATCGGCGCATCGGCGGCTGGGGGCAGGGTGATGACGGCCACCGCCGCCAACGGCCTGGCTCTGATGTGGGAGATGGTGTACATCGCCGCCTCCAACAGAGCGCCGCTCGTGATGACGGTGGTCAACAGGGCGCTTTCGGGACCGATCAACATCCACTGCGATCATAGCGACTCCATGGGCGCTCGTGATGCGGGCTGGATACAACTCTTCGGCGAGAACCCCCAGGAGGGGTACGACAACTGCATCCAGGCGGTACGTATCGCCGAACATGAGGACGTACTACTGCCAGTGATGAGCCTGTACGATGGCTTCATCACCAGCCACGGGCTGGAGCGCGTGCAGATAGAGGACGACGAGGCGGTGAGAGACTTCGTTGGCCCCTTCAAGGCCCACGAGCCGTTGTTGGATGTGGAGCACCCCGTCACCTACGGCCCTCTGGACTTCTACGACTTCTATATGGAGCACAAGCGACAGCAGGTGGATGGGATGCAGCACGCCAAGGGCGTCATCCTGGAAGTGGCTGCTGAGTTCGAAAAGCGCTTCGGGCGTCACTATGGGCTCTTCGAGGAGTATCGACTGGAGGACGCGGAGCTGGCCCTGGTCGTCTTGTCCTCCACAGCAGGCACGGCACGCAGTGTGGTGGAAAACCTGCGGTCCCAGGGATTAAAGGTCGGGTTGCTCAAGCCGCGTGTCTTCCGACCATTCCCGGCTGAGGAACTGGCCGAGGCACTGCGCGGCAAGGCCGCAGTGGGGGTCATGGATCGCTCCGATTCCTTCGGTGCCCTTGGCGGGCCGTTGTTCATGGAGTTGTGCGCGGCCCTCAAGGTACACGACGTGCCTGCCAAGACGGTGGACTACATCTTCGGCCTCGGTGGACGGGACACCACGCCTGACCAGATAGAGAGGGTGTTTCGTGACCTGGCGGCCATCGCGGAAACGGGCAAGATCGAGCAACTCGTCACCTATCTTGGCGTGCGCGAGTAGCCGAGTCGTTTTAGAGATCGCAGTGTGCAGTCGCAGAGCTTCGACCGCACTCTGCTTCTCCAGGGGAGAAGAATATGGCAACAGCACTGAAACTGAAGGAACTGAGTGAGAAGGAAGATCGCCTGACCTATGGGCACCGGCTCTGCGCTGGCTGTGCAGCGCCGATCATCGTGCGCCAGATTTTGACCGCCATCGACGAACCGGTGGTCGTGGCCAACGCCACGGGCTGTCTGGAGGTCTCGACGACGATCTATCCATACACAGCGTGGAACATCCCGTGGATCCACACCGCCTTCGAGACCGCCGCCTCCACGATCAGCGGCGTGGAGGCGATGTATCGCTCCCTGGTTCGCCAGGGCAAGATGAAGGAGATAGGCATCAAGTTCGTGGCCTTTGGAGGCGACGGTGGCACCTACGACATAGGTATCCAGGCGCTGTCAGGGATGATGGAGCGGGGCCACAGAGCCCTGTACGTCTGCTACAACAACGAGGCCTACATGAACACGGGCATCCAGCGCTCCGGGGCCACTCCGCTGGGCGCGTGGACCACGACCTCGCCTGTGGGCAAGGTAGTTCCCGGCAAGCCCAGACCTCGGAAGGACCTGACCGCCATCGCCGCGGCCCACGACATACCGTACGCGGCCCAGGCCTCGCCCCACAACTGGCGGGACCTGATGAAGAAGGTGCGCAAGGCGGTGGCTGCTGATGGTGCTTCCTTCATGAACGTGCTATCCTCCTGCAATCGCGGCTGGCGCCACGAGACGGACGAGACCATCGAGATCACCCGTCTGGCGGTGGAGACCTGCTACTGGCCCCTCTACGAGGTGGAGGACGGCGAGTGGAAGCTGACCTACCGTCCCAAGGAGAAACTGCCCATCGAGGAGTTCCTCAAGCCTCAGGGGCGCTTCCGGCACCTCTTCAGCCCGGAGAACAAGCACATCATCGAGGAGTTGCAGGCCGGGATAGACCGCAAGTGGAGGCAACTGCTCGAGAGGTGCGGCGAGGAAGAGTAGCCGCTTTTCTCTACTAGGTCAGGGCAGCATCGCCGGAAGGTGGCGCTGCCCTTTTCTGTTGCACGCATGCTTCCAGCTTGCCCTTTACCGAGAGCAGAGGCGCCCTCCAGAGGCTTGACCGCATTCCACGGGCGGGGAATAGTTTCACCGTACGGTGAAAAAGGGCGTCTGAGTGAAAGAATACGCCGTTGAGTCGGAGTCAGAACGCGGATGAACTGTGCTGGGCAGTCCAGCTTCGCTCCGCAGACCGAACTCGTCACGCGGCTCTAGTCTTCGCCACCCGAGCCTAGTCGGTCACTGACAGCCGCTGCAAGAGTAGGGGCTTCTGATCGGTCGGCAGCCCGTCAACCCGTAGGAGAACCAGGTATCTACCGGATGGTAGATCGGCAGGCAACCGCAGGTTCTGCTGATCGCGGATGATCTCCCCTGGCTCCCAGTCTCTCGGACCGTATGCGCCTCCGGTTGGCTTGACCTCCCGCGAGACCACCACGTTTCCAGCCTGGTCCTGCAACTGGAGAGAGAGGGTGAAGTCCGCGTCGATCTCTCCTGTGGCTTGCCAGAAGAGGGTCAGATGGAGCGTGTCCCCAGCGCCTACAGGTTCCTCGGGCAGATGCTCGAACCCCAGCTTGGAGAGGTTGTATCCCAGCAGACGCACAGGTCCGAAACCCACCTCGTGCCTGACCTGCATACCCAGGGCCTCGACGGGCGGCTGCGCCTCCGGCTGGAGGACCTCGATCGGCTCCAGCAGGACGCGATCACCAAGCGGTTCGCCGTCCTGTGACACCGGCAGCCTCTCGCCCGTATCCAGGCTGTACATGCCGATCTCCAACTGGTGCTCTCCCGGTGGCGTCCCCGGTAACACCAGCACACCATAGTTGTCGGCGACCACCCCCCCCTCCTGCCAGGTCGTAGTGGGCCTGGTCCCGCCCACCGGCTCGGCGTCTCTTTGCCCCACGATCTGCGACCGGCCGTCCAGTACGTGGGTGAAGACCTTGTACCGTTGCTCGATGGTCTTGGACGCCTGCCAGAACAGGGTCAACTGGAGGATGTCACCGGC
>DAOUEW010000207.1:0-20653 GCA_034430275.1 Anaerolineae bacterium | reverse complement strand
GAGGACCGGACCTATTCTTCCTCCGGCGACTCTGCCGGAGGAGGTCCGAAGAAGAAGGCCTCCATGACCTGCCGGCAGATGGGCGCCGCGTAGGTGGAACCCTCGCCGCTGTGCTCCACTACCACGGCCACGGCGATCTGAGGGTTCTGGACGGGAGCATAGCCGGCAAACCAGGCGTGGGGCTGCTCCTCCGGCGTCTCGGCCGTGCCCGTCTTCCCGGCGGAAGTGAAAGCGGCCCCTTCGAATGCTCGGTATGCTGTGCCTCCGGCACCGCTGGTGACGCCGTCCAGGCCATCGCGAATGACCTGTAGATTGGACTCCGAGATAGGCAACTGCCCCCTCTCCGAGGCGCTGAAGATCACCTCCTCCTCCAGAGGAGTGCCCGAGATGCGCATCACCAGGTGAGGCCGGTAGAGAGTGCCGCCGTTGGCTACGGCAGCCATCATGTTAGCCACCTGTAGAGGAGTGGCTAGCAGGTCGCCCTGGCCCACCGCGAGGTTCACTGCATCACCCGGGACCCAGAAGGGGTTACCTTCGCCAGTGAAGAACTCCTCCTTCCACTCAGGGTCGGGCACCAGACCCTCGCTTTCGTCCAGTGCATCCAGTCCTGTCGGCTCTCCGAACCCAAACTGGTGCGCGTACGACGGGAGGAGGTTCTCGTCCACGCTGTTCACGCGAAGCCCCATCTCCCAGAAGAAGACGTCGCAGGAGCGCACGATGGCGGAGCGGAAATCCATCACACCATGCCCGGTCTTGAGCCAATCGTACTTCACCCATCCCGCCCCCAGGCCCGCCCAGGAACCGGTGCAGTTGATCGTGGTCTGGGGGGAGAAGCCAGCGCCGTCCATGGCGGCGGCAGCGGTGACCACCTTGAATACAGATCCCGTGGGGTACTGGCCCTGTGTGGCCCGGTTGAGCAGCGGACGAGCCGGGTCCGCGACCAGAGCCTCCCAGAGAGCTGCATCGAAGTGCCCCGAGGTCAACTGGTTGGGATCGTAGTGAGGGTTGGTGGCCAGGGCCAGGATCTCGCCATTGTTGGGGTTAAGAGCAACGACCGCTCCCTGATAGTCACCCAGGGCACCCTCGGCTACTCTCTGTAAGTCCAGGTCGATGGTAGAATAGACACTCCTGCTCTGTGTGGCCGGATACTCCACGATCGTATCCACCAACTCGCCCTCTGGCGTGACGATGGTCAGACGTCCCCCACTCCTCCCCGCCAGGTACGTCTCTCCCCATCTCTCCAACCCTGCCTTGCCTATGGAATCGCCCTCCAGGTAGCCCTCTGACTCCAAGGTGGTCAGTTCCTCCGCGCTGATCTCTCCCAGGTAGCCCAGAATGTGCGACGCCAGGTCCCCTTGGGGATAGGTGCGCACGGGCGTCTCCCGAAGCATCACGCCGGGCAGAGAGTCCAGCGTCTCTGCGTAGGTCAGGCTCTCCTCGAAGGAGAGGTTGGCGATGGGCACAAACCAGTGGGGCTGGATGCCCTCGGCGCTATACGTCGACTGTATCTCGATCCAAGTCATGTTCAGAATGCGGCTCAACTCCGCCAACAGGGCGTTCTCGTCCTCGATGTCCTGCGGCACGACACCCACTGTGACCATGGAGCCATCCACCGCCAGTGGCTGGCCATTCCGATCGTAGATGTTGGCCCGAGCCGAAGTGAGGCGGTGAAGGTACACGAGGTTGTCTGCACTCAGCGCCGGGAAGATCACCTGAGGGGACCAATCCACCCTCCATCCGGCATCTTCCCAAACCAGCGGCAGTTGGTTGGAGATCTGAGGGTCGCCCAGCAACGTCGTCTCCAGGGCCAGAGTGAACTCCCCCACCGCTTCCATTCCGTCCTGGACCACATCGTCAAGGTCCAGATGATGGGCCAGAACCGTCGCCTCCTCCATGACCGATTCGTGATACCAGACGAACTCCTCCTCGCTAGTCCCCTGGCGGGCAGAGGTTGACAGCAACTCGTACATCCCGGCGTAGTCGTCCTCCTCCCAAGCACTCAGAAACGTCTCCGCCGTGGGGCGGGGAGGCAATTGAGGGGCATCGGGAGTGGGTGTCTCTCTGGAGCTCAGCGGGCCCTCACAGCCCACCACCAGGGACAGCAGGAAGATCAGAGCCAAGATGTACCTGTGTGTTCTCACGCAATGCCTTCCCGAGTCTTGTAGTCTGTGATCTGCCGTCTGATCGCCTCTCGTTCCGTCAAGGCTTCCTCCACGGGATCGATCAACTCCCCCTGCCACTCGTCTATGGCATCTGCCACATCGCCGAGGAAGGTCTCCAAAGGTTCCAGTAGTTCGTCCTGGAGGGGGTTGAGGAGCTCGCCCTTCAAGCCGCTCTCCTCGTCGTCGGTGAACCAGTCCTCTCGCAGCGGCTCGACCAGTCTGCTACGCACCTCGCCGATGGCGTCGGGAAGAGCACCCATGAGTTCCGATATCCTGTCCAGAGCATCCAGCGTGGCGGGTCCCACGCCTGGAATACGCTCCACCAGCGAGCTCAAGAGGCTGCCTACGGCGTCGCTCACCGGAGCCACGAACTCCTGCACCTCGCTCATGGTTTCCTGAAGCCGCTCCACCCTGGCCTCAAGGTTGACGAACAACCCCTCCACCAGGATCAACCCTCTGCGAATGGTGGAGAAGGAGCGCTCGAAGGCACTCACTCCGGCGTCAACCAGGCCCACGCCTTGCTCCAGCACCGTGATCCCTGTCTCCAACCCCTCCAGAGACAAGGAAAGGGCAGCCACCCCTGCGCTGAACAGCGCATCTATGCCCACCTGCTCCAGGTTCTCGTACAGCGCGAGAAGCCCCCGCAGCTTGAGCAGTTCGGCTTCGCTCTCCAACTGGGCCACGGCTTGCCCCGCTCTGCTACCCAGCGAGCCCGCCACCAGGCCCGTGGCCAGGTTCGTGGAGACGAGAGCAGCGCCTCCCGCTGCCGCACCCACCAGGAACTGCCTGCGGTTGATACCCCCCGCGAAGAGCACCGCTCTGTCGTCTTCCCCATCCTCTGTTCCCTGCAGCAGTTCAACAATCCCTAGCAAGGTGTCGTCTTCGCAGGAATCGAGTGCCTCCTCGATACTCTCCCTCAGTCCCTCCCGTCTCTTGTCGTCCATCACCTGCTCCTTGCTCTGATCGGGATGCGATCGCCCCATGGCAAGCCAGGCAGCATCACTCATCCCAGGTTGGCTCCCAGTCTATCGCACCGCGCGGCGGCTCCAGGGGAAGATCATCTGGTCGAAGACCTCCCCAGTACCCCACACGACTCCAGGGCTACCTCCGTCGAGGGGCAGCACCCAGATCGCCGTCATGTCCCGTGCATCCAGCAACCCGTCGCCGCTTGTGTCGCCCTCTACCCTGCTGAAGACGATCCCCGATCCGTCCGGCTCCCACTGAGGTGCAAGACTGATCCCAGGTCCAACGGTCTGTCTGACCTGCTCTGTCCCATCGGCGTTCATCAAGTAGATCTCACTCGCACCATCGCGCTCGGACTGGAAGGCGATACGAGCGCCGTCCAGAGACCAGGCGGGCGCGTGGTCATCGGCTCGGTTGCGGGTCAGGTTCGCCGGGTTTGATCCGTCTGCATTCATGACGTAGATCTCGCTATTGCCGTCACGACCCGTCTCGAAGGCGATCCGCGCTCCGTCCGGAGACCACACCGGCGCCAGGTCAGGAGCCACATCAGACGTCAACTGGATCTCACGGCCTTGCTCGTCCAGCAGCCAGATCTCGGGATTCCCCGTCCGCTCGGACACGAAAACGAAACGTGCCTCCACTGGCCGAGGAACTGCCGGGGCGCGACCAGGCATCACCGAGGTATACTCACCCGGTGCTACCTCCACGACTGTATCTCTGGCCAGCACCTCAGCCGCTCCCTCAGAGACCTCTACTACCGTCTCCCCATCCTCCAAGACCCGAACGCGGCACCGACCGGAGGCCACCGACACCATGGTCGCCGGCGCGAGGATCTCATACCGGCTCTCGACGCCGGTCGATTCAAGAGCCTGGTAGGAGGTGTCACCCCTTTCTACTTCTAGACCCAAGGTGAAGGAGCCGGCATCTGAGACTGCCAGGTAGCTCAAGACGACCTCGCAGTCCGCCTCCAGTCTGGCGTAGTCCCCGGAGGACAGGATCAGCAAGGCGCGCGAGCTTGCCAACGTGCGAATCCGATCGCCACTCCGCACGTCCAGTGTTCCTCCTGCGCTCGAAGAGAAGGTCGTAGCGCCGCGCTGGACGGTCGCTTCGCCTTGCTCAACAAAGAGCTTGCCCGACTCACCATGGCCCACACGCAACAGACACCAGCCCGCCAGGATTGCAGCCGTCAGCACGAGTACACAACCAATAATGAGGAGGATCAGTCTTCTCGGCACGTTGTGCGCATTATAGCACACGATCCCGCGCCCCTGCTAGACACTGCGGCCACCGGCAGGGTAGGAGCGGCTGGTGTGGGCGATCCTCACTGCACTCCATGGTCAGGAACCGTGCACGCAGGGTCTGCAAAGCAGAGGGGTGACACCGGAACCCGATGCACCGTATGGCGCTCGAGGCCCCAGGCACGGCTCGGAGGCACGTCCGGGGCAGTCAGTTGGCGCGGCGGCGAAGCGCGTTTGGCTCCCCAGTACGCTCCTGAAGCACGGCACCTTGCAGGCGGGGCCAAAGACCTACGTGTTTAAGCCGCCTTTAATGCCACCTTTACGAGGGTTTAATCTCGCTCCCATAGTCTATAGTGGAGAATACTACACCATTAGGAGACGCAAGGTGAACAAACGTTTTTGGAGTCTACTCCTGGTTCTATCCGTGGCGGCAATGATAGCCATCGCTGCATCAGCGACAACCATCTACTCCAGCCCCGAGCACACCCCTCATCCCAAACTGACCGTGGAGTCGTGCCTCGTAGAGGGTACCGATGTCTTCAGGATAAAGGCCGTCAACTGGGACGTTCCCGGCCAGTGGCGCCTGAAGCTTCATCACGGCACAGATGTGATCACCATAGGGTATCTTGCGGCCGGCGAGGAGATCGGCAGTCTCGACGCCAGTGCCACCATCACCACCACCACAGAGGGCACTTGGAAGAAGCAGTTCCTCGAGGGTGACGAATGGGTCAACAGACACGGTGCGCACTCGCTTTCGGTGGAGGAATACACACTGAATGGCTGGTTCTGTCCGTCAGGGCCGACATGTAGCCTCGGTGATCGGGTGTGGTATGACACCGATCAGGACGGCATACAGGACGACGGGGAGCCCGGTGTGCAGGGTATCACGGTTCAGTTTCACGATGACCCAACTTGCAGTACAACCTTCGCCTATTCCCGCACCACCAACCTCAATGGCCGCTACCTTTTCACAGACGTGACCACCAGCACCGTTTGTCTTCAGTTTCTGGACATACCGGACGGCTGGCAGATCAGCCTACAGGATCAGGGTAGCGACGAAACGCTCGACTCCGACGCCGATCCGGTATCCGCTCGCATTGAGAACATCTACGTGCAAGCGGATGATCTCGACGAGGACCTGGGGCTGTCCGTCGACGGATCCATTGGCGATCGTGTCTGGTGTGACTACGACGGCAACAGCGTTTATGACCCGGGCGAGGGACTCGATAACATCACCATCTCCTTGTTCGAGGACAGCAACTGCGACCGCTACGGAGGAGAGGTGCTGGCCACCGTGGAGACGGGCAGCGAGGGCTACTATGCCTTCAAAGACTTGAACACAGGCCCTCCAGGGGCCACAGATGAGGTGTGCTACGTGGTGGCGGTAGACACCACCGACGCAGACCTGGGAACGTGCAGCCAGCCAGTAGGCGCGGTTAGCCTGGGGACTACACTCACCGCCGATGAGTTCGACAACGACGCCATGGACTTCAGCTTTCGGGAGCAGTCAGGGATGCCGGAGCCTTTCCGGACGTATTGTCCACTGGTGATCACCGTGCCCTGAAGTCGATCCTTTGTGCGCTTGCCGGCCCGGGGAATCTTTCCAGCACAAGGAGTGTAGCCAGATTCCTCAGCGTCCGGGTCGACACCGGTAGAGCGGAAGGTGCCAGCGGCACCGCGACTGTATCTACGCTGGATAGACCATCGAAGGCCTTTAAGAGAGTTTTAATATCGCCGTTATGGTCGTTTAATCCGAACCCGGTACGATGGGACTTGAGTCGGAGTATAAGTGGGCAGGTAGGTAAGGATGCTACGAGAACGACTCCTCGAGATGTGCAGGGGGATGTGTAGGATAGCATTTCGGGGCAACTTTGACCTTTCCTGTTCTACCTGCCCGCTGCTGATCAACTGGTGACGCGCTAGCCCAGCGCGGTGGCACGCTACCCCGAAGATGGGCACGTCTCAGATGGACCCCTCAAGGCTGTGCGCTTCCGGAGATGTGAGCACAAGGTACAGAGACAGGCATGATCAGAGTACTAGTCATCCATCCCGACAGTGAGACCGCGGCCAGCGTCGCCAGCGCTCTGGCGGGCGAGAAGATGATGCCCACAGTCGTCTGCGGCCGGGAGGAGGCCCTGAGCCAACTCGCCAGCAACCCTCCGGACGCCGTGATCCTGGCCGCAATCCCCTGCAATGGCTGGCGTGAGGATCTGTGCAGGGCCGTGTGCCACCGGACCCTCGTCCCTCTGCTCGTGGTCGCGGAACAAGAGGATGAACACCTGGTGCAGCAACTTCTGGCTGCCGGGGCTGACGCCCATGTCCTCGCGCCTTTCACCGCGGAGGTGCTAGTCGCCCAGCTATGGGCCCTGCTGCGCCGCGTGGGACTTATCAGCAGTGCTTGTACTGCATAGACAGACCATCTGCCCACGGCGCCTCCCACCCCTCCAAGACCAAGGACCCTTCCCAAGCTCCCACCTACTCAGGCCACAAATACGGGTGCCCACGAGATCCCGTCTTCCGGGCCCCGTCGCCTCCTCCACATCGCAACCCGCATGAACCATCCACGCACCCGGTGCGCTTGACATCGCAAGCGAGATTTGATAATATAAGACCAGTAGTCTGTTGTCGCCAACATAGCAGAGGTCGCCTCACTGCGGCACTCTGCTGATTCATACCATAGCGCACCGTGTGACCCACAGCGGAGACCTGAAAGGAGTCGGACATGGAGACCATCAACCAAGACGCTTTGGATCGCGTGAAGGACAAAGACTTCTTGGACATCAATGAGGCCACGGCCATCTTCGAGTGTTCGCGATCAACCATCCACCGGCTATGCCAGAAGGGGCTCGTGCATGCCTACAAGGAACCGATGGGCCCGGGCACGAAGATGAAGTGGGCCATCTCCAAGCAAGGTCTGCTCGACTACTACAACGCCCGTAAGGAAGGCGCAAAGCGCCGTGGACTTCAGATGCGAGTGTGGCCAAGGGACATCCCCAAGGAATGGCTCACCATGCGTGAGGCTGTAGACGCCACCGGTTGGGGAAAGGACGCCATCGGACGCTGGTGCCGGGAGGGGTTGGTCAAGGCTGAGCGACGCTCCAACTGCTGGTTCCTGGAGCCTGCACAGCTCGTCACGTTCACCAAGCGGGCACCGAGCGGTTGGGCCACCACCGCCGAGGCTCGCCGCATCACCGGCTTGACACGCGCGCGCCTGTCGAAGCTGGCTCTCGAAGGCAAGCTGGTGGCGCGCAAGGCAGCAGGCCGCTGGCACTTCAAGAGGGATTCTCTCGCGGAGCACATGCGGCGGCGCGAGAAGTACATGCCCAAGGACTACCGTCGCCAGGATGTGACCGCCGTGTAGCCGCGTCCAGGTCCCGGCCCGGGTGGTGATAGACGAGACAACGAAACCGCCACCCGGCTCCAAGACAACCCCTGCCCGGGCTGCCGTCACCGGTCGTTGAACCTGATCTGGTCCGTAGACTCCTCTTCTCTTCACTCCCGGCAGCCCCCCTGAAAGTCACGCACCCGTGGGACCTTCGTGCAGGAGCACGAAGATCCCTTCCTTTGTGTCAAGCCTCGAAGCTCCATCCTCGGGACGCGAGTTGTGACAAGCCTCCAGATAGGCGGACCACACCGCAGCCAGAGAACACGGCCAGCCCAGAGAGAAATGAGCAACGCCGTTTGCGTATTCGCTGGCCTTCCTCAAGAACCTCCGGAGTGGTGTCTTGACACACGAGCAGTAATATGCTATACTAGGTGAAACATCGTGTGGCGTTTTGGCTCAGAGCGCGAGAGGCGAGGAGGTTCAAAGGTGATGATCGAGAACAGGCTTCTGAGAGGATTGCTGCTGTCCACGACGCTCGCCCTGTTGGTCGTCTTGTTAGTGCCCATGGCCGCCCTGGCCGACGAGGACAACCCACCCGGTGGACCGGACGTGAGTGCCATCGGGCACAGAACGATTGCTGGGAATCCGCTCACTATCCACGCAGCCTCCGACACCAGCATCCAAGTCTTCTACGCAGGGAAACCCGACGGGCAGGTCTACCCGCCCGGCTACGACGAGGCGGACAGCGGTGGGTTCATGTGGTGGGGAGTGCCGGGGATTCCTTTGCAGGTATTTGGACCCTATTGGGCCGGCCACGATCTGTCCTCCGCAAACCCCGTGAGCCCTTGGCTGCCTATCGGACAGAGCGCTGTCACCGGGAGTGGTACGGTTGCCGATCCCTGGGAGGTGACCACGTATGTTAACTCGGGGTTCGGTGTGGAGGTAGCGCAGTGGATCCGATACGTTGACGGTGATAGCTGCTTCAGAGTACTGTACACGGTCAACAACGTGCAGACCCCAGGGACTGAAAGCTTCACCTTCTTCCACGCTGCGAATCTCCATCCGGATGACAGCAACAGCGGATTCGGGTACCACGGTTCCGCCACTGACGCGGTGGGGGCCTGGAATCAGGGCCGGACCTTCCTGGAGTTCTTCGTGCCCGTTACCTCGGATCTGGGATTCGATATGCCGCCTGCCAGCCACTACCAGGAGGCGGCTTATCAAGCAATCTGGAATAACATCGGAACCGGCCCAATGAGTTTCGGGCCAGGTTTCAACGATACCATACGGACGGACTGGCACAATAGCGGCGCCGGGCTGCAGTGGGACTTGGCCTTCCCCGGGGCCGACCCGCCGAACAACTTCATAGAGTTCGTCTTCGACTGGTGCTTCCTTGAGGAAGAGGAGCCGCCGCCTCCCGAGGATTTCGTGCCCGAGCCTGGGAGCATTCTGCTCCTCGCCAGCGGATTGGCAGGTCTAGCTGGATACGCCGGCCTCCGGGCGCGGAAGAGATAGATTGCTGGTTACATAGAGCCCCGATACACTCGCAGGCCCACGACGTGCCGTGGGCCTGCGTTTTCTGTGCTCTGGACTTCTATGGTGAAGCGCTGGCTCACCCGGTCTGTCGCACCGCCTCCAGGACGTTGGTGAGACTCTCTATCTTGGCCAGCACACGGCTCAGTTGGGCCATGCCTGTGATCTCCAGGGTGGCGACAATGGTGGCCGTCTGGTCCTTCTTTCTGCTGGCGATAGTGGCCGCGATCATGTTCACGTCCTCGGCGTCGATGACACCCGCCACATCCTTGAGCAGCCCCTTGCGGTCGTAGGCCGTGATCCTGATCACCACGGGATAGGCGGCATCCTGCTCCTCTCCCCAGTTCACCTCTATCAGGCGGTCCTTGTCGCCATCCCTCAATACTCGTAGCACGTTGCCGCAGTCCAGACGATGGATGGTCACGCCGCGGCCTCTCGTGACGTAGCCAACGATCTTGTCACCCGGTAGCGGGTTGCAGCAACCAGCGATGTGGGTCAGGAGGTCGCCAACCCCGGTTACCGTGATCCCTTTCGCTTCGCCGGTCGAGACCACCGGCAGAGCTTTGTCCTGGAGGCCCTCTTCCTTGTCCCCTTCAACCTGGAGCATCTTGGTCGAGATCTGGTGGACATTGAGGTCCCCGTAGCCGAGGGCGGCCAGCAGGTCATCCACTTTGCGGAAGTGGAACAGCTTGGCGATGTCGTCGTACTTCTCGCGTTCGATCCCCAGCCGCTTCAGTTCCCTCTCCAGAAGCGCCCGTCCCCGTTGTATGTTCTCCTCTCGCTCCTGCCGCCGGAAGAACTGACGGATCTTCTGTCTCGCCCGACTGGTGTGCACGTAGCCCAGATGCGGGTTCAGCCAGTCGCGACTGGGACCACCCTTCTTGGCCGTAAGGATCATGACCTGATCGCCGTCTTTCAATTGGTGGTTCAGCGGCACTATCCTGCCGTTCACCTTGGCGCCTTGGCATAGTTGGCCAATCTCGGTGTGGACGTGATAGGCGAAATCGATGGGGGTGGCCCCTCTGGGGAGCTCGATGACATCCCCCTTGGGGGTGAAGACGTAGACCTCCTCCGGGAAAAGATCTGTCTTCAGTGAATCGACGAATTCCTGGGCATCGACGAATTCCCGCCGCCAGTCCATAAGCTGGCGCAGCCAGGCCATCTTGGACTCGAGAACCGCGTCCCGCTCCACCTGCTCCTTGTAACGCCAGTGGGCCGCGACGCCGTACTCCGCCATCCAATGCATGTCCCAGGTGCGGATCTGGACCTCCAATGCGCGTCCCTGAGGGCCGACCACCGATGTGTGCAGGGACTGATACATGTTGTCCTTGGGCATAGCGATGTAGTCGTCGAACTCTCCAGTGATGGGGCGCCACAAAGAGTGCACCATGCCCAGGGCAGCATAGCAGTCTTGAACGTTGTGCACGATGACCCGTGCTCCGTAGACGTCGTAGATACGATCGAAGTCCCTGCCCCTCTTCTTCATCTTCTGGTAGATGCTGTAGATGTGCTTCCGGCGGCCTGTGACGTCCGACTTGATCCCGCCCTCCAATAGACTGCTCCTGAGAGTCTGGACGACCCCATCCACGTACCGTTCGCGATCCGTCTGGCGTTCCTTCAGGAGTTCGACTACCTCGCGGTACCGCTCCGGCTCCAGATACCCCAAAGCCAGGTCTTCCAGCTCTTCCTTGATCTGCCACATGCCCAGCCTGTGGGCCAGGGGAGCAAAGATCTCCAGGGTTTCCCTGGCGATCACCGTACCCCTGTCCTCAGGCAGTGCCCCCAGGGTGTGCATGTTGTGCAGACGATCGGCCAACCTGATCAGGATGACGCGGATGTCATCCACCATAGCCAGGAAGATCTTGCGCAGGCTCTCGGCCTCCTCCTCTTCCAGGCTCGTCCAGGTGATCTTCTTCAGCTTGGTCACGCCGTCTACCAGCGTGGCAATCTCCTCCCCGAAGATCTCCCCAATCTCCTCCACGGTGACGGCAGTATCTTCGGGCACATCGTGCAACAACCCAGCGGCCACGGTAGCAGCGTCCAGCCGCAAATCCACCAGCGTGGCTGCGGTAGCTAGGGAGTGGTGAATGAAGGGCTCACCCGACATCCGTGACTGACCGTCGTGGGCGTCAGCAGCGACCTGATACGCACGTTTGATGAGGGGGATGTCCTGGGCTGCGATCGAGCCCTCCCCCCGTTCCAGCAAATCCTCCAGAGTCGCCGGCAATCCTTCCATGGGAGCTCTTATCTCTGTAACCTTCCTCACTTTTAGTATACAGCAGCCAGGGTCGAAATTCAAGAGCATCACGGTCGTCATGCCCTATTGTCCGACACGGGTATCTACGGTCTCCTGGCTCGGAGCGCCGCTGCCAAAGGCAGATGGGGGCGTGTTTCCGATCCACCTTTCCGGGACAAGCGCAGAAGCTGAGTCTCCCGGGGGAGCTGGCTCGAGTGCAGTTCTCGACACCGTTTCCTACAGCTCTTGCCTTTGTGGCGAGGACTGCTATAATCTGCCGTGCCCTGCGCCCGCTGACCTCATCGCGCAACGCGGAATATGCGAGGCGACGGACGTCTTCCGCAGATCATGACTGAGAAAGACCCGCGAATGGACAGCGAAAGCTCGTCGGCCGACCCACGGCCGTTCGGTCCCCCCTGGCTGACCGTAGAATCAGCGCTCTATATCAGCCTGGTGCTGGGGGGAGCGTTGCTGCGGTTCCACTCACTGGGAAGCCAGCCGCTCCAGGAGCAAGAAGCTAAGCTGGCGCTCGATGCCTGGCGCTTCTACACAGGCGGCGCAGCCAGCATCAGAGGTCACAGCCCACTGCTGTTCCACGGCACCACATTGCTCTACGCGCTCTTCGGCGCCAGCGACTACGTCACCCGAGTCATTCCTGCCCTCGCTGGTACCGCAATGGTAGGACTGCCGTACCTGCTGCGGCCCTATCTGGGCCGGCGAGCTGCTCTGATTTGCGCGGCCATGCTAGCCCTGTCTCCATCCTTCGTCTTCTTCTCCCGCCAGCTCGACGGCGGCATCGTCGCCTCTGCCGCAGGCCTGGCCCTTCTGGCCGGCGTGTGGGGCTACATCCGGCAGCGGAGAGAGTCCCAGCTCTACCAGGTAGCAGCAGCCCTCGGGTTCCTGCTCCTGGCCGACGGAGCCGCATACGCGACCTTGTTGGCTCTGGGAGCTTTCTTCGCGGGTTCGACACTGTACTCTCGCTGGAGAGGGGAGGCCCTGCCGTGGTCGCTGAAGGGCTGGCTTGACGAGGAAGGACCTCGCCGCACCCCTTGGCGCGCCGTGGGGGTGTTTGCGGGTCTGGTCCTGCTCCTGTCGACTGGCCTTTTCGTGAATCCGCACGGCGTCCAGGCCACTCTTGATCTCTTCTCATCCTGGGTGAGCCAGCTCCTGCCAGCAGCCACAGACCAACCCTGGCACTACTACGTCTCTCTGCTCGTGGCCTACGAACTCCCTGTGCTGCTATTCGGGCTGGCGGGCGCCTACTCCCTCGCCAGACGCGATGCCCTCTCCGCGCTGCTGACCCTGTGGTTTGGCGTCAGCCTCATCCTCTACAGCCTGATGGGCACCAAACCTCCGTCGGGCGTGCTGCAAATCCTCCTACCACTGACCCTGCTGGCAGCCAGAAGCATAGCGGACTTGCTGGATCGAATCAGAGAGGGCGAGCAGTGGCTCTGGGCCAGGCTGTCGCTGGCGATATGCCTGCCCGCCATCATCCATCTACTCCTTCAGTTGGCAGCTTTCGGCGATCCCGTTGACCCGGGCGATGCCAGGCATCTCTTGTTGGCTCTGATGTCGCTTCTCTTCCTCGTCTGCGTGGTCCTCGTTGTGGGGGTCCTCTCCATGGACTGGAGGAACGCCCTCCGCAATGGGGGTGTGGTAGTCCTGGTCATTCTGGGTAGCTTGATGGTACACACCACGTGGAGGCTCAACTACCATCGTCCAGGAAACCCCTTCGAGATTCTGGTACAGAGTCCGACCTCTCCTGATGTCCGCAACCTGGCCAAGTCCATTGAAGAGTTCTCCAACCAGCAGGAAAGAGAACGATACAGCGTCGAGATCACGGTCGTTGAGGACGAGAGTCCCGTACTCGCCTGGTATCTCAAGGACTTCGCCAACGTGGCCTTCATCTCCCGGTCCACTTCGCCTGCCACGCCCGTGGTCATCGCACCTCTGGCAAACCCGCCCGACCTGCCTGGCTACAGGGGAGCACGCTTCCGCATCCATAGTTCCTGGGCTTGCCAGGATCAACCCGGTCATGAACTCGTAGACTGGTTCCTCTTCCGAGAGTCCATCCAAGCGCCCGTGCACCGCGACGTCGTGATGTGGCTGGCACCAGAAGCGGAAGAATAGCGAGGTAATGGTGTTATGGAAAAGCGGTTCTCCATTCTGGATAGACCCCTATTCTCCAAGATAGTCCTCAACTGGGAGTTGATCTGTTGGGTGACTATCATCCTGGTGGCGCTGGTCACCCGCTTCTGGGACCTGGGCAGCAGAGCCCAGCACCACGATGAGAGCATGCACTCCTTCTACTCGTGGGAGCTCTACCGAGGCAGGGGCTTCGTCCACAACCCTCTCTTGCACGGCCCCTTCCTCTACCACGCAACTGCCACCATCTACTTCTTCCTCGGCGTCAGCGACTACACCTCGCGGGTGGCTCCGGCCATCTTCGGGCTAGTCATCGTGTTCGCACCCTACTTCTTGCGAAAGTGGCTGGGAAGATATGGTGCTCTGGCAGCAGCCGCCATGTTCGCCATCTCCCCCGGGTTCCTGTATTTCTCGCGCTTCATTCGTATGGACATCTTTGCTGCCTGCTTCGAGCTCGTGGCCTTCATCACCGTCATCAAGTACCTGCATCAGCGAAGGGATGTCTATCTGTACGTCCTGGCTGCTGCTCTGTCCTTGCTCTTCTGCACCAAGGAAGTCTCCTTCATCACCACATTCATCTTCGGCACTTTCCTGGTCCTCGTGCTGGCCTGGGAATGGTTGCCCAAGAGGAAGATCCCCCCCGATCTCGCATCTTTCGACCTGGTGATCGTGATTGGCACCCTTTGTGCCCCTCTGTACTTCTCGGCCCTGATCATCAAGGTCCTTGGTTTCTGGGACGCACTGGACTACACCAACTACGGCCAACACGATCTGCTGGTCTTGCTGCTGGTCACGGCGATCTTCGCGGCCTTGGGGCTAGTCTGGAGCAGGCGCCGGTGGGTGACAGCCGCTGGCATCTTCTGGGCCATCTACATCTTGTTGCACACCACACTGCTCACCAACATGGGGGGGCTCTTGAGCGGACCTATCGGCGCGCTGGGCTACTGGTTGGTGCAGCAGGAAGTGCAGCGAGGCGGGCAACCAGGGTTCTACTACATGATCCTCGTTCCCCTCTACGAGTTCCTGCCCTTGCTCCTGGCCTTGATGGGCATGGGATACTTCGCACGAGGGATGGCGCGAGAAGTCCGGGCGCTGGGGGATAGGGGGGAGATCCTGTCCCGCAACGTCTTCTGGATCTTCCTGGCGTACTGGTGTCTCTCGACTTTCTTCATCTATAGCTGGGCTGGCGAGAAGATGCCCTGGCTAATCGTCCATCTCGCCTTGCCCCTCGTACTGCTGGCTGCCCTGCTGATCGACCGCATCGTAGAGGCAACAGACTGGCGGGAACTACTCGACCGCAGGGCGCTCTACTTGCTTGTGCTTCTGCCCACAGCCAGCCTGGTGTTCCTGGCTTTCCTTTCCTCGTCCGTCAGCGTCGCCGGCATCCTGTCTCGGGGTCTAGCCCCAGCCGGGTTCACCCTGGGAGAGCTCAACACGCTGACACGCTGGCTCCTGGCGCTGGTGCTGTCTGGCGTGTTCATCTACCTCATCTTCCTCATCTGGAGGCGGCTCAGTGCCGGCTCCAGAGCACGGATGGTGTTCTTCACCATGGTTGTGATCCTGACGCTGTTCACCGTTCGGTACGCCTGGATAGCCACCTACATCCACGGCGACGTCGCCAAGGACATGCTGATCTACACCCAGACCACTCCCGACGTGACCATGCTCATGGAGGAGGTGGATCAGCTATCCGAGAGGCTGGTGGGCGGCAAGGACATGAGGGTAGCCTTCGACGAGTTCACGCAGTGGCCCCTGTGGTGGTACCTCCGCGACTACCCCAACAAGGTCTTCTTCGGCAAGGAGCCCGTGGGGCCTATCGACGCCCCGGTGGTCTTTGTGGGTACCGAGAACGAGGCGGCAGCCAGGCCCTATCTGACGGACTACATCAGGCGGCAGTACAGGCTTCGCTGGTGGTTCCCCGAGGACTATCGCGGCCTCATAAGCTGTGAAGGACTAAGGTGCACCTTTGTCGGGCTGGAATACCTGCGCAACCCGGAGACACGCCAGAGCGCCATCGATTTCCTGCTCTACCGGGACCTGGAGAACCCCCTTGGCTCCTCCGATTTCGCCTTCTACATCCGCAGGGACATAGCTGCCGAGATCTGGCAGTCCAGCGCCATACCCATCGCCCACGAGGTCGAAGCGGTCACGGAATACACCGAAGCCTACACGGAGCTACCCAGCGTCTTGACGTGGGGCGAACCCGGCAGCCTAGAAGGCCAGTTCGACTTCCCTAAAGGGCTGGCTATCGACTCCGAGGGCAACGTATTCGTCGCCGACAGCCAGAACCACCGTATCCAGAAGTTCGCTGCCGATGGCACCTTGCTCACCGCCTGGGGCTCCCCAGGACAGGAACCCGGGCAGTTCAGCGAGCCGTGGGGCGTCGCGGTAGGGCCAGGGGACATCGTCTACGTCGCCGATACGTGGAACCACCGTATCCAGGCCTTCACCTCCGAGGGCGAACTGATCACTTACTGGGGCGTATTCCAGGATACAGGTGGAGAACTCCTGGAACCCCAGGGCATGTTCTACGGACCTCGCGACATCGCCATCGACGAGGATGGCAACCTCTACGTCACCGATACCGGCAACAAGCGCATCCAGAAGTTCGATGCAGACGGCAACCCCATCGGTCAATGGGGCGGCGCCGGCGCGTCGGCCGGTCAGTTTCTGGAGCCGGTGGGCATCGCTGCTGACCAGGAGGGCAACATCTACGTGGCTGACACCTGGAATCAGCGCATCCAGGTCTTCGACGAGGATCTCCAGTTCCTCCGCCAGTGGAGCGTGCAGGCCTGGGTGGGCGAGTCCATCAACAACAAACCCTATCTGGCGGTGGATGCAGAGGGACACGTGTATGCCACCGACCCCGAGGGCTTTCGAGTCCTGGTCTTTGACAACCAGGGAGAGCTTCTCACCATCTTCGGCAGGTACGGGCAGGACGCTGCTTCCTTCGACCTTCCCACGGGCATTGAGATCGATCAGCTAGCCAATGTTTACGTCGCCGATTCCAACAACCACCGCATCTTGAAGTTTGCTCCCCTGGAATGAAACCAGACGCGACTCGTTCGAGTGGCCAACGTGGCTCTAGAGATGAGGGGCGCTTCTGACCAGAGACTGACGTCAACAAGAAGAACGAAAAACGGGCCGTCCTCGTGGAGGACGGCCCGTCCTGTCCATATCTAGAAACGAAGGGGAATCAGTCGGCGGTTCTTCGCCCGCGTAGCCCGGCATACCCCGCCAGTCCGGCCAGCCCGCTGCCCAGCAGCAGCAACGTGCCCGGTTCAGGCACGAAAGGCTCCTCTTCTTCCTCAGGTGGGGGTTCCTCGCTGGGCCAGATGGCCAGGCTCTCGAAACCATAGAGCGGTCCGCCGCCCTCGTCCGTAATGGTAGCCACCACAGTGGCCGCGCCGCTCGAAGTATCTATGGTGAAGGTCTGGCTGGGGATAGTCTCAGGCAAGTCACTGGGATCGCTGATACCCCACAGCACACCGCTTCCGTCAAAGTCGATGCCACCATCCACCAGGCTCACCGTTCCCAGAAGGCCCACCGGTGTCGCAGCCCCTGTTGAACGGTCGATTGTGACCAGGTTGTCCTTGTAGTCTCCGCCCAGGCCGTACAGGACCCCCCCTCCAAAAGCCAGGCCAGTGACCTTCTGCCCCTGCGTTCCGATGGGCGTGCCCGCGCCGGTATTCGGATTGATCCGGAAGAAGGTCTGGGGTGGCCCGGGTTCATCGGTGGACATCCAAAGCCGGCCATTGTTGTCGAAGGCGAGCCCGGTGTCTTTGAAGGTCTTTCCAACGGCACCCACCGCCGTGCAGGAGCCGTTGCCCAGGCTACACCTCACCAGTTGTTTCGAGCCATCGCTGATGCCGTACAGCACGCCCGTGGAGGAGAAGCTGAGGGATTCGATGTCGGTGAAACCGGTGCCACCGACCAGTGTGGCTACCCCGGTATTGAGGTCTATGCTCCACAGCCGGTTCCTGTAGTCCGAGTCGACGGAGTAGCCGATCACAGCGCCAGCCTGACTCATTCGTCCCCCTGCGCTCGTGTATGCATGTGGGGACCTGTCCGGCACCGAGTCGGCATCAGGATCCTGCGCCAGCGCGACTGACCACACCCCCGAGGCGAGTAACAGGGCGGCCAACAGGGCCAATACCAACGCCAGTCCTCTCGAAGCACTCCGTGCAGGCATCTCCCTCGAGCCTCCTTCCGACTCAGAAATGGGGGCCAGAACAACGGCGCCGCCCCTGATCCCTCTCGGTCTCACCAGACAATGACCTACGGGCACCTCAAAACAGAGCCCTAGGCTCGTCCAGTGCACACATTTTAGCAGAATTTCACCCTGCTGTCAAGGGCCCACACTAGAGGCGCTGCCCCTGGCCCGCAGGCCGTATTCCGCGCACGCGAACTCGTGTCCCCACGCTACCGATTGCTGCACTCCTGCTGCGCTCGTATTCCGCATGAACCGCTCGCCAAAGCCACACCCAGCTACTTGACAAGTGGGAGCCGATTTGCTATAATGAAAGTCGGATTTGCGGGCTTGTGCCGGACTCGCCCGGTCTTGATGCACACTGATCAGTCTAGGAAAGGGTCTCGATGACGAACCACGATCAGGCAGGATCCGCACGTGCACTGAAGGGGTGGCCGGCTACCCTTGTTCTCGTTCCTGCTACTATTGGCCCGATTTACTATGTACCCTGGAGCGCTCCCTGATTCCGGCAGGGGCGCTCTTGTTTTTCTCCGGTCAAGCCTGACCCCGGTCTCGAACAGGAGACACGCCTCTCCGCGCATTGCTGCGCTGAAGGCAATCGAAGCAGAAGGAAGAAACTAAGGAGGCAACAATGATCTCGCGAACCAAGGTGACTGTGCTCGTGGCCGGCGCTGTGTTGCTCACCGCGCTCCTGGCCCTGGGTTTGGCCACGGTCTCGGCGGCGCCGGGCCCAGACCTCCAAATCGACAAACATGTCGCCGGCCGGCCCGGCAGGACCGGGGTGGTCATCGCTGGCGAGGAGCTGATCTACGAGATCAGCGTCTACAACAGCGGCGATGCGGCGACTGACGTGGTGGTCAGCGACACCTTGCCGTACGAGGTGATATACCTGGGGTCTAGTCCCGATGTCTGCACCTGGGATGGCTTCAACCCGTTGACCTGCTATCTGGGCGACATGGACCCCTATGAGTACCGGGAATTCGAGGTCAAGGTGCTCGTAGCTCCCTGGGCAGTGCTGTTCGAGTGGGACGGCACCCTCACCATGTACAACGGCGCGGAGGTGTGGAGCGAAGAGGACGACGACGATTACAGCGACAACTACGTCGAACACTCCATCTTCGTGGAGGACTCCGCCGACCTCACGGTGGTGAAGATGAGCAAGCCGGACACTTACGTGCGGGCCGGCGAGCTGTTCACGTACACCATCTTCGTGGAAAACCTGGGCCCGTCTGTTGCACGTTTCGTGGGCATGCGAGACAACATACTATCCTCCGGTGACTTCGAGCTGGTGGATCTCTTCACCAACCGCGATGAGATGGGTGCAACCGAGTGCCAGGTGAAGTCAATGGAGCCCGGCATATCCAACACCATATCATGCGGTCTCTGGTTTCTCGAGCCCAAGGGCCTCATGCCGCCGGATGCACCGCCAGAGCTGTTCTTCGACTCAGGATAGTGGATCATCAACGTCGTCCTCCGAGCCAACGAGACGCAGGACGTGAACAACCTGGTCGAGGTCTTCCCGTTCTCCGGGGAAGAGTTCGAGGGCGAGTTCGTCTACGGTACTCCGGACCCTGACTGGTCCAACAATGCCGCCGAGGACTTCATCTACGTCACCGATGTGGCCGACTTGTGGATCGGCAAGTGGTGGGAGGAAGCACCACGCGACTGGTTCATTGGAGTACCATTCACATTCGAGGACTGCTACGTCTACGAAGGCATAGACCTAGTTGGCGTGCGGGCCGGGTGCCCGCTCAGGTACCAGATCGGAGTGGGCAACGCCGGTCCATCGCTGGCGGAGAACGTGGTAGTGGAGGACCTGCTGCCGGCTGGCGTGACGGTAGAGGGTGTTGGGCCTTCGCAAGGCTCTTGCACCACGGGCATACCAGGCGATCCCTTTGCCCCCCTCACCTGCAACCTGGGCTACATCCCGGCTGGCGAAGGGGCGGGGATAGAGATCTTCGTGATGACAGATGCCGACCTGTGGGGAGAGGTGCTGGAGAACGATGCGTGGGTCTACAGCGACATCTTCGATCCCGACAACGGCAACAACCGAACCCACGTGATGATGTGGGCTGATGCCTTCTCCTATCTGGATGTTCACAAAGAGGGCCCCACGGACATACTGGCGGGCGAGGAGATACATTACCACATAGACGTCAACAACTATGGCCCGTCGACCGCCCATAGTGTCCACCTCGACGACGAACTGCCCGGAGGAGTCAGCCTCGTGGGCGCCGAGGTTCTGATCGGCGAGGGCTCTTGCGTGCCCGGTACAGCACTGTGCTCCCTAGGCGACATGGAACCTGGGGGGCACCGGTCAGTGCGGGTGCGTGGATTCGTTGAGCCCTGGGTGGAGGCAGGAACACTGATCTCCAACACGGTCCGTGTGCGGGCTGATTCGCAGTTCTTCCAGCCGGTCCCGAATGAACCGATAAGCGCCACCTGGGAGACCCTGGTGTCTGCGGAGGCGAACCTCTCCATCGTGAAGACCAGCGAGCCCATGAAGATCTATCCGGGCGAGCAGAAGATCTACCACATAGAGGTCACCAACAACGGGCCCACTGGTGCGCCAGGTGTAATCGTGACCGACACTCTGCCCATGGAAGTGGACTACGAGATAGACGACGGCGGCTGCTGGCTGGTCAGCGAGGACCCGGACGTGCTGGAGTGTCCCCTCGACTACATCATGCCCGGGGAGACCAGAGAGTTCAGCATCTGGGCCCGGGTGTGGCCCGACGCGCCTCCTGGGCAGATTACAAACGAGGCCCACGTCTTCATGGAGGAGGGCTACGACCCCGACGAGGGGAACAACTGGGCCTACGCCACGAACCTGGTGCTGGA
>DAOUEW010000206.1:0-5787 GCA_034430275.1 Anaerolineae bacterium | reverse complement strand
ACTGCCATGTAGAGGTCATCGCCCCGCAAGACCGCACAGCAGGTCTCACCGACTCTGTGCCACAAGGGCAGGGCTTCCAGGTTCATGTGATGGAGGAACCTGTTGGCGGCCTTGACGGCCTGTCGCAGCCCGTTGGTGATGCCCCCAGGGACACGGGAGTATTCGTTGCTGATGAGCTCGATCAGTTGCCTGTGGATGGATTCCTTGCCCGTGGGCTCGCCACTCACCTGAACCAGCAAGTAGAGGTTGCCTTTGCTCGTTCTGGGAGGAATGATCGAGGACGCTTCCACGAGGCTGGTGTCGCCGGAATCCTCCCGCTCGATACCCGACACGACGCTCAATTGAGCGACCTCAGTCCTCAACCTGCGACTCACGTTTCACCTCCTGCCCCGTCTGCATCGACCCTGGACAACGGTGTGTGGATCTTCTGCAATGAAACCCTCTTCCTCATCGTGGTTGGTGATACTGCACGTGGGTTTGCAGCTTGCCCCATGGCGGTGGCAAGATGGACCCTGCTAGACATCGACCTTCGACCCCAGTGGAGATCGCACCACCGGGACCCAACGTCCTGGCACCGGTGCCCGCAGACCGCGACCGTAGGAGTGAAGTGCCACCGAGAGGGCCTCCTACTCACTTGGGGTGAGTTC
Source organism: Anaerolineae bacterium (assembly GCA_034430275.1). GTDB lineage: Bacteria > Chloroflexota > Anaerolineae > UBA7937 > B3-Chlor > JAUVXJ01. Next base: position 5,140 of record DAOUEW010000206.1, on the reverse strand, counting down.
GAGGTCTCCTTTGAGGTATTTCCCCACCAGTTCGCGGATGATCTTGCTCATGGTGGTTCCCTCCTCGGCGGCTTTTCTCTTGAAGGCCATATGGGTCTCCCTGGACACCCGAATCATGATGTTCTTGTCTTTTCTCATCAGGGCCTCCATGTATATCTAGCTATACAACATCTTACCTGGTTTCCCGGCCTTTGTCAAGTCTCCTAGACCGAGGACGCCTGCCAGAACTGATGCGATGCGAACGAGGCCAGGCTACGAGTTCCGCCAGCCACTGGGATGCCCGGCTTGATTTGGTGGGGAGGCTGTAGTACGATGATGGTGCGCAATCCACTTGGCGGCGGAGGCGATGACTAGCTCAGAATCGAGGAACGATTGCGTGGGGCATCCCAGACGGACCTATCTGGCGATGAAAGGTGATCTGTAAGGGGTCCTCGCGCTACCTCTGCGAGGGCAGAAGGACTTGTTCCGCGACTTCTTGGTGGGATACTTGATGGTGGAGCACGGGTACTCTGAGGCCAGAGCAACACGACTGGTGGCAGGAAACGAGGCAGCGATACTGGTGATGCTTACAGAGGAGCATGGTAGTGGCCTGTGGTGACGAGGTCGATGATGTTCTCGTGTCTGGCGGCTTGCCTCGCGATCAGGCTCTCGAGTCGAGAGAGCCGTCCACCGGCCACGCGTTTAGTCGTAGCCAGGTGGGCAGAGTGAGGGGTGCAGGAGGATCGAGGTGGGCGAGTCCGTCATCATTATAGGAGCAGGTCTGGCCGGGCTCTCAGCGGGCTGCTATGCTCAGATGAACGGGTACAACACCCACATCTACGAGCACCATACCGTGCCGGGGGGCGTGGCGGCTTGCTGGAAGCGCGAGAGGTATCTGATCGACGGCGGCATTCATTTCATCATGTACTGCCGGCCCGGCTCGGAAGTCTACGAGATGTACCAGCAACTGGGCATGGCTCAGGCTAACAGATTCCTGGAGATGGGCACATACGTCCGCTTCGAGGACGAAGCAGGCGGCCGCCGCCTGGAGGTCACCCCCGACCTGGACCGCCTTGCTGAGGACTTGATGGCGCTGGGCCCACATGAAACGCGGCTGGTGGAAGAACTGATCGCCAGCGCGCGGGCGACCCAGGGGATGGACCTGGGGACGCTGGGCATGGATGACCCACCCGAACTGATGAGCCCTCTGGGTTGGCTCAGGCAGATGTGGGCCATGCGAGGTCTCGTGAGGTACTTTGTCGGGGAGTACCAGCGGCCGATCCAGGACTACGTGAGCGGTGTAGACGATCCGTTCCTGCGCTTCGTGCTGGAGAACATGTTTCTGCCCGACGTTCCCGTATGGTTCCTATCCATGCTCCTCGGTATGCTTCCGGATCGGCAGATGGGTCTGCTGGAGGGTGGCTCGCTCGGCTTCGTGCTGCCTATCGAGAGACGGTACAAGGACCTGGGCGGAAGGATCACCTACAGAAGCACAGTCGAGGAGATCCTGGTAGAGGGTGACAGAGCCACCGGCGTGCGTCTGTCCGGCGGTAGGAAAGAGCGTTCGGATGTCGTGATCTCGGCTGCGGACGGGTACAGTACGATCTTCGGGATGCTCGGGGGGCGGTACGTGGATCGCAAGATCGAGACCATGTACAGGGAGTGGGAGATGGTCCGTCCCATGGTCATGATCAGCTATGGGGTGGCCCGCGCATTTGCCGGTGAGCCCTGGCTGAGCATGATCAAGCTGGAGAAGCCTTTCGAGGTTGGGTGCGAGAGGATCGATGGCCTTATGCTGCGCATCTTCAACTACAGTGATCGGTTCGCTCCTGCTGGCAAGACGGTGATCCAGGCCGGCTTCGAGACGGAGTGGGACCATTGGAGCGACCTGCATGAAGACCCTGCGGCGTACGATAGCGAGAAGCAGCGCGTGGCCGGGGAGGTTCTTCAGAGATTGGAGATGCACTATCCGGAGCTTTCGGCGTTGGTGGAGATGATAGACGTTGCGACTCCTTACACTACTTGGAGGTACACCCTGAATCGCAGGGGCGCCTACATGGGGTGGCTACCCACGCCTGGCGTGATCACATCCGTGGTGCGGCGGACGCTGCCTGGCCTCGACCGCTTCATCATGGCCGGCCAGTGGGTGATGCCCGGCGGCGGAGTGCCCGGATGTCTGTACTCTGGTCGTCACGCGGCTCAGATCCTCTGCCATAAGGACGGCAAAGCGTTCGTAACGGCGAAACCCTGACGCAGGCCGCGACTCATGAGCTGGCCCGTCGAATCGGGTAGCCACACTCATGGCGGACCTTGCTGGCAGCGGCCTCGGGTTGCCTCCCTTTCTCTCTCATCCTCGCCCAAACGTGCATGGCCCGGGCTCTCTCTTCTCTCCCCGCGTGGCTAGGGGCAGTGCGCGGAGGGTGGTCTGTGTCTGGCTCGGCGGGAGGACTCAGGCGATGGAATCCACCCACCTATCCCCCGATTCTGCGGGGAACAGCTTGCCGCAAGAACTGGGGGTGGAGTATATTTGCGGGAGAACGTCGAGAGGACTCCAAGCGGTCGGCAGCGTCCGGATGAAACGAGGCGGAATGGATGTCGACCATCTCGGCGAGACTGTCTGCTGTGGGATCGTGGTCATAAGGGAGAGACTGGGTCCGCGGGCGTGACGGTCTCCCCATGACTCGAGTAGAAAAGGAGTGAGATGGCTTCTGAGAGGGTGTTCTTTGAAGGCGACGAGGCAAAGCAGGTGGAGATGGTGCCAGGGGCTCTGAGGAGGACACTGGGGCACGGTGGGCGAATGCTCCTGGCCGAGTTCAACCTGGCGGCAGGGGCGGATGTGCCCACCCATAGCCACCCCCATGACCAGGTGGGCTACGTCGTGAGCGGTAGCATGCGTCTCACCGTAGGCGATGAAACGCGCACCTGCGAGGCAGGGGACAGCTACTACATCCCTGGCGATCTACCCCACGGAGCGGTCACCATCGAGGATGCTCTGGTGATCGACGTCTTCTCTCCACCGCGCGAGGACTATCTGGAGGGTTAGGCTCAGACGTGGCTGAGGATGGCGACGGGTTCCTGTGGGTCACTGATAAGGTCGGCATCCCGCTGAGGGAGCTGACCTTCCGATTCTCGCGCAGCAGCGGCCCGGGAGGACAGCACGTCAACCGCAGCGAGACGCGGGTGGAGCTGGTGTTCGATCTGATGGGCTCGCCTAGCTTGAGCGAGAGCCAGAAGGCGCGGGTCAGTAGCAGACTGTCGCCGTACATGGACAAGGGCGGCGTCGTACGTTTGGTATCGCAGTCCACCCGCAGCCAGTTGCGTAACCGTGAAGAGGTCACCAAGCGTTTTCGGGCCCTCATGCGGGGTGCCTTGAGGGTTCCGAGAAGGCGGTACGCCACCCGACCGACGAGGGCTGCCAGGCAGAAGCGCCTGGAGGAGAAGAGGCGTCGGGGCGAGATCAAGGAACGGCGGCGCAAGGTTTGGCCTGGCACGGAGTAGAGGAGCAGGCGGGCGAACTGGCGAAGCTCTGCCGACGTGTGACGCACATATTTGGGTAGGGAGGAATGGGTGAGCTGAGAGGACGATTCCTGGCCTTCATCACGTTCTTGGTCCTATCGGCGTTGGTGACCGGGTGCGTCGCCTATCCTCCAGACGAACCATCTCCGCAGCAGATCGCCTACCTGGGGTCTGGTGGGAGCGTGTGGCTGACAGACGTGGAGGGTGCCGAACCGACACAACTGGCGGATGCTCTGGGCTTCCAGGCTTTGGAGTGGGCGCCTGACGGCCAGAGACTGCTCCTGGTGAAGGGCAGCCCCTTGGTTGAGGACAGCGCGGAGATCTACTTGGTGAACGCCGATGGCGGTGAACCGACTAAGGTGGCTGATGCCTATGTCCCGATCTGGTCGTCCGACGGTCAGCAAATCCTCTACGTGACCAACTTCTCGGCCAGTGAGGAGGGTTCAGAACAGAGCCTGAAGGCGTTCAGCATCCAGGATGGGAGGGACACCACCCTGATTACGCAGCGTTGGATCAGCGGCTTGTGGCCCATAGAGAGCGTGCAATACTCAGCCGATGATAGCTTGATCGCCGTATACGTGAGCGGGCTGGAGATGGAAGGCTTCATCGTGGTCGTGAACGGTGAGGGTGGGCCTGTGTGGGAGATCCCCGATTTCATCTACGGAGCGGACGATTTCTCGTGGGCCCCCGACGACCATCGGCTTGCTTATCGGGACAGCGGCCAGCCTTTCCTGGGCGGAGAGGAGCCCAGCCTGAAGATCGTCGGCGTCGATAGCGGAGACATTCTTCGTTCTCTGGAGCAGCCCGCTTTCTGGCCACGCTGGTCGCCCGAGGGTGATTGGATTGCCGCGTTCTCGTGGGAGGAAGGCAGCAGTTTCCGCGCCTTGATCGTGGATGCCGACCAAGGGCAAGTGATACTACGGTCGGAGCGGGTGTTCGGAGACCTCTGGAATAGCAGGCCGATCTGGTCACCCGATGGAGCATCGCTGCTGTTCGCTGCGTCACAAGCCGACCAGATGCAGCTCTACGTGATGGACGGCGGCGACGGGGGACTACGTGTCATAGCCGATGGGCAGCGCCCCGATGCGAGCTGGTCGCCCGACGGCGCCTACGTTGCGCTGTCTGTGGGCGAAGAAGAGAGCAGAGAGGTCCTCGTGGTGGCTGCCGACGGCTCAGACTTGCACAAGATCGCCGATGGGTGGATGCCTCGCTGGCGGCCTGTCGAGGGAGGCTAATGAAGGTCGGGGAGTGCATCATCACGGCCCGTGTGTGACTGATCGCCAGGTTAGAGCTGAGCGGACCGTGTGTGGTGCTGTCGGGTGAGGGTCTCAGCGCACTGGCTGACGAGGCCTGAGCTTCGGGATGCTTCTAAGGAGGGTGCGGCGGGGATGACAGTCGAGGGGCTCAACAGAATGATGGTGGAGGTGCGCGAGATGGCCGACGCCAAAGGTTTCTCCGCTGGCGAGGAGCGCATCTGGGAGATGTTGGCCCTCATACACACCGAAGTCTCGGAGGCTACTGACGCCTACAAGAAGGGCGAAGACCTGGACAAGGTCGGAGAGGAACTGATAGACGCCATCATCCGCATCCTTCATCTCCTTTCGGCCATGGGGGTCGACGCCGAGGAACTGTATCAACGGAAGAT
>DAOUEW010000205.1:0-11176 GCA_034430275.1 Anaerolineae bacterium | reverse complement strand
CGTGGAGTATCTCCTGGCCCGTCAACTCTGTGCGGCCGGGGTTGGCTGTGGACGACGTTGCCCTGCACAGGTCTCCCAGGATAATGGGGCCTTCCCTTATCGCTTCGTCCAACATGCCGGTCACCACGAACGCGAGATCGGTGCCCATCCTATCTCTGAGTACGTCGGCCAGGAAGTTGCCCAACGCGCACTCCTGGAAGTAGTTGAGGTCCAGGAAGGTGACCGTTTGCCCGACGAACCGCCCCAGAAGCTGCTGGACTTCCTGAACCTGCTCCTCGATGGCCCGCACGACCTTGGCGTCGACCTCCGACGTTTCCACTGGGAGCAAACGAGCCTCGCGGCGGCGGATCTGACCTGAGCTACTGTCCACCGCCAGGTCCACGCGCCCAAGGTGGCTCCCGTAGGACCCGGCCTGGACAATCAGTGCGCCGTTGAGCACCAGTGGCTCCTCGAGCACGTCGTGAGAGTGGCCACCAACGATCAGATCGATACCGTCCACGGACCGGGCCAGATCCTTGTCCCCGTTTAGCCCCAGATGCGACAACACTGCTACGACGTTCGCACCTCTTTCGCGTAGATGCCGCACCAGCTCAGTCACGATGGCCTGGGGCTGGTAGCTACGGACGTCGAAGGTGGAGTAGAAGTCCGACGTGGCGGTGAGGCCCACGAGACCCAACCTGATTGGACCCAGTTCCAGCAGCTGATAGGGCGTCGCTCCCTCCACTGGTTGTCCCGTCTTGGACCAGACGAGATTCGCTGCCAGAATGGGGTAAGAAGCGGCCTTGGCCAGGTTGGCAATGTTCTCCGGGCCGTAGGTGACCCCTGCCGTATTGCCTAGTGCAGCGGCGTCGTAGCCCACTGCGCTCAAGATCCGTGCGATGGCTGCGCCTTTGGTCACGTCGCTCTCCAGCAGGATGCGATCCTCCGCGTCTCCGGCGTCCCAGAGGAGCGTGTGGCCTCCTTGGCTGGCCACCTCCTCGCGGATGCGCCGCACCATAGCGCTGATAAACGGCAGTTGCTCGACGCGCGCGTGCAAGTCGTTGGTGTGGAGAATGGTTAGATGCGTCGTGCCTGTGGCCATGAAACGAGTCTTTGTCCTAATCCTCGGACAAGTTCAAGACGGCCATGAACGCTTCCTGGGGGATGCTCACCTGACCGACTTGCTTCATCCTCTTCTTGCCTTCTCTCTGGCGTTCCAGAAGTTTCCTCTTGCGGGTGACGTCGCCTCCATAGCATTTGGAGAGGACGTTCTTGCGCAGGGCCTTCACTGTCTCGCGGGCGATGACGTGAGTGCCTATCCCGGCCTGGATGGGCACGGGGAACAGTTGTCGGGGGATGACTTCCTTTAGTCTGCTGACAAGGGCGCTGCCTTTGCTATACGCCTGGTCCCGGTGCATGATGAGAGACAGGGCATCGACCGTCTGGTGATTCACCAGGATGTCCAACCTCACCAAATCCCCTTGCCGGTACCCGGAGAGGCTGTAGTCCAGAGACGCATAGCCTCTAGTGCGGGACTTGAGCTGGTCGTAGAAGTCAACGATCAACTCTCCCAAGGGCATCTGATAGCTGAGCAACACCCTCTGGGGATCCAGGTACTCCATCGACTCGTATTCGCCCCTTCTGGAGATGACGAGCTCCATGATCGGACCGATGTAGTCGTCGGGGCTGAAGATGCTGAGCTTGACCCAGGGCTCCTCGATAGCTTCGATCTCCATCGAAGGCGGTAGATCCGATGGGCGGTCCACCTCCAAGACCCCACCGTCGTTGGTGAGGACGTGGTATTCCACGCTGGGGGCCGTGGCCAGGAGGTTCAAACCGTACTCCCTCTCCAGTCTTTCCTGCACTATCTCCATGTGAAAGAGGCCCAAGAAGCCACAGCGAAAGCCGAAGCCAAGGGCTTGCGAATCCTCTGGCTGGTAGGTCAGTGAGGAGTCATTGAGATGCAGCTTGTCGAGGGCGTCTCTCAAGAGGTGGTAGTCTTCGGAGTCGGCGGGGTACAGGCCGGCGAAGACCATGGGCTTGATGGGCCGGTATCCAGGCAAGGGTTCTGTCGCCGCAATGGTGGCGCTGGTGATGGTGTCGCCCACGGAGCAATCGCGGACGTTCTTGAGACCTGTGGCCACATAGCCCACCTCGGCAGTGTCGAGACGATCCACCGAGGTCATCCCCGGCGTAAAGACGCCCATCTCCATAGGCTCGAACGTCCTGCCATTGGACATCAGCTTCAGAGTCTGGTCTCTGGTCAGCTCACCGTCCACGATCCGCACGTAGGCCACGACGCCTTTGTACGAATCGTAGTGGGAGTCGAAGATCAACGCCCGCAGGGGAGACTCCGGCAGTCCCCCGGGTGGAGGCACGTTCTTAACGATGGCCTCCAGGACTTCTTTGGTGCCGGTGCCTTCTCTGGCGGAAGTGCGGATCACGTCTCCCTCGGCGACCCCCAGGAGTTCCTCCATCTCCTGGGCCACCTCGTCAGGGCGCGCTCTGGCCATGTCGATCTTGTTGGCCACGGGAACGATGGTCAGATCGTTGTCCAGCGCCAGATAGAGATTGGCTAGGGTTTGTGCCTCCACGCCCTGGCTGGCATCCACCACCAGCACTGCGCCCTCGCACGCGGCGAGAGCTCTGGAGACCTCGTAGGAGAAGTCCACGTGACCCGGGGTGTCGATGAGGTTGAGCTCGTACTCCTGTCCGTCGTCAGCTCGGTAGATCATGCGCACAGCCGAGGCTTTGATGGTCACGCCTCTCTCGCGCTCCAGGTCCATCTGGTCCAGCACCTGATCGGCCATCTCTCGGGGCGAGATAGTGCCGGTGTATTCCAGAAGGCGGTCCGCCAGGGTGGACTTGCCGTGGTCTATGTGGGCGATGATGCTGAAGTTTCTGATTCGTTTCTGATCCATAGTCGAAGGAGGGTGGTGGCTCGTGCGCTCATTGTGTCTGTACACTGTATCGATCTCATTATACTTGAATCGAGCACGATTCGAAAGAACGAAGGCTCTCTCCAACTACGTGATCTGCGGGCGGGCGAGGTGACGGCGGGCGCTCTCTCCACGTCTGGCGTGGCCCCCCGGGCCAGCGTGACCGGGCTTCACTCTGCTCCTTGGTGGGGCGGAGCTCGCATAGTCCGAGCACGTGTCCGATTCAGTCCGGCGACAGGCTTGTCTCGGTGCGATCTTTCTCGACTCTCCAGAGCGGTGTTTGACAAAGGGGACACCCGGGTGTTATAATGCTTGGCGTTTGGAGGTATTGGCGTGCTGTTCTACTTGCAGGTAGTTCAAATCATCATCTCGGTGTGCCTGATCACTGCCATCCTGCTCCAGGTCAAGGGCAGCGGCCTGGGGGGGATCTTCGGCGGCACCGACTCTGGAATATACAAGACCCGCCGTGGTGCGGAGAGGACGTTGTTCAATCTGACCATCGTCCTAGTCGTGCTGTTCTTCCTCTTCGCACTGGTCTCGGTGCTTGTTCAGTCGTAGAGCCCTGGTGCAGGGCCAGACCCCGCATTGTAGACTCCTGGAAGGAGACTAGTACTGCCTTTGACGAGACACATCCGCTGGCAGGCCCTCGTCGCCGTCCTGGGCGTGGTGCTGATCGTGGTTCTGTTGGGCTACGTGGCCTATACCACCACCACGGTGATGGTCCCCGATGTAGGCGGCACGTACGTCGAAGGTGTTGCCGGGCGCCCCAGCTACATCAACCCTCTCTTGTGCCAGTACAACCAGGTGGACCAGGACCTGGTATCCCTCATCTTCTCTGGTCTCACGGCCATCAACGAGCGGGGGGAGATCGTGCCCTCTCTGGCCAGAGAATGGGACGTGTCAGACGATGGGCTTGTTTACACGTTCTATCTGCGCCGAGACGTGCTCTGGCACGATGGGGAACCCTTCACCAGCGCCGACGCGCTGTTCACCGTGGAGGCCATCCAAGACGAGGACTATCAAGGGCCGCCCGAATTGGCCGAGCAGTGGCGCACGGTCGAGGCGGACATGATCAACGACTACACGCTAACCTTCACCCTCCAGGCTCCTTTGGCTACGTTTCTCGATTTCACCACCATCGGAGTGTTGCCCGAGCACATCTTGAGCAACGTGCCAGCCAGTGAGTTCCCCACGGATCAGTTCAACGTTCGCCCGGTAGGCACCGGGATGTTCAAGATCGGAGAGGTGAGCGGTGACTATGTGATCCTCGAGGCTTACCCAGACTACCATAGAGAGCAGCCGGCGTTGTCGAAGATAGAGTTCAAGTTCTACCCTGACTATCAGAGCGTGTTCGCTGCCTATCAGCAAGGTGAAGTAGAGGGCATAAGTGAGGTGCTGCCCGAGGACCTCCCGAGCGTCCGAGAGGAAGAGTACCTGAACCTGTACACGGCGCGCCTATCGGGGTACACGCTGATCTTTCTCAATTTGGACCTGCCCATCTTCGAGGAAAGGGAGGTGAGACAGGCTCTCTTGTGGGGCATCGACCGCCAGCGCATCATCGACCAGATCCTCGACGGCCAGGGTGTGGTGGCGCACAGTCCCATCATGCCCGATTCCTGGGCCTACAACCACGACGTGACACAGTACGGTTATGATCCCTACAAGGCCGCTGAGTTGCTCGCTGAGGCCGGCTGGGCCGACACAGACGGGGACGGGGTGCGTGACAAGGAGGGCACGCGCCTGGAGTTCACCCTTCTCACCAACAAGGATCCGGTGCGGCGCCAGATCATCGAGGAGATTGCCCGTCAGTTGTGGGAGCTGGGCGTGAGAGTCGTTCCTGTGGTGGAGGACAGCTCGTGGGTGGTGAACGAAGCGCTGCGGCCGCGAAACTTCGATGCCCTGCTGTATAGCTGGGGCAACCTGCCAAGCGACCCCGATCCTTATCTGATGTGGCACTCCACTCAGATCGGCGGCGACGGGCAGAACTACCCGGGACTCAACAGCATCGACATAGACCAATTGCTGGAGGAGGCGCGCCAGAGCACCGATCAAGCAGAGCGGGCGCGCCTATACCGCGACTTCCAGGACCTGTTCGCACAGGAAGTCCCTTCGCTCCTGCTGTACTATCCAGTGTACAACTACGCCGTGGACGACATGGTGAAAGGCGTGCAACTGAGCCCGATGATGAGTGCCAGCGACCGCTTTCGGACGGTGGCCGAGTGGTACATCAAGACGCGCAGGGTAGTGGTCAGCGAGGCGGGCGAGTAGTGGTTTGACAAACGGGAAGAGTGTGCATATACTTCTCTAAGTGGCAGGCCGAGATGGCGGAATAGGTAGACGCGCTGCGTTCAGGGCGCAGTGGGGGCAACCCCGTAAGGGTTCGAGTCCCTTTCTCGGCACTGAGCAACGAGGCCCCGACTGTGGTCGGGGCGTTTTTGTATGGCTGCCACCTCCACCTGCACCTCGGGTGGGGCGCTTGAGCGCTGGGAACCAATCTCCTCCGAGTTTCGTCTTCATTGTGAGAGGGGTGTCTCTACGGACACCGACATGAAAAAGGTATCACAGGAGGATGAGTCAAGATGTCGAAAGCGGGTACGATCATAGGAGCGGTGGGTTTGGCACTGCTGGCGGTCGTACTGGTGCTCCAGTTACTGGTGGTGCTGCCCGGCGCCTCAACGCCTGGCACCAGTCAGGAGTCCAGAGGGATCACGGTCATGGCTCAGGGCGAGGTGTCTGCTGAGCCCGACCTGGCGATGATCACGATAGGTGTGGAGACCAGGGAGAGCACAGCGGCCTTGGCCGCCGGGGAGAACGCGGATCGTATGGGCGACGTGATGGATGCTCTGCGACAACTGGAGATCGCGGGGGAGGACATCCAGACCGTGGACTACAGCATCCAGGCCGAGATCGACTGGGAGGATGACGAGCATCGAGTCATCGGGTACATAGTCAACAACTCCGTGCGGGTGAAGATGCGCGACATGGAGAGAGTGGGGGATGTGCTGGATGCCGTGACCGGGGCCGGGGCAAACAACGTCTACGGCATACAGTTCACTTTCGACGATCCCTCTGCTCTGCAAGAGCAGGCACGAGCCGAGGCCATGGACGAAGCGCGGAAGAAGGCAGAGGCCCTGGCTGAGCTGGCTGGGGTACGGCTCGGCACTCCGCGGACCATCAGCGAGTCTACCTACGAGACGCCGCCCTACTACATGGAGGCTGTATATGCTGCGGCAGAGGGCGGGAGGGGCGGAGGAACCTCCGTGTCGACTGGCCAGCTAGAAGTCACGGTCCAGGTTCAGGTTACCTACGACATTGGCTAAGCCCTGGTAGCTCGACTATACTCGTTGCAGAGGGCAAAGGGCCATCTCGTTCGTCGTCGAGATGGCTCCTTTTGCGTCGGTCTATTCCTTGTGGTATACTAGCGCGAGGAACGGGTGCCGATGCCACGTGATCTCGAGAACGAGGCTGATGTCGCACGAGAAAGAGAAGCGGCTGCTGCTTGGTCGGAGATCTGGGAGGCGAGGCCATTCCCCAGGGTTTGCGCAAGCTCGGGGATCGACGTGTCTGCGGTGAGCCGCCAGGGAGTGAGAGAATGAGCGTATGGGATTCCTTCAAAGAGGTGTTCTTTCCGTCGACGCCGCAGCCCCTCAGCAAGGGGTTGTTTCACTACATGACTCCGGACGGAGCCGAGGAGCGGTTCCGGCTGCATTTGCGTGTCGAGGGCGATGGCGACGGCATCCTGGTCATCAACGCGGCTAAGGTTCTGCATCTCAACCAGACCGCGACCGAACTCGCCAAGCTGGTTTTGGAGGACAAGGACACGGACTCGGCTGTCAAGGAGCTTAGGCGGCGGTACAAGGTGCTGGGGGAGACAGCCCGTGCGGACTACGAGCATCTGAGGGATACCATCCTCACCTTGGCCACCACGGACGACATCTGCCCCATCTCCTATCTGGATGTGAAGAGGATCGAACCCTTCGACACGCCAGTCTCGGCTCCGTATCGTATGGACCTGGCTGTGACCTATCGCTGCAACGCCAACTGCGGGCACTGCTACGTGGGCCGTCCGAGGGACATGGAGAGCCTGAGCACGGAAGAGTGGAGGCGGGTGCTCGAGAAGCTATGGGACTTGGGCATACCGCACGTGGTCTTCACAGGTGGAGAGGCCACGGTGTACCCTCATCTAGCAGAGTTGGTCCGCTACGCAGAGGATGTCGGATTGGTCACGGGTCTGCTGACCAATGGCATCAAGCTAGCTGACGACCGCTACCTGGGGGAACTGGTAGAGGCGGGACTGGATCACATCCAGATCACCTTGGAATCCCACGATGAGGGGATACACAACCAGATGGTGGGGACGGATGCCTGGAAGCAGACGGTGCAGGGGATCAAGAATGCGGTAGCTACCGATGTCTATACGATCACCAATACTACTCTCACGACTCTGAATGCTCCACGGATCGAGCAGACGATAGAGTTCCTGAGAGAGCTCGGTATCGCGACCTTTGCCTGCAACAGCCTGATCTACAGCGGAAAAGGACCATCGAGCGGTATCGGTATCCCGGAGCAGGAGTTGGAGCCCCTGATGGTGAGGGTGCGGGACAAGGCCGTCGCCACTGGCATGAGACTGATCTGGTACACCCCCACGCAGTACTGCGAGTTCCACCCCGTGGACCTGGAGCTGGGAGCCAAGTTCTGCACCGCAGCCAGGTACAACATGTGCGTCGAGCCGAACGGGGATGTCATCCCCTGCCAGAGCTACTACTCAAGCCTGGGGAACATCCTTACAGACGATTGGGAGTCCATCTGGAACCATCCCACCGCCGAGAGCCTCAGAAACAGGGACTGGGTGATGGAGAAATGCCGTTCCTGTGACGAATTGCCGCTGTGTGGTGGAGGATGCCCTCTCTATCTACAGAACGAGGGCACGCTCTGCGTCGAAAGCAGCTCCACGGCAATCTAGAGCGCAGCCGTAGCGGTTCGGACCTCTCAGCATGAAAAACGGCTTCGCGCGGTGGAGTAGCATTGGTGAGCCTCTCGGTAGAGCAGTGGCACCAACAGTTCCTGCGGCAGGCGGATTGGACTCGCGGCATCCGCTCTCATCTCTATCGGCAAGCTGGGTTGTGGCGAGCGGAAGCAGTGCTGGACGTAGGGTGTGGTACCGGCGCGGTCACCCAGGAGGTGGCGGAGCGCACCAGGGGCCGCGTAGCAGGTCTGGATCTGGACCCCGCGATGATCGGGTTTGCAGCCCAGAGCGCGGGGGAGATCGACTGGGTGATAGGAGATGCCCACTGGCTGCCGTTCGGGACAGACAGCTACGATGTGGTGCTCTGTAGTTTCCTGCTGATGTGGACAAGGAAGCCAGAGATTGCGGTGAAGGAGATGGCTCGCGTGGTCAGGAAGGGGGGTGTGGTCCTCGCCACCACGGAGCCGGACTACGGTGGGCGCATAGACTACCCGGAGGAGATCGGTCTCGGGCCGCTGATGGAGGAATCGGTTCGCCGCGACGGGGGGCATCCCCGTATGGGCCGTCGTTTGAAGGCAATGTTCTCTGCGGCTGGCCTGGAGGTCCAAACTGGAGTGATTGCCTCTATGTGGGACGACCGGCAACTGGCACAGGAGTTCGAGGCGGAGTGGGATTTTATCTTCAGAACGTTAGGGAACGTGGCAGGTGATGCGCAACTCCGAACGTACAGGGACAAAGCGCGCAAAGCCTTGCGGGAAGGGACACGTCTGGTTTTCGTGCCCAACTTCTGGGCGCTGGGAAGAAAGCCAGCGCCGGCATCCGGGTGACGGGCCACCCTTGTCGCAGAGAGAGGAGCAATCATGGCCATGCTGAAGGAAGAGGACAAGGAGGAAGTCAGGAAGCAACTGGCAGAACTGGCCAACCCGGTCCAGTTGGTCATGTTCACCCAGACCATCGAATGTGAGTTCTGCGCGCAGACGCGAGACTTGGTGGAGCAGGTGGCATCCCTCTCGGGCAAGGTGGAGGCGGTGATCTACAACTTCGTCACGGACAAAGACAAAGCCGAAGAGTACGGCGTGGACAAGATCCCCGCCACAGCGGTGATTGGTGAGAGGGATTATGGAATTCGCTTCTACGGGATACCGGCGGGCTACGAGTTCGCGTCGTTGATCGAGGCCATCAAGATGGTGTCAGCCGGGCAGGCGGAGCTGTCCGACACCACGAGAGAGGCACTGGAGCAGATCGACGAGCCCGTCCACTTCCAGGTGTTCGTGACCCCCACTTGACCATACTGCCCCCGCACGGTCGTGCTTGGACACAAGATGGCGATCGAGAACGAGCACATCACGGCAGACATGGTAGAGGCAACGGAGTTTCCCCACCTGGCCATCAACTACCAGGTGCGGGGCGTGCCTCGCACGGTGATCAACCAAACCCATTTCGTGGATGGAATGGTGCCCGAAGCTCTGATGGTGCAGCACACGCTGCTGGCCCTGGGCAAGCTGAGCCAGGAGACAACCTCCGAGACGAGCTGATGCTTTTCAATGGCCCCTATTGCTTCTATGACGCCTCGAGGGCGGATGTGCTGCGTTGCACGATCTATTCATTCCTCGTGAACAGATCGTGAGGAACAACGTGCTCGACCTCTCCGTCGTGATCGTCAGTTGGAACACCAAGGACCTGCTCCGTGGCTGCCTGACCTCGCTCTACGACAGTGAGGGGGATTTCTCCTTCGAAACCGTAGTAGTGGACAACTGCTCGAGCGATGGTAGCGCTGACATGGTGCGCGAGGAGTTTCCACAGGCGCACCTCATCGAGAGTGAGATCAACGGCGGATACGCCTACGCGAACAACCAGGGACTGGGGTGCTTCCAGGCGCGTTACTACCTGCTTCTAAACCCCGACACTGTGCTTCCTCCAGACGCCATACAAAGGATGCTGGAGTTCTTGGACAGTCACCCTGAGGTGGGGATAGCTGGACCCAAGCTGGTCATGGCCGATGGAGAATTGGACATGGCCTGCCGCCGCAGCTTCCCAACTCCTGAGAACTCCTTCTACAAGCTCTTCGGGCTGAGTCGCCTCTTCCCCGACAGCGAGCGCTTCGGCCGGTACAACCTGACGTACCTCGATCCGGACCAGGTCGCCGAGGTCGACTCCGTGGTGGGGGCCTTCATGATGGTGCGAAGAGAAGTCGTAGAGGAGGTGGGCTGTCTGGACGAGCAATACTTCATGTACGCTGAGGATCTCGATTGGGCCTTCCGTGCGAAGCGAGCGGGCTGGAAGGTCTACTACTATCCTGAAGTCACCGTACTTCACTACAAGAGACAGTCCAGCCAGCAGAACAAGGACAGGTCCGACTACGAGTTCTGGCGCGCTATGTACATGTTCTACCGCAAGCATTATGCCCAAGAGACCCCCTTCTGGCTGCACTACCTGGTGCTCGGGGGGTTGAGCGTGCTTGGGCGCGGGAGGATGTTGCGTACGATCATCCGCGCCGAGAGACAGCGTGCTACTGTGGAGGCTTAACGATGAAGGACAAGGGCACCGTACTCTTCGCAGTTCTCTTGGTCATAATCGACATGGTGATGATGGTTCTTGCCCTTGTCTTCTCGTACTATCTGCGGCTTCAGACCGAGCAACTGTCGCCGGCAGACATCGGCTCGCTGGGCGACTATCTGGGTGTGATCGGTATCCAGGTTCTCACCCTCGTCGGCGTCTTCTTCTTCGCCAAGCTCTATCACAGGCAGCGGGGTCTGTCCCACGTGGACGAGTTCTACTCCGTATTCGTGGCCGTATCTGTAGGGACGATCATGTCTGTGGCCTTCAACTCGGTAATCATACGGAACGGTCCGGACTATTCCCGGAGGATGATCGTCTCCAGTTGGGCCTTTACCATCGTTCTGGTGACCTTGGGGCGACTCCTGAACTCGCGACTCAGGTGGCACCTTCAGAGTCGAGGAGTTGGCGCGGCCAGGGTCCTCATCGTGGGGACGGGCGAGACGGGCCGCATGGTCTTGCGCGCGATTCGGCGTTCCCCGGGCTTGGGGTACGAGGTGGTGGGGATGGTGAGCCAGGATTCCAAGGCGGAGAAGGCTGGAGTTCCAGTCCTGGGAACCACGGACGAATTACCTTCTCTCATCGCCTCGGAGGCCATCGACGAAGTGATCATCGCCCTGCCGGAAGCCACGAGCGGGGAGATGCTCCCCATCATTTCCGACTGCCACAGGGCGAAGGTGGCTACGCGAGTCTATCCCAGTGCGTTTCAACTCATAACCTCCGATCTCAGTATCGG
>DAOUEW010000204.1:0-3789 GCA_034430275.1 Anaerolineae bacterium | reverse complement strand
CGTCGCACCTGGTTTGAACGCATCGGCGCTCCGCGAGCTATCGGCTCGCGTGGAGATCACAGAGGGTGATCTAAGAGACTCGGATGCGATGTCGGCTCTCATGAAGGGTGCGGAGGGCGCGACTCTTTTCCATTGCGCTGGTGTGGTCCACCCACGCGGACGTACCAGAGAGTTCTTCGATGTGAACGTGGATGGAGCGCGCAACGTGCTCGAGGCAGCCGAGAACGCGGGGGTACGTCGCGCAGTGGTCGTATCCTCCAATTCGCCCTTCGGCTTCAATGCGAATCGGGACGAGTGCTTCGACGAGCAATCACCCTACAACCCCTACATGAACTACGGGCGCTCCAAGATGCTGATGGAACAGGTAGTCCACAGCTATCAGGCACGCGGCAAGATGGAGACGGTGATCGTTCGTCCCACCTGGTTCTACGGCCCCGATCAGCCACCTCGGCAAACGAGATTCTTTCGGATGATCAGACGCGGCAAGGCGCCGATCGTGGGAAGTGGCGAAAACAGACGTTCTCTGGCGTATGTGGACAGTGTGTGCCAGGCCCTTCTGCTCTGCGAGAGGATACCCGCCGCCAATGGTCAAGCGTACTGGATTGCTGACCGCCGCCCCTACACGATGAATGAGATCGTGGACACAGTGGAGAGGCTGATGGAGACAGAGTTCGGATTGACGGTGGCGCACAAGCGGATGAGGGTGCCATCTCTGACCAGCGACGTTGCCAGACTGGGCGACAAGTTGATCCAATCGCTCGGACTCTATCACCAGGAGATCCATGTCCTCTCAGAGATGAATGGGATCATTGCCTGCTCCATCGCCAAAGCAGAGCGAGAGCTGGCCTACGAGCCGACTATCGAGCTCGAAGAAGGCATGCGACGTTCTCTGGCTTGGTGTCTGAGAGAAGGCCTGGAGCTTTGAGGCGCTGTCTTGCAGGAGAGTGGGAGAACAGGCTTCACAGAAGTGGAACACAAGCCCGATAGGCCTGAACGGTCACATGTCTTGGATTCCAGGCGAAGACTGGAACACTGGCTACCCCGACTTGCCCTGCTCGGCTTGGCCGGTCTGCTACTCTTTCAAGGCCTGGCATACTGGTCCAGGCTGCCTCTCTCACTGGGGCCACGCGTCATCTTTCAACCGTGGGTGCTGCAACAGGGGTCCCTGACATACGAGAATATCGCTGATCAACACACTCCCTTGATGCCCATTCTGCTTGCAGGGCTGAGGTTCATATGCCCTGATGGTCTTGTGTTGGCCAAGATGGTTCTCGTCCTGCTCATCTCCCTGTCAACCGTCTTAACGTGCCTGGCGGGACGACGCACCATAGGCTGGCTAGGCGGGCTCTGGGCAGCGTTCTTCTTCGTAGTCTGGTCACCTGCATTTGAGTATGGCAAGCTCTGGCACGAGACTTTCCTCGCCCCGCTCTATCTGCTCTTCCTGCTATTCTACGATTCTCGTGCCCCACATCACACCCGAAAGACCCTTTTCTTCCTCGGTCTTGCCGGCGGGACCGCAGTAATGATCAAACAACAGGCCTCCATCGTATTGGTGGCATTTGTTTTGTGGCACGCTGTGAAAAACTGGCGCGCTCGTCGTTCGTTCTCAGCGATCCTGCAAGACACAGTTGTGATCGGCGTGGCGGCGATTCTGCCGGCGATGGCCTTTGGAGTGTGGCATTACCTCCGGGCGGGCACACTGGCGAACTTCCTGTACTGGACGACGACCTTCAACTTGATCAGTCATTATGGTTCTCTCGCTGCCCAACCTCCTGCTATCGCTCAGGTCAGAACCCTTGCCTCTGCCTGCCTGCTCCTGCCCGCCGCGATCTGGGGCTTGATCGCTTCAAAAAGGGCGGGTGATAGAACGTGGCTGGACTTGGCTTGGGGGCTGATACTGTTTGCCGCGAGCAGCCTTACTGTCTATCCTCGCTTTGAGTTCTTTCACCTTCAGGCTGCCCTGCCCGTGCTGGCCTGGTTGTCTGCTCTGACGCTCGCCCCCGTCTTCCGTCCACGCAGCTCTGACACGGCGTCGCAATCCACGCGGTACCTGGCGACGAGTATGGCTGTGTCGCTATCGATCTTCTGGATTATCACAGCCGGCTCTGTTTACCAGCCAGTGTTCCATGGGGATCAGCCCCAGAGGGTAACGGAGTACTCCAATCTGGTGCCTTTGGCGGATGAGATCGGGCAGCGCATTGGCCGAACCGATTGTTTCTATGTCTTTCCGGACGACGAGCCGACCTCCAACCTATACTACCTCACGCAGTGTTTGCCCCCGAAGTTCTGGGTTTTCACCTACCCTTGGTACATGCTGGAGCCTGTCAGAGGCAGGATCCTGGATGAACTTGAGGGGGCCCCCCCTGAGTGGATTGTCTATTTCCCCGACCGCTGGGATACCGAGAACACTGCTCCCGACGTGATCGCCTATATCCAAGACAACTACGAGCCTGATGTGGAGCTGCATTGGCGGCTGGGTGAGGTCTGGTTGCTCAAACGCGTACCGTAGGACCTAGGCTTTTTGCCGCGTTGATCGGGGGCTCCACCAGGACCTCCTGGGGGGCACTGAGATTGAGCTGGTGGCGTGTTTTTGGGGCCGGGGGAGATCAGCTTGACCGAAGGCAGCGTCGCCCCCACCGCCAGCCGCACCCCGGTAGCGACCATGCACCTCTGCCCGCCTGGGGCGCAAAGCAGGCGGTAGAGCTCGGGTGGGTCTTGTGCTTGGCGTGACCTTGGACGCGCAGAGTGGTTTCTTCGTGTAGATGGGATCTGACGAACGAACGGTGGGCAAGGCGCGTTTGCCGTTGGCAAGAGCTTGCGGGACAATCAGGTGGGTTTGCATGTGAGGCAGCGAGGGGCAGAAAAGGCGAGCCTGGTGTGCCGGATGGGGTGATTAGGCGGAAAGATGTGCGGATAATCAGTAGTGAAGCGCGCCAAAGACGCTGAGATTGACAGAGTGCTTCTCATCAGATTGATGGCGCGCAGGAGAGCTGCTCGGCGGGTTTGGAAGCCCTTTGCTTCCCCTGATGGGGGGGCCTGACTTGAAAAGGAGGTACAACCATGCCGTTCAAGGCGCTCTTTCTCGCTCACGCTCCTGATGCGAACAAGGAGAAACATAGGAGCGTTATCGACACGGGCAAGTATCAGCTGTTCACAGTTGTGGTAAGGGACCAGGCAGAAGCACTGGAGGTATGCAAGGATTTCGTTGAGAAGGCGAGCATTGACTCAGTCCTGCTCTGCCCTGGGTTCACGCACAGAGATTTGGCTGAAATCGCGGAAGCAGTCGGGGAGAAGGTGGGAGTCTCGGTGGCGCGGGGCGATGGTCCAAGCAACAAGGTAGCTCTGGCGGCGATGGAACGGGAGGGGTATTTCCGAAGGGAATAGCCAGCTTTGTTCTTGAAGAGGGTGTACCGCTCAAGG
Source organism: Anaerolineae bacterium (assembly GCA_034430275.1). Lineage (GTDB taxonomy): Bacteria > Chloroflexota > Anaerolineae > UBA7937 > B3-Chlor > JAUVXJ01. The sequence continues at coordinate 369 of DAOUEW010000204.1, read as the reverse complement.
CGTTCATGGCGTGGTGACGCTGACTTTGGAGCAGATTAGGTGTGCGAGAAATGACATCGCACATCCCATGGGCTGTGAGTTGACCTGGAATGAGGTTAGCGGCTTCCTACACAGCTTCCTTCAGTACTTCGTGTAAGTGAACCGGATTGTGTCATTCCTAGAGAGCAAGCGGGGATCGGTGTGGATGGACCGTCCGTCGAACCCAGAGCGGGCCACTGTGTGCCGCACTTCCCGCTCTTGGCCCGGCGCGGCCTATACATCATGCCCCCAGCGGAATTCGAATCCGCGTCGCCACCTTGAAAGGGTGGTGTCCTAGTCCACTAGACGATGGGGGCACTATCTCCACTATTATAGCCGCGAGCCGCATCC
>DAOUEW010000203.1:0-5874 GCA_034430275.1 Anaerolineae bacterium | reverse complement strand
TCGTGACCGAGGTCCACGTACATCTGCGACGCGACGAGCACCGCAGGGTGATTGCCGATAGCCACCGCGATCTCCAGCGGGTGGCCTCGAGCTTGCGCCCGGCGCAGCAGCTCGCTGAGGTGGTGGGTGGGCGCAATGCCTGCCAAGAGTCGATTGCCGCCTTCGACTCGCAGACGCGCGATGGAGACGTTGCGCCTGCCGGTCTCCGGATCTTTGGCCACGACGACGCCGGCCGTGATGTAGGGGCCTCTCTCGCGCTCGAACCAGGTAGGGACGGGAAGCAGGGACGGGATGTCCACCGACCCCTCGTGCACCACCTCCTGCACCGGGCCATCGTCACAGATCACAGGCTCTGAGCCCTCGTCGATGGCGGTGATGCAGGATGACTGGAGCTGGGACCGCTCGACACCCAACCCGCGAGCGATCCTCTCTCTGGAGTTGAGCAGGTTGCCCACCACGGGCATGTCGTAGCCCTTGACCTGCCTGAAGAACTGGGCTGGATCGTCTCTTCTCAGAGATAGGATAGCTCCCAGCTCATACACTGGGTCCACTGGTGCGCCCACATAGTGCAGATCGCCTGTGCTCTCAAGCTGGGCAAGTATGCCTCGGAGACTCTGTTCCATGGCTTTCCTCTCCTGAGCAGCTCGCTTCGGTCATCAACTGTCCATCACGGCGGGACAAGCCGCGCTGGCTCACGCCCTCGGGTCCAGCAAGGCATCGATTCTCATCAGCGCGTGCAACAGGACACGAGCACCTGTGACGCAGTTCTCGGGATCGGTGTACTCATCCAGCGCATGGCTGATGCCACCCCGGCTGGGCACGAACAGCATGGCCACAGGGGCGATGTGGGCGATGCACATCGCATCGTGACCCGCACCGCTGGGTAGGCGCCTGTACTCCACGCCCAGTTCCTTGCAGGCTGTGGTCAGTTCCTCTAACAGGCGGGGATCTGATCGGACGGCTGGTTTGCTCGAAATGAGCGAGAACTCGCCCGCCGTGGCAGCGGCCGTGTCCGAGAGCGCGGCCTCGGCTGCGTCCAGCCTTGTCTCATCCAACCCCCTGATCTCCACGCTGAGGTCCACGCGACCGGGAATGACGCTGGGAGCGCCCGGATGCAAGCTTAGCTTCCCCACGGTGCCCACAATCCCTTGGGCGATGGCGATGTCGCGTACCGCCAAGATGTAGGGGGCTGCCATGATCAGAGCGTCGCGCCGGTTCTCCATGGGTGTGGTGCCGGCGTGGTTAGCCACCCCGTCGAACCTGACGGCGTAGCGCCGGATTCCCACGATGCCCTCCACCACGCCCAGCGGCACGCCGGCCGCATCGAGGGTGCTGCCCTGCTCGACGTGCAGCTCCAGAAAGCAGGCGAGGCTCCCCTCTGGACGTTGGGCCTCGGCCAGGCTATCCGGGTCCAGGCCCGCAGCGCGGATGTGGTCGGCCACCTCCTTGCCATCCCAGGCCTGGGTACGAAGGATGCTCGGGTCCATAATGCCGGCCATAGCCCTGCTACCGATGGTGCCACCCATCGTGGCTTCCTCCGCAGCGAAGTTGACCACCTCCAGCGGGTGTTGAAGCCGGACTTCGGATTCGTGCAGAGCTCGGGCGCAGGCCAGAGCGGCGACGACGCCTAGCGAGCCGTCGTAACGACCACCTTCGGGGACTGTGTCCGTGTGGGATCCGATGGCGATGGGAGGCAGTCGGGAGTTCTGGCCGGGATAGGAGCCGATGCTGTTACCCGCCCGATCCGTCCTGACCTCCAGGCTCAGGCTTCGCATCTCTGCTTCCAGCCAGCGTCGCCCCTCGAGGTCTTCCGGGCCGTATGCGACGCGGTTCACACCCCCGCTAGCCGATGCGCCAAACCGGGCGAGGAGATCCAGATCTGCAAGAAGTCGGTGCCCATCGACGGTGGGGAGCAACACGCTGCCCTCCTTGTTTGGCAGTGGGAGGTCGCCACTCCAGACATGGAGTGTACTGTGCCGCGGTGGACGGTCCTGCCGTGGAGTATAGCACGACCAAAGGTGTACCTCAAGTGCTTTCTTCCCATAGAATCGGGCGAGAGACGATGCTCACGAGTTCACTGGCGGCGAGATCAGTCGCTAGTCCCAGAGTCCCCACCACGACCGCTTGACTTTCCCCAAAGACGCTAGCATAATAGACTCAGTAGTTGACGCACCATCTCTCCTGTGGCCGGATGTTGTCCGGCCACAGTGGTCGTGGCAACCGATCATTTCCCCATAGGGAGCGCACCATGTTTGCAGGTCAAATCTACACCATCGTGCTAGTGGTGGTGGCCGTCTTTTTCGACTTTCTCAACGGCTTCCACGACAGCGCGAACATCGTGGCTACGATGATATCGTCCAGGGCCATGTCGCCGCGACGGGCGCTCCTGCTAAGCGGGGTCGCGCACTTCTTCGCCCCGTTTGTCTTCGGGGTTGCTGTCGCTACAACCATTGGCAAGGACGTGGTGAGCCCGGAGACGATCACCCTCAGTGTGGTGATGGCGGCCCTGCTGAGCGCCATCGCCTGGAACCTGCTCACCTGGTTCTTCGGACTTCCGTCCAGTTCCTCGCACGCTCTCGTCGGTGGCATCGTGGGCGCAGCGGCAGTGGCTGGAGGAGTGGAAGCTATTCAGAGAGAAGGACTGCTGAAGGTGGTGGTCGCTCTCATTGGCTCTCCCATACTGGGATTGATCTTCGGCTACCTGGTCATGAAGGTGGTGCTGTACCTGGTACGAGGGTCGACGCCGCGCGTCAACTGGTTCTTCAGGCGGGGGCAGGTGCTGACCGCGGTGGCGCTGGCGCTGAGCCACGGAACGAACGATGCTCAGAAGACCATGGGCATCGTAACCATGGGGTTGGTGGCAGGGGGCTTCCTGCCCGAGTTCGTGGTGCCGTTGTGGGTGATCGCGCTGTCCGCGGCAGCCATCTCACTGGGCACGGCTCTGGGGGGATGGCGGATCATCAGGACGCTGGGGGCGGGGCTGTATCGGCTGAGAGCCCTGGATGGGTTTGTCTCCCAGGCGTCTTCGTCGGTAGTCATCCTGGGCGCGGCCTTGGTGGGCGGGCCGGTCAGTACCACCCAGGTGGTGAGTTCGTCGATCATGGGCGCAGGTTCGGCCCAGCGCGTGTCCAAGGTTCGCTGGGGTGTGGCGGCCGACATCCTCGCTGCCTGGCTGATGACCATTCCGGTCTCCGCGCTCGCAGCAGCATTGCTATACGTTCCGCTCGATCGCCTGCTAGGAGGTGCATAGGCCATGGGGCTCAGAGAGTTCTTGCGACCAAGACAGGACAGCTTCCTGCGGTTGATCGCCGACCAAGCTGCGAAGACGCTCGAGGGCATGGATGCCCTCGAGGAGTATATGAGAACCAACAGCAAGGATGCGGCCAGGAAGGTCATCCAAGTAGAGAAAGAGGCCGATGAGCTGCGTCGTATCCTGGTGGATGAGCTCAACCGGACGTTCGTCACGCCCATAGACCGGGAGGACATCTTCGCTCTGTCGCGTGCCATAGATGACATTCTGGACTACGGGGACTCGACGGTGGAGGAGATGACGATCCTGGATGTGTCACCCAACAAGCATCTACATCGTATGGCTTCATTGCTCCGGGATGCCGCCGCTGAGATCCACCTAGCTACGCTGAGGTTGAAGGACCATCCAGGGGTAGCCTACGAGCACGCAATGAGGGCCAAAGCGCTCGAGAACAGGATGGAGACCATCTATCGGGAGGCCCTGGCGGATCTGTTCACTGGTCCTGCGACCAGCAATCACATCGTCAAGATGCTCAAGCTGAGGGAACTCTACCGTCACTTGAGCAACTCCGCCGACAGGGGCGACAAAGCGGCCAACGTGATTACCGACATCGTAGTCAAGATCACCTAGACGGCCGGTGGGGCGGATTGCATGGACAACGTAGTATTGCTCACCGGCGAGCGGGGCGTGGGCAAAACCTACCTTTGCCAGCAGGTGGTAAGGAAAGCTCGCGTGCTGGGTCACCGCTGTGCTGGAGTGATCTCCCCTGCCGTGTTGGAGAGTGGAGACAAGGTAGGTATTAGCCTCGTTGACGTGAGCACAGGAGAGAGCCGGCCTCTGGCTGTCGCGGACGAGGTACTCGGTGAGGTTAGATGGGGCAGATACAGTTTCGTGTCCTCGACGCTGGGGTGGGGTGCGAGCGTGGTGGAGAGGGCTACCCCTTGCGACCTCTTGGTGGTTGACGAACTGGGCCCCCTCGAGCTCGTATCTGGAAAGGGGCTGGTCACCGCTCTGGATGTGCTAGGAGCGGGAGGGTTCGGTCTGGCGCTGGTGGCAGTGCGGCCGGAGTTGGTGGACGAGCTGGCGGAGAGACTCCCGGATAGTGATGTGCGAATCCTGGAGGTGACCCTGGCTAACCGAGATCAGCTCCCGGAGCGCATCATCGGATTGCTGGGAGTGCAAGATAGCTAGCTTCGCTTGACTCTTCTGTGCTGTTGGTGTAGACTTTTACCTGAGCAGTGTGGATAGCGTTCTCCGACCCAGCGTACCTAAAGGTGTTGCCCACGGGCGCTGGGCGGTAGGGTATGGTTCGAAAGGGCCGTGCCTCCCGTATCTGGAAAGGAGAATGGCTGGCGTGGACCGAGCGCTTCTTTCCAGGAGCGCTCTTTTTGATGGAGTTGATCTGTGAATAATCGCGACATCGCGGAAAAGGTCCGGACATCACTCGAAGACGATGGTAGGATCACCTGCTCGACGATGCACAGGATCGCCCGTGAACTGGGCGTGGATCCCATCGAGGTGGGGAGCACAGCTACCGAACTCGACATCCACGCCTCTCAGTGCCAACTGGGCCTGTTCGGACACGGACCGAGGGGCCAGGGCAAGGGCAGCATCATCGATTCGAGCGTGGATGTGAGCGAGGACCTGGCGGACCGTGTCAGGAATGGCCTCGTGGACGGTCAGCTCCCTTGCCTCGTGGCCTGGGAGATCGCCAGTGAGTTCAAGCTGAAGCGCCTCGATCTGGGCAATACGGCCGAGGCGCTAGGCCTACCGATCTCGCCGTGCCAACTGGGATTCTTCTGACCTTTACAGCATAGATACAGGTGTTCTCCGACCCTGCGATGCTAAAGGTGTCTGCCCACGGTCGCCGGGCGCTAGGGTGTCGCTTGAAAAGGCTGCGCCTCCCATGCTTGGAAAGGAGAATGGTGCCGAGGGCTCTACCCCGCGTCTGGACGCTCGCTTCCTTTCAGGCAGGGAACACGATCAGGAAAGGAGGTGAGTGTCGAGTCTTGGATGTACTGGTGGAGCCCGTTTTCGTGCCCATAGTTGGCACGTCGTATCACGATACAAAGGGAGGAAAACAAACGTGAAGGTATTAAGATCGTTGGCCGTGGTGCTGCTTGCGGTGACGATGCTCGTCGCCGCTGGCTGTGGTGCTGGCGACGGCACGCAGGCGCCGCAGGTGGACTGGACCGTGACGGTGGAAGGTGAGGTGGATAACCCCTTGACTCTCAGCTACGCCGATCTGGCGGGCATGGACCAGGTCTCGCTGAAAGAGATCCTGATGCAGAAATCCACCGGTGAGGACACCGTCAACGACTGGGAAGGTGTGCCTTTGACGGCTCTCTTCGAGGAGGCGGGGGTACACTCCGACGCCAGTGGAATCACGGCCGTAGCGGCGGATGGCTATGCGATCATGGTCTCCATGGCGGACCTAGAGGATGGCATCATAGCTCTGAAGACCGACGGCGAGTGGATCGCCACTGTCGACGAAGATCATGGCCCCATTCGGCTGGTCCTGCCCAACAAGCCCGCGAATCATTGGGCCTATCAAATCACCAGCCTCGTCGTGGAGGGCGCGGGTGCGCTGCCGCCTCAGGCGGAGTGGGAGTTGACCTTCGAAG
>DAOUEW010000202.1:0-4423 GCA_034430275.1 Anaerolineae bacterium | reverse complement strand
TTGCCTGCTCTCTGAGTGGTTTCAGGGTTCGGCTCGATGCTCAGTCACGTCTGTAGGTCATCGGACTGTAGATGAGGAGGTGAGAATGCTCGAGGATCTGGTGCGAACGTGCAGGAGCTATCGGCGCTTCTATCAGGATCATGCAGTTGAAGAACAGACGCTGAGGGAGTTGGTGGACCTGGCTAGACTCGGAGCTTCCGGCCACAACCTTCAGCCCTTCAAGTACATGCTGTCGTGGAAGCCTGAGCGGAATGCACTGATCTTCCCCCATCTGACCTGGGCTGCCTACCTCAAGGACTGGCCTGGTCCAGAGGAGGGAGAAAGGCCGTCGGCGTACATCGTGGTGCTTGGCGATACCGAGATCAGGAAGTCCTTCTCCTTCGATCAGGGCATCTCGGCTCAGAATATCCTGCTGGGGGCCAGGGAGAAGGACCTGGGTGGCTGCATTCTCGCGGCCATACAGAGGGACCAGCTCCGCATGGTGCTGCAAGTGCCTGACCGCTACGAGATACTGTTCGTCCTGGCTCTGGGCAAGCCCAAGGAGAAAGTGGTGATCGAGGTGCTGGAGCCTGGAGGAGACGTACGGTACTGGCGGGACGCGGATGGGGTGCACCACGTGCCCAAACGTACTCTGGATGAGGTTATCATAGGCTAAGGCCGGGCCGTTTCGGGGCTCGGCGTGAGCAGTCCGATGCTGCGCGGCGACATCGCGAAGCGGTTTCTTGTATACTAGGGGGGTGTGACACGACCCCCCTTTCTGCTACCTGTGGGTAGGCAGGGGGATGTCGCTAGGGCGGTGTTGATGCCGAAGGCGCTTCTTGGCCCGACGGCCGCGCTTGGAGAGTACCGTGCTGGCCTCGGCCAGCTTGCAGGAGAGATCGGACCCGTGGCCAACGGCACCCGTATGGTTTGGGAGAATCTTGCGTCTTATATAGTGAGAGAGGGCAGTACAGTCACGTGACGGACGAGGTTTCACTGCTCGAGCGGGCGAAGGCGTATGACGAGAAGGCCCTGACTGAGTTGTACGACCGCTACGCGCCCAGGATGTACGCATACATATACCGCCGGGTGGGAGATGCCAGGCTGGCGGAGGATCTAACTGGTGAGCTCTTCCTGCGTGTCCTGCGTTCCATCAGTAACGAGCAGGCCTGGCGTGAGTCTTTCAAGGCCTGGCTGTATCGGATCGCCCACAACCTGGTCGTCGATCACTATCGTCGCCTTCCATCGGCGCCAGAAGATGAACTGGATGCTTCCGTGGAGGGGACAACAGGCGATCCGGTCGCGATCGTGGAGGGCAGACACGATACGGAACGGCTGAGGGCGGCCACCCGGCGTCTGACGCCGGAGCAGCAGGAAGTGCTGGCTCTTCGCTTCGGTGAGGGGCTGACGGCGGCCGAGGCCGGGCGGGTGATGAACAAGACCACAGGAGCGGTTGAAGCGTTGCAGCACAGGGCACTTGGTTCTTTGCGACGCATCCTGGGGGAAGAGGAACTGTGAGCGACAAGAGGTCCGAGCATCTAGAGCAGGAACTGAAGGCACTCTACTCTGAGGTGCCTGCTCCACCGGCAGGGTTGACGAGGGGGCGCGAGAGGATGCTCGCCGAAGCTGCCCAACTCAAGTCGCGATCGGCTTACGTGCCTCTCTCAGCCGCCGGCGCACATGGCGGAGCGAAATCTATAAGGAGACGCAAGATGAACTTGATGTTGGCTTACAAAGTGCTGGCCGCAGTGATGGCGGTGGCCTTGGCTGTGACAGGCGTTGGAGGGGGTGCCGTTCTGGCCCAGGACACTGTGCCGGGCGACCTCCTCTATCCTGCGAAACTGCTGTCTGAGGATGCCAGGCTGGCGTTTGCCCAGGACCCGGCTGACAGGGCGGCGTTGGTGATGGCCTTCGTGGCTGAGAGAGTCGAGGAGATGGAGAGGCTCGCACAGAGGGGCGAGGAGGTCCCGGCCGCCACGGTAGCCCTCATGACGCGCCAGATGGAGCAGGTCATGGTGGAGATCGCCCGGTCTCGACCGGACGAGGCGCCTGCGCTCCTGCAGCGCGTGATGGAGAATACGCGGATTCACCAGCAAGCGCTGGAACAAGCTGGAGCGGGGAGCGGGGAACAGACGCAGACCAGGCTCCAAGAGGCCTGCGCAGAGATGGAGCGTGTTCGACAGAGGGCCGAGAATGACCCGGCGTACCTCGAATATCAGAACCAGCATCGGTACGAGGGCACACCCGGTCCTCACGAGGAGGCGTCACCTCAGCCTGCGGGCGAGGGGCAGCAAACTCGAGAGCAGTCCCAGTACAGCTACGAAGGGACACCGGGGCCGCACGGCACCGCCTCGCCGGAGCCGTCAGAGGACCCACAGCGCAATCAGAATCAAGAGCGGTACGAGGGCACGCCTGGTCCCCACGGGGAAGGCACGCCTACACCTACCGAGACGGTGTCCCCAGACACCGATGATACGACAGAACCCACGTGCGAACCGGAGCGCACCCACGACAAGGAGCAGGATCGCGACGGGGCCGATCAGGGTTCCCAGAACGAGGGGCAAGGTCCTCCCACCGACATGCCGAAGGCAACCGATGTTCCCAAAGGCAGCGGGACGCCGAAGAACGGTCACTGAGTTCCCGACGAGTATCTGAATTCTCAACGGCCCCTTCGCCGTCACGGCGAAGGGGCCGTTTCCTTTGGGGTACGATGGAGTCCCGAGGTGTAACCGGTCGATGTGGCACGGCGACCACGTGGGGGGGGCGCTTTTCCGCGACGGTGCATGGCACCGGCCAGGCCAGCTTGCTTCCACAGATCTATGCGTCGAGGCTCGACTTCCTTCTGTGCTCATGCTACAATGGCCAGTCGGTGAGGCGTCCGACGGGCCTCAGGATGGCCGAGATGTCGCCGCAAGCGATGCCTGGAGGTGGCTGTGGCCGGGAAGCGAGTACTGCGGACTTCCGTGCTGGTGTGGGTTCTGCTGGTCACTGTGGCGTGCGCACCTCAGTGGCTTTGTGGGTGGCTGCCCTTCGATGCTGGGGATGGTTGCACAGTGGTCCTCGACGAGGATACGCTGAGTCGGTTGCGACTGACCATGGACGCCTCGGTGGACATGTTGCCGGGAGAGACGCGTGAGTTCTCGCTAGGTGTGGTGGAGTGCTGTTACGTCTTCGAGACGGTGGACGCCTGCGCTTCCTGGTCAGTGGAGCCATCGGAGGGTGCCGCCATCGATGCCGAGACGGGGATCTTCACCGTGGAGCCGGGAACGCCCAGCGGGGTTGTCTACACGGTCACTGCCGACGTCGAGAACGGGCGGCGGCTGGTGTCCGTCGAGGTCTATGTCTACACACCGGAAGCCAATCCGCTGGTCGGTCTCTGGAGGGAGGAGGCCCAGTTGGCCTGCGATATCTTCGAGGATGAGGAGCCGGAGGAGCGTATCGGGGAGCTGCGGTTCGATGCTGACGGCACCTTCAGCGTGACCTGGATGCCCTTCGAGATCTACAGAGACTACTGGGGGAGCTACCAGTTCGACTCCCACCAGGGGAGCCTGTTTCTGGACGTCAAAGACGGAAACTACGTCCCGGAGGACGTGGATGGGAGCGGATCCTTCCTGATCGATGACCAGGGGCGACTCGTTCTAAAGGACCTGTGGCTCGGCACCCCGTATGGGGGATCGGGTGTGGCGCACTGTGGTCACCGCTTCGCCAGGTGATGGGCCTGGACAGGCGCCATGATCGCTAGCAGAGCTCGCTGGTCTTGGTGAAGGTTATTCTCACCTCCACGGCACCCATCATCCCCAGGATTTCCACAGGCTCGTCCTGTGAGGGTACATACTGCGAGAAGTTGCTGTCAGCGCGCTCGAGGAAGTACTCACCGTTCTCCCTGACCAAGTCCAGTCCCACGTTGTCTTCTCCGGGGTGGATCGTGTTCCGGCTCAGAAACAGTATCTCAGCGCAGGAGTTGCTGACCTCCAGAACACCTCCGTTGCAGTTGTTGACCGAGATCTGGAGGCACTCCATCTCCGGTTCCACCTGGAGATCGATGATGGCGGTCTTGCCGAAACAGCCCCCCGTGGGGGCGAGTCCCCAGTACTCGATGCAGCCGGGTGCCGGGCTGTCCTTCTTCACGAAGCATCCCGTCAGCAGCACGGACACCAGCAGAACGGGGATCAGCAGTCGACCGGCTCTTGCAGAAGCTGTCATCTCCAAGCATACCTCCACGCGTGACATCGGCTGGGGCGGCGAAGGCTTCATTCGCCGCCGAAGTGTAGCACGAGCGGAGCGCGTACGCCACGTGCCGTGCTGCGCCCCCACCCGTGTTGCTCGGTCTGTTGTCCTGCTGCTATAATCGTGGAGTGCCGCCTGCCACCACGCCTACCTGATCAGTTGTAGGGTCGGTGATGAAGATACTGATCGTGAGCGACGACTCCAACTCAGCCGAACT
>DAOUEW010000201.1:0-2786 GCA_034430275.1 Anaerolineae bacterium | reverse complement strand
CCTTCCGTCCCCACCCCTGGTCCATCTTGTTTTGGGCTACGGCATCGTCTTGGCGCTGGCTATGATAGGAGCGATCCTCGTGATCCGACAAAGGAACGAGAGGAGACTCTTTCTCGTCGCCTGGGCGACAATCGGACTGCTGCTGATGTATGCACCGTTCAAGCTCCAACGACGAATGGTGGAGGGGTTGCACGTCCCCCTCTGTGTCCTGGCCACGGTGGGCCTCTTGGAGTACGTCGTCCCCACTACACTCGGGTCACGCTGGATGGAGAGAATCGCTGAGTGGCGAGGGTACGAGGCCAAGGGATTGCGCCGGTTCCTCGTCTTCGCGCTGGTAGCGGCGACGTTTCCTTCGACTCTGTTCCTGGCGGCCGACTCCAGCGTTCGCGCGCTCGACAGTGGATCTGCCCTGTTCTACACAACCGGGGAGATCGAGGCCATAGACTGGTTGAAGTACAACACACAGCGGACCGACACGGTGTTGGCATCGTATGAGATGGGTCGCCTCATCCCCGCCCGTGCGGGCAACCGGGTCTTCATGGGACACTTCATCGAGACGGTCGAGGTGGACCACAAGAGGGAACTTGCCGCCGCCTTCTTCCAACCGCAAACCAGCGATGGGTTCAGACGTCATCTGCTCGAAGAGTACAACATCAGCTACGTCTTTCACGGTCCCACCGAGGCACGGATAGGGGACTTCGATCCGTCTGACGCCACCTACCTAGCATTGTCGTACAGCAACGACGAAGTACGCGTCTATCGCGTTCTAAGATAGAGCCTGGCGCGCAACGACGAGCAGCATCGTATATCCACCAACTTGTACCCGGCGCCTACTCAGAGTGTAGTATGGGGCAACCTATGGGCTGGGTGGACCTAATAACGAGTGGCCTCGCCGACAGGCTACAACGCGCAGTGGAGGACAAGGCTGTGCGCTGGGCGTTGGTCGTCTTCCTGACCGTACGGCTCGCTCTCTCGGCATTGGCCGCAATCGTTATCACGGTCTGCCCGCTGCCAGAAGGGGGGCACGAGGCATACATCTCCTCTCTGGGCCTTCGTCCGGTGGAGAATCGGGCGGAGAAGCTCCTGCTGGGGGTCTGGCAGCGTTGGGATGTTGTCCACTATCAGCGGATCGCCGCCCAAGGCTACACCGATGAGGAGAGCAGCGCATTCTCGCCCTTGTTCCCCTCGCTCATCGCGTTGTTAGGAGCGGGACTGGGAGGCAACTACTTGCTGGCGGGACTGGTGGTCTCCAACCTCTCGTTCTTCCTCACCCTCGTCTGTCTCTACAAACTGACCGAACTCGACTACGGCGAAGAGGTGGCTCGACGTACGGTACTCTATCTGTCCATCTTCCCGACAGCGTTCTTCTTCTTCGTTCCCTACAGTGAGTCGTTGTACCTGCTCTCGGTTGTGCTCTTCTTCTGTGCCCTGCGACGGCGACGGTGGGTCCTGGCTTGCGCCACTACTGTGCTTGCGTCCCTGACTCGCCTGCAGGGCTCAGTGCTACTCATACCCTGGGGCTTCGAGTATCTGAACCACGTCAGATTCGACCTGCGCAGAGTCAGATGGGACGTCCTCCTCATACCACTGGCTCTGATCCCATCGATCGGCTTCCTATGGTTGCGCCGGATGTCGGGGTACCCAGAGCTTGCAGAGGCATTGGCGGAGTACTGGCACTCTAGCTTTGGAGCCCCCTGGCACAACTTCATGAACCTATGGGCACTGGCGACATCCGGCCAGCTATCAGTGATCGATATACTGGACACTGTGATCACCATCCCCTTCCTGGGGCTGGTAGTGGCATCCTTGCTGTGCACCCGCACTTCCTATAGACTCTACACAGTTGCCACCTTGTTGGTGGTCTTGAGCGTGGTCTATATTCCGCCACCTTTGATGAACCTGCCGCGCCACATGCTCTTGTTCTTCCCGGCTTTCATGCTCATGGCCTCTCTGGGCAGGAGACCTGCTGTTCATCGTGCAATCATCTATGGCTCGACAGCCCTGCTGATACTCCTCACAGGGATGTTCGTGCAGTGGGCTTGGGTCGCGTGATCCGCAGTACCGCAATGGTGCATCCGAAGAAGTCATGAGCAAGACAGCCTCCGCTCCGCGAGACTCCGTCAGAGAATGGCTTGAAGAGAAGATCTCAGACCCGGCTCTGCGGCACACCATACCGGCCTTCGTGATCATGAGGGTCGTCATCTCCTTATGGGTTGCTCTCGTGCTGGTGGCCACCGGCGCGCCCACCAGCCCCGACGACGTGCTCCGCCCATATCAGGGGGTGCCAGCCGTGGAGGGCGGGCTGGCCGAGCTATCCCTGGGCGTTTGGCAGCGCTTCGACACCCTCTGGTACCTGAGAATCGCTGCCCAGGGCTATGCTCCCAACGACGGGAGCACGGTCTACTTTCCCCTCTACCCGCTGCTAGTCAGGCTACTCGGCAAGGTCTTCGTCGACAACTACCTGATTGCCGCTCTCGTCATCTCCAGCCTGGCTTACATAGGGGTCCTTTTCTGCCTCTACAAGCTGACTGAGGCGCAATTCGGCAAGGCCAGTGCTCGGCGCAGCACCACCTATCTGGCGATCTTCCCGACTGCTTTTTTCTTCCTGGCTGCATACACCGAGTCGCTATTCTTGTTTTTGACCCTGGCTTCCTTCCTGTGCGCGTATCGAAGACGCTGGTGGCTGGCTGGCACACTCGGCCTTCTTTCTTCGCTAACCCGTTTACAGGGCGTGGTCCTGATCGCTCCTCTTCTATACATCTACTTGCGAGATAAGGGATTCCGTC
>DAOUEW010000200.1:0-3090 GCA_034430275.1 Anaerolineae bacterium | reverse complement strand
CCTCGCAACTTCGCGATCCTCGACGAGGAGAAGCTAGCGGACCTCACCCATGCCGCTGGACTCTCTGGGGTGCAAGCGCGCAACTCCTATGCCCTCAGCGTAGGGCAGCAGCAGCGTGTGGCCCTGGCCTCCGTCCTCTCCCTGGAGCCCGCGCTTCTCGTGCTAGACGAGCCAACGATGGGCCAGGACTGGGGCAGTCTGAGCCGGATGATGGATTTCCTCACCCGGCTGAATGGTCACGGGCAGGCCATCCTGCTCATCACCCACGACTACAAGCTGGTCTGCCGCTATGCGCACCGCATCCTGATGCTGGAGGGTGGAAAGCTGTCGAGCGTCCCGCCCGGTGCTGGGCCGTGGAAAGAATTCAATGAACAGAAGGAGAGTACAAATGAGGTTCTCGGTACGTGAGCTAGTCTACATCGCCATCTTCGGCGCCATCTGGGGGGCTTTGGAACTGACCTTGGGCTCCTACCTGCACGTCATCTTCCCTCCCCTGGCCGACACCTTCCTGGTGGGACTGATCATGGCCTTTCTCGGCGTGATCGTGGCCCTCGTTGGCCGTCACTTCGTTCCGCGGACCGGGTCGGTGTTTTTGATCGGCATCATCACCGCCATCCTCAAGATGATCAGCATCGGCGGGGTGCAAGTGGGCCCGCTGGTAGCCATCCTGGCCGAGAGTCTGTTGATGGAGTTGGGGCTCTGGGTGGCTCGGAAGCCCAGACGCTGGGGCTTTGTGCTGGCGGGCGCACTGGCCATTGCCTGGAACTTCTTCCATAAGTTCATCATGATGTACATCCTCTATGGTAAGGGTATCTACGACGTGTACGTGGGCATGGTCAAGCAGGGAGTCAGTCTGCTGCGCATCGACGCCAGCTACGCGCTGGCCATCATCGTCATCCTCTTCCTGATACGCATCCTGGCCGGCGCTCTGGCAGGATGGATCGGCTGGGACCTGGGGAGGATCGTACGTGGCCGTCTTGCGAGATAGCCGTCTCCTGCCTGCCGCACCGCGAGTCCTCTTCTCCGCCTACGGCTATCTGTTGTTCTTTGTGGGCACGGTGGCCACGGCCATCCTGGCCCGTGAGGCGGAGGTGGTCTTCGTGCTCCTGGCCACTATCGTCTTTGCTGGCCTATTCTCCGGGAAGGCTCTGACGCTCCTCTTCCGCTGGCAGATCTGGCTCTTCGTCTTGCCCACCCTCGCCCTCAGTCCGCTGCTCATCGGCGACCGCGCCTTCTCCCTCTGGGGTCTGATGTTGTCTCAGGAGGGCTTCTGGGCCGGACTCTGGATGGTGACCAGGGCCCTCTCCATCGCCCTCGCCGCGGCGGTCTTCGCCCTTACGGTGTCGGTAGCGCAGATGGCACAGCTCTTTGAGGGCATGAGACTGAAGGGACTGGGGTTTGCCCTGGGTGTAGCCACCAACGTCTTGCCCACCATTCAGGAGACCATGGAGACGTCGTATCACGCCATGCGACTGAGGGGCGGCTTCCGCTCTCGCAGGCTGCACACCTTGAAGTTGCTGCTCGTGACCGTGATCGCGGGGTCTCTGCGGCGCGGTGACGATATCGTGTGGGCGGCCGAGGCCAGAGCGTTTGATCCTGATCGGCCGCTGGGACAGCCCATCGCGGTGACCCGAGCCGACGCGGCTCTGGCGGCATACATGGGGGCCTTGGCGCTCGTGCTGCTCATCGTGTGACAGCGAGTCCCACCAACTATGACCGTAGCCACACGGCATGCCGTGCGGCTACAAGCTTGGTTGGAACCGCTGCTTGGGAGGCACCGCTTCGAAGTTGCCTACGAAATGGCACCCCGGCCGACCACGCCTCGTGACTACCCCTCCAGCAGGCCCTTCAGGCAGGTCAGGTTGCTCTCCATCTGCTTCTTCATGGTGCGGTCCATGAGAGGACCGGCCAGCTTGGCCAGGCCGCCCATCTCGCCCTCGGAGATGACGGTGAACTTGGTGCCGCCTTCCACGGGCTCCAGGACCCAGGTCATCGCCATCACCGCAGGGCCCATGTCCAACGTCTGGGCGACCTTAAGATTGGGCTCGTATTCGGTGATCTCCGAGGTCCACTCCATCTTCCTGCCCATGAAGTCAGAGCTTCCGCGATACGTGGTTCCCACACCGAGCGGGCCCTCCGAAGTCTGCTCGCCGTGATCTACCTGCCCATGCCACTTGGCCAAGTTCTCGATGTCCGCCAAGTAGGCGAAGACCTCTTCCACCGGCCGATTGATCGTGATACTGTCTTCCATCACTCACCTCTCTCCTTTCATACGGACGCAATGTCCGACCACGCCATGATTGAGACCCAGGCAGGACACGCCCTCCGACAACCTTGTTGACCCACGAGGCCACCCCTCAGTGCGGGAGCGTAAGCCGCAGGATGAGCTCTCCCTGCTCGGGGTACTCCTTCAGCAGATCACCTCTGGAACCTGTCTCGTAGTCGGCGTACTCGAACCCCGGGGCCACGGTGCAACCGAGGAGGGCGAACTCGCCCCCTTCGTCGAGGAATGACCCCTGCCACGTCCCTCCGGGCACCACCACCTGAAGCCGCTGCCCTCCCACGATGTCCTGGCCCAGCGTCAGCACCTCCGACGACCCGTCCGGCCGCAGTTGGAGCATGGTCACGGGGTGCCCCAGGTAGAAGTGGAAGATCTCGTCCGACTCCAGCTTGTGTAACTGGGAGAAGGTCTCCGGGGTGAGGAGGTAGAAGATGGCGGTGCCGAAGGATCGCTTTCCGTGGTACCTCTCGGGCAGGGCCTTCCTGGAAATCGATTCCTCACACTTGTAGGTCTCGACGAAGTACCCGCCCTCCTCGGGATGGGGCGACATGCCCAGCGCGTCGATGATCTCCTCTGCTTTCATCAGGGCCTCCTCAGTTCACCGAGCAGTCACCGCCACGTTCCAGAATCGGCACGCCATAGCAGGGGATGTGCCCACCATTAGGCCAGCGGCGGGCACATCCGAACCATCAACCTGGAAGTCCAGCGAAGGTGCCTAGGAGGGCGTTACGTCGATCGCCCGGGACGCTTCGTTGTTGTCCTCGTTGCTCTCGTCTACGTCGCCATCCGAATCAACCTCAGCGTAGGTT
>DAOUEW010000199.1:0-7518 GCA_034430275.1 Anaerolineae bacterium | reverse complement strand
GGTTACGGCGCCTATCTCCTGGCCTCCCACGTTCTGCGTGAGTCGCAAGGGGAGACAGCTTCTGTCCCGGCCTTTCTGGCCGGGGCCGTCTTTACCTTCGCGCCATTTCACTTCGCGCATCTCTTGGGCCACATGCAGGTGATCTCTCTCGAATGGCTGCCCTTCTATGTCCTGTTACTCGTGAGATCCCTCTCGTCGGAGCGCCTGCGTCTGCGCTCGGATCTGGTGTTGCCGGTCCTGTTCCTGACGCTCACCGCTCTGTGCGACTGGTACTACGCTCTTTATCTCCTCGTGTTCACACTGGTTTGTCTTGGCTATCGGCTGTGGGTCCAGCGGCGGCCTGGTCTGTTGCTCACAAAGGCAGCCCTCATTCTGGTCTCGAGCGGCGCGCTTCTTGCCCCTCTGCTGGTGCCTATGGTCCTGGAAGCGGCCAGAGATTCCTCCTATCTGAGCTCCTCCTTCAGAACCACATTGCGCCTCTCTGCGGACTTGCTGGCCTTCGTGACGCCCAACGAGTTTCATCCTGTCTGGGGAGAGGCGGCTGCGGGCCTGAGTCAGGCCTTCACCAGCAGCACCTCGGAGCGGATGGTCTTCGCTGGCTTCATTCCCCTGGCTCTGGCTTTCTACGGCGTGTGGGCGGAGCGCCGGAAAGCGTCCCTCTGGGTGGTCAGTCTTCTCGCCTTCTTCTTGCTGGCCTTGGGGCCCTACCTGCACGTGGCAGGACGACAGCTTGCCGTGCCGCTGCCGTATCTGCTGTTCTATCGACTATTCCCCGTCCTCAGCATCGCCCGCTCGGTGAGCAGGTTCGACGTGATGGTCATGCTTTGCCTATCAGTACTGGGAGCGGTGGGGTTGCAGAAGGCGATCGGGAGCCTGGCCCCGACGAGGGGGAGGCTCGTTGCGCTAGCAGCGGTGGTTCTGGTTTGCTTCGAGTTCCTGCCAGCGCCCTATCGCCTGTCCAAGGTGGAGGTGCCTGCCTTCTACCAGAGTCTGGCGGCGGACCAGTCAGAGTATGCTATCCTTGAGCTGCCCATGAACTGGGACCGCCCGGCGCATCTTCTCTACCAGACGGTGCACCACAAGCCTATCTTGGCTGGATACGTCACCCGTCGGGAGCCTCTGTCGCTACTGGAGCGGGTCCCCGTTCTCCAGCACTTCCGTTTCCTGGAGCGGGATATCATCGCTCAGAACCCAACGGACGTCTCGGACGAGGTCTTCGAGTATCTGAACGTCCGATACGTGATTCTCCACCATTACATGCTGCCAGCGGGCAGGGCGAGAGAGGCGGTCTTCGATCTGGCAGAGGAGATCCTTGGTGAGAGACAACCGGTATACGAGGATGGCTCAATCACTGTGTACAACGTTGGCAGACAGGATGGAGAAGACCCTTTCTTGATCCTGGGCGAGGGGTGGGGGGTCCGCCGCGACCGGGACGACGAGCCGGGGCGAAGGCTCGGACGCGAGGCTGACTGCGTCATCGTGGCATCCACTGCCGTGACCAAGCGCCTCGCGTTTACTGCTCTCAGCGAAAGGGGCAAACGTCCTCTCGAGGTATATCTCGATGGAGAGCTGGTGTGGAGCTACACCGTCCATGCAGAGGAGGACTTCGAAGGCCCGTTGCTGCCTCTGAGTCAGGGCGTGAGCACGCTTCTACTGCGGGATGCGGGCGATGGAGAGCCGTCTCTTGTGTTCACGGCCCTCGATCTCCGCGACGGTGACTGAGTCGTCTAGCTCGAGGCCTGACTCCTGGTCAAGAGATCGAGAGGGCCGCTGTGGCTCAATCGTGTCAGCCTCGGTCCCCATGCGTCGAAGCGGAGGACGGTTACGGAGGCGGGCGAAACCCAGATGCGTCCCACCAGGTCTAGGGGCAGACCGACGTAGTGGGCGACGGCGACGCGGATGGGATCGGCGTGAGTGACCACGGCGATGTTGCCGTCGGGATGTTCCCTCAGCATCTGTTCGAGTTGCTCCACCACGCGTACCTGTACCTCGTACGTCGTTTCAGCACCGGGGAAGCGGGTCCGGCTGGGGTGGAGGCGCCACTTCTCCCACAGATCAGTTTTGAAGATCTCCTCTATGGGCTTGCCGTCCAAGTCTCCGTAATGGCTCTCGCCGATGGCCTCCCTGATCGCCATCTTCAGTTGGTGCGAGTCGGCGATGGGTTCGGCCGTCTCTACCGCGCGCTCCAGGGGACTGGAGTAGATCGCCTCCAGGGGCACCTCTTCCAGCCACTGGGCCAGGCGTGCGGCTTGCTCTCTGCCCTTCTCGTTGAGGGAGATGCCAGGAGTCCAGCCCGCAATCCGTTTCCCTACCCAGTCATTGAGGGCGTGGCGGATGAGCAACAGTCGGTTCATACGGTCTCTCTCACCTGTCCTCCCTCGCCGTACACCAGCCAGCGATAGGTCTTCTCGATACGGTCCCAGTTCTCCTCTCTGTCCAGGGACCAGAACCTGCCGATGACTGAGACAACCCGGCCCACACCGAGGTCGGCTGTGGCCTTCTCCACCTGCTCGATGTACCTGGCCCCGCTCTCTGGGTGTTCTCCCCTGCGACCGAGCATGGAGTGCAGATAGACCTCTCTCAGGCCCTCTCTCTTGGCCAGTTCCAGCAGGGCGAGGAGGTGATCGAGGGAGCCGTGGGAGCTGTAGAAGGAGATGATACCCAGGAGGTGCAGACGCGTGCCCGCTCGCTTGGCCCCTCTCATGGCCCACAGGAAGGCCTCGTTGTCGTAGAAGGAGCCATCGGCCATGGCTCGATCGATCCTCAGCCTGTCGGAGTAGATGGTTCGCCCGGCCCCCAGGTGCAGGTGTCCGGCCTCGGAGTTGCCAACGGTGCCATCGGGCATGCCCACCGCACCACCGGAAGCTTCGAGGGTGGTGAACGGGCACTCCCTCGACAACCCGTCCATCACGGGAGTCTGAGCCTGGGCGATGAGATTGCCGTGAGGCTCCTCTCTGTAGCCCCAGCCATCGACGATCAGCAGCAGAACCCTTTGCTTGTCGAGCGTTGCACCCGAAACATCTTCCAGGAGGCTGCTCCCGGCCATGGCCTCCGGCTTGGGTATCCCAAGCAGTTGGAGGACGGTGGGGGCGACGTCGGTCAAGGCGCCGCCGTCCCTCAACGAGACCTCGTCCGAGGAGACCACGATGAATGGGACCGGGCTATCGGTGTGGCCCGTATCGATGGCCCCGTCGGGATAGAGCCACCTCTCCACAGTGCCATGGTCGGCGGTGACTACGACGGTCATCCCGGCCTCCTCTGCGGCTTCCACCACCTGGCCGATGTGTGAGTCCACGGCCTCCACCGCCCTCTTGATGGCCTCTTCATTCTCGATGTGACCCACGACGTCCACGTTGACGAAGTTGGCGATGATCACGTCGCATGAGGGATCGGCGATCTTCTCCAGTACCGCCTCGGCGACCCCGACCACGTTCATCTCGGGCACCTGGGAGTAGTCCATCACCTTGGGCGAGGGCACGATGATTCTCTCCTCGCCTGGGAAGGGCCCTTCCAGCTTGCCGTTGAGGAAGAACTGGAGGTGGATGGCCTTCTCCGACTCGGTGATCTTGGCCTGTTTCAGCCCGTGTTCGCTGATGACCTGGCTGAGGGTCTGATCTATCTCCCTCAAAGGCGGAAAGGCGACTTGGACGTCCAGGCTCTCGTCATACTGGATCATGGTGGCGAAGTGGGCTTTCAGTGTTCTGTCGACGGGGAACTCATCGAAGTGGGGGTCCACGAAGGAACGGGTGAGCTCTATCTCCCTTTCCCCACGGATGTCGTAGAAGATGACATAGTCGCCGTCTTCTATTCTGCCCACGGGTTGACCGTCCTGGCCGAACAGGGCCAGGGGCTCCAGAGCTTCGTCTTCCTCGCCTCTGGCGTAGGCGTCTCTCACCGCCTGGGCTATGGTGTGCTGTGCTGTGGTTTGCCTGCTACGTTTCACTTGCTCATCGATTTCTGGTTGGCAGGGTCTTCCTCTGCCAGGACCGAGTTTGTCCGCCCACCGGACATGGGCTTTGAGCAGCGGAGGTTTGCGGGAGCCGGTTCGCACGTCTCCGGTACACAGGCCAGTGATTATAACGCAGCCGGTTGTGGGCCACCACCGGGCTCTCCCAAGAGCCGTTCCGGAGTCTGCCGGAGGATCCGCGGTGAGCACGCAGGGTCACTGCGGCATTGCGTACCCACGGGCGTCGGATCGGCACATGGATCTAGAGTTGAGGCGCGAAGAAGAGCACGCCGCCCGCCGGCAACGCATAGCGCGTTACCTAGGCAAGTCCGGCTGGTGTGTACCGAGGAACAACGCTCCCTCAGGGAATCCCTGATCGAGGTGCTCCCTGAGCAGGGTGACCAGGGCGGGAGGATAGACGGGGTATTCGTCTAGCTCGTCGAGGTCGAAGAAGCGTGCATCGAAGATGATCTGCTGATGCTCGGGCAATTCGGGATCGTTGCCGGCGGCTAGTTGTCCCCCCGTGACCTCCCCCAGGAACACCAGCTCCACGCAGTGGGATCGCTGCCAGATCCATTCGGCCCAGTAGACCAGTCTGCCGATCTCTACCTCGAGGCCTGTCTCCTCCCTGACCTCCCTCGCCGCCGCATCGACGGCAGATTCTCCCGTATCCACCAAACCCCCCGGCGTCATCCACCAGACCTTGTCTGCCTTGGTCGAGCGGTGGCCGACTAGGAGTACCTGCTCGTCGCGCAGCACGAGGGTGCGCACGGAAACCAGTTTTCCACTCGTAGCGCGGGTCATCTGTCCTCCTGTTCTGAGCACGTGGATTATACCACGTGTCGGGGCTGCCGGTTAGACGGGCTGACACCCGTTGGGAAGGCAAGCGACGAGCCTGCCAGCGACCGGGTGTGAAGAAGCAGCGCGGGTAGTGTTGCCAATTGCCGGGCTTTGCGCTAGAATCGTGCAAGAACTAAGGCGGTGTGCCTTCTGAGGAGTGAGTGTTGTCTGAGTTTCATTACGGTGGTCAGGCTGTCATCGAGGGGGTGATGATGCGCGGACGGACTAGTATGGCTGTGGCCGTGCGCGATCCCTCCGGCGAGATAGTCCTGCACGCGGAACCGCTCTCCGGGTTCATCTACAACAGTCTATGGCAGAAGATACCGTTCGCGCGCGGGCTGGTGATGCTGTGGGACACTCTGGTCCTGGGCACCCGGATGCTGATGTACTCTGCCAACGTGTCGCTGTCCGAAGAAGATATCGAGCTTAGCACGCCAGCAGTGGTGGCCACGCTTCTCTTCTCTCTCGGTGTGGGAGTGGGATTGTTCTTCGTGCTGCCCCTGGTGTTGGTGGGCTTCCTGGATCGGTTCATCAGCTCGGACTTGCTCAGCAACCTGCTGGAAGGCGGCGTCCGCCTCCTGATCCTGATTCTGTATCTGGCGCTGATCGGCCTGGTGCCGGATGTCGAGCGTGTCTTCGCCTATCACGGCGCCGAACACAAGACCATCGACGCCTACGAGAGTGGAGCTTCCCTCGATGCGAGGGACGTCGGGGCCTACAGCAAGGCCCATGCCCGGTGCGGCACGAGCTTCCTGTTGATCGTCGTCCTCATCTCTGTCCTCCTCTTTGCTTTCCTGGGACGCCCTCCCATGCTGTACCGGATTCTCTCCCGTCTTCTTCTGGTCCCTGTGATCGCCGCTGTCTCTTATGAGCTGATCAGGTTCTTCGCCAACCATAGCGGCAACCCATTGGTCAGAATTCTCATCACACCCAGTATGGCTCTACAGCGCCTCACGACTCGGGAACCCGATGAGTCCATGCTGGAGGTGGCCATTGCTGCGTTGAAACCCGTGCTCCAGGCGGACGGGGTCGGCGACGGCGTGTCGTCTGCGTCATAGGCTTTGCATCGCGGTTCGGCCGTGGTAGAATACCCGAGCAGTGATACAGACTGAAGGAGATCCTCGATGGCTGCACCCAAGACGGAGGAAGTGAAGCAGAAAGCGGAATCCTACAACGTCGAGGGCCTGGAGTGCTACGACAAGTGGGAGGTGGAGGACGCCATCCGCAACTTCAGGGAGGCGGTGCGTCTGGCGCCGGACGACGCTGAGTATCACCTCAATCTGGCGAGAGCGCGGGCGCGCTTCGGCCAGTGGGACGAAGCGCTGAGATCGCTGCGGGATTTCCTGGAGCTAGAGCCCGATACCCGGCTGCACGAGCGTTTTCGCGCCCTGTTCGAGGTGGGCATGGATCCCGTGGAGTCGGCCCTCACGCGAGGTATGACCGGCCAGGGCATCCCGTTGGAGGAGATCAGCGCGGCGATGCAGATGTGGTGGGAGTTCCGCATCGCGGCTGGGCGGCGGGCGTTGTCGATGCGCAAGCCCGAGATCTGGGCCGCGGCCCTGGACTACACGGTCCGCAAGCTGAACTTCCGGCAGGTCACTCAGAAAGAACTGGCCATGCTCTACGACGTCAGCGAGGGGGCGCTGAGATCTCGCTACCAGGATCTGGTCAATACGTTGGACATCATGCCCTGCGACTATAGGTACTTCCGAGGGGAGAAGAACCCGCTGGACATGCTGGTTCAAGCGGCCATGATGCTGGAGAGACTGGAGAAGCAATTCAAAGAGCCTTGACCCGAGCGCTGGCGACTCTGCCGGTGCTAGTACTCGTAGGCAATCCCCGGGCTGTTGGACGAAGAGTCTGTCGAAGGACACCAGGGTGGCGTGGCAATGGGGGCGCAGAAGGCGTCCCCTTTGTGTTCCCAGCACGGCAACCCAGGACTCTCCCAGCAGCCTTCTTCGTCGGGCACGGAGGCAAGAGGGGCTGGAACACCCTCAGTTGGCTCGGTCGGTGATACCGTTTTGCTCGCACCGCGAGCAAGCGCCTTGGCTTGGAGCGTGCTGGGCGGAGTGTTACAGCTGTCTGCGTCAGCCCGGATGGCTGGGCAGTGGGATGGGACGATTCGATCCACTGTGTGTTCGTCCGGTTTGTGCCGATCCGGCAGCTTTCTGGTCAGCGTCTTGACAATCGGGCTGCTTTGAACTATAATGGCAGGTGATTCGGCATTGAAGGGGAGGGTAGATGAAGCCGAGAGTGGATGATCTCGACCGGGGGATCCTGAGATGTCTGATAGAGGACGCGAGGACGACCTCCGCGGAGATAGCCCGGAGAATAGGTAACGTCCCGCCCAGGACCGTGAGGAGCAGGCTGAGCCGCCTGATCGATAGCGGCCTGGTTTCGATATGCGCGGGTGCGGTCCCCGAGGCGTTGGGGTTCGGGATCAGGGCTGACATTGTCATCGACGTGGAGCCCGGCAGGATGAATGAGGTAGCAGAGCGGCTGTGTGAGCTGGATGAGGTCTGCTACGTGGCTCTCTCCACCGGCGACTTCGACATCTCAGCGGCCTTCGTGGCGACGGACATCGATGCCTTTCGGACCTTCGTGTCGGAGACCATCCACGACATCCCGGGGATCAGGAGGACCCGGGTCAACGTGTTGACCAAGGTATTCAAGCGTAGCTGCGATTGGCCCTTCCCTCGTGAGTTGCGATAGTCTGCTGACGCACAGCCAGA
>DAOUEW010000198.1:0-12777 GCA_034430275.1 Anaerolineae bacterium | reverse complement strand
TGAGCACGCATCAGCCTCAGAACGTGGTCGGTCGCCCCGGCATAGGAGTAGAGGCCATTCGGCTGCTTGACGAACCCATAGCCGCTCGATGTCTTGACGAACGCGACCCTGTGCTGCGAGCAGATCTCACACAGTCTGATGATGTGCTCGTCCTGGAGATAGTCGGTCTCCAGAATGACCTTGAGCAAGGCCTGATGATCAATGCACGCGCCATTGACAGTCTTGATCTCATCGGCAACGTAATCCCACTGCCCGCCCAGCGCTCTGCCGATGTTGATCACCATGTCGATCTCGCTGGCTCCATCGTCGACAGCCTGAAGAGTCTCCGCAACTTTGACGCCTGTGCGGCTGTTCCCGTGCGGGAAGCCAATCACGGAGCATACTTCCACTCCCGACCCGGCCAATGCCTCGCGGGACATGCTGACCGCATACGGTTTGACGCAGACCGTGGCCACGTCGTACTTCCTCGCCAGCTTGCAGCCGTCCAGGATGTCTCTATCCGTCATGGTGGGATGGAGCAAGGAGTGATCGATCATCTTGGCGAGAGTGTGCAGAGTTAGATCTTGTTCTATGGCTCGTGTCCTTTCACAACAACGCCAATCCCCACATCGGCGTCCGCAAGGCCGGTGGCTGGCTGTTTCTCCTTTAGAGAGTGTTCTCCTTGATGAAATCGAGCAGCTCATCAAGCTTCGCGAAGGCCAGACAGGTGACCGTGTCTGCTCCGCCGTAGTAGATCGCCATCCGCCCTGTCGGCGGGTCATACAGGGCAGCACACGGGAAGGTGACGTTGGGGACGTCACCAACGCATTCGTAGTACTCCCTCGGGTTGAGCAGGTACGGACGCGTTCTGTAGATCACCCTCCAAGGCCTCTCCAGATCCAGCAGCGCCGCGCCGAAGCTGTACACGAACCCATTGCACGAGGTCAGCACACCGTGATAGATCAGGAGCCACCCTTCTGACGTCTCTATCGGTGTAGGCCCCGCACCGATCTTGGTTTCTTGCCAGCCCGAGGTAGGAGACATGACGTGCCTGTGGTGGCCCCAGTAGATCAGATCCGGGCTCTCGCTGTAGAAGATGTCACCAAAGGGGGTATGCCCTCTGTCGCTGGGCCGGCTCAGCATCGCGTATTTCCCGCCAAGCTTGGAAGGGAAGAGCACACCGTTCCTGTTGTAGGGCAAGAAGGCATTCTCCATCTGGTAGAAAGCTTTGAAATCATAGGTGTAACCCACGCCTATGGTCGGCCCGTGGTAGCCGTTGCACCACGTAACGTAGTATCTGTCCTCGAGCCAGCACACCCGTGGATCATAGGCGTGGACGAAGGCGCCAGTCTCGTCGTCCTCACAACGAAACTGAATGCGCTCAGGCTCTATCTCCCAGTTGACGCCATCTTCGCTCACTCCCGCATGGAGTTGCATGACTCTGGCCGTGTTGTCGCAGCGGAATACGCCGGCGAAACCGTCTTCAAAAGGCACCACGGCGCTGTTGAAGATGCTGTTCGTTTCTGGCACTGCATCGCGCGTGATGATCGGGTTTCTCTGCGAGCGCCAGACGACTTCACTGCACTCGCGAGGGCGCTCTTCCCAGGGGATGTTGGACAACTCAGGGCCTCCCACTTCTGTTGTTGAGATGGTTCACCAGACTATGTAGTGCACCGGAGTGTCTCCCCAAGTGAAGCGCCGACCATGAAGGCACCTCGAAACTTCCTCATACCTCGCTAGACTCGGCCACACGCCACAAGGTGATCCGGTTCGGCCTCTACCAGCGGCGGTCTCTCCCTGGCGCACCTTTCATCCTTGACAGCGAGTGGACACCTCTCGTAGTAGACACAGCCGCGGGCGAACTCTGACTCCTTTGCTCTCAGCTCCACATCTACCTCTTCCCACTTCTCATCCAGGCGGGGGACACAAGCCATCAGCATGCTTGTGTAGGGGTGAAGCGGATTGAAGTATACCTTCTCCGTTGACCCCATTTCCACCACCCTTCCCCTGTAGAGGATCACCACTCTTTCACTTATGTAGTAGCCCAGCGAGAGATCGTGGGTGATGAACAGGATGGACAGGCCAGTGGACTTCAGATCTGCCAGCAGGTTGAGGACGTCCATTCGTCTGGATGCATCCAGCATACTGATGATCTCATCAGCCACGAGGAATTCAATGTCCAACAACAGTGCGCGGGCGACGAGGAAACGTTGAAGCTGGCCTCCGCTGAGTTGGTGTGGAAACTTGTTCAACACATCGGCGGGATTGAGGCCGACAGCCCTCAACGAGTCCTGCAACTTGTCGCCCCATTCCTGGCCCTTGATCCCTGGATAGAACTCCTCCCGGATCATGGTGAAGACCCGATCGGCTTTGAAGATCGGGTTGTAGGAACTGAACGGGTCCTGGAACACGCCCTGCACCTTCCGGTAGTACTCCTTGAGTGCATCTCCTTTGAGGGTGGAGATGTCTACCCCGTCGAACGATATCGTCCCGGAGCTTATGGAGATGAGACGCAGTATCATCTTGCCGATGGTGCTCTTCCCGCTTCCGCTTTCGCCAATCAAGGAGACCACCTCTCCATCCTTGACGTCGAAGCTGACGTCACGTACTGCGTGGAGCTCTTTCCCTCCAAAGGTCCCGACCTTGTAGACCTTCGATACCCCGTCTAGCCTAAGCATTCCTTTCGAACTCCTTCCAACAAGCGACGAAGTGGTCTTTCTCGACTTCCATGAAAGGGGGCTCTTCCAGGCATTTGCCAAAGGCGACTGGGCATCGGTCTCTGAAACGACATCCAACTGGAGGATCGAGTAGCTGTGGCGGATTCCCGGGAATCCCTTCCAGCTTCCTCTCGGCATACTTCACTCCCACCTTCGGCAAGGCCGAGATCAACAGCTTCGTATACGGATGTCGGGGAGAGTGGATGATCGCGTCGGTGGGGCCTTTCTCCGCCAGTTGTCCTGCATACATGATCAGGATGCTGTCTGCTATCTGGTACAGGATGGAGATATCATGGGTGATGACGATCAGGCTCTTCACGAATTCGCGGTCTCGAAACCCGACGAGCATCTCTGAGACAGCCTTCTGAGTGGACACATCAAGTGCCGAGGTGACCTCGTCCGCGATGAGCAGTGAAGGGTTCAGCAGAGTAGACAGAACCATGACCATTCTCTGCTTCATACCGCCTGACAGCTCAATCGGGTACATGCTCAACACATCATGTGTCAGTTCAACCAGATCGAGTCTCCTCTTCAGCTCAGGCAGGGTGGATTTGTACTCCACCTTCCTGGATTCTAGGAGCTCCGATGTCATCTTGCCTATCTTCCGGGTCGGATTCATGGCATTCATGGCATACTGTGGTATGATGGAGATCCTCTTGAACCTGAAGTCGTTCATCCTCTCCATGTCCCAGACAGGCAGCTCTTCGTCGTCGAGTGTCACACGCCCCTCGACAAATCTCATGGGAGGAGTCAAGGCGATAAGGCTGTGGCCAAGCGTGGTCTTTCCGCAGCCCGATTCGCCAGCCAGCCCCATGATCTCTCCGTCCTCGATGGTGAATGTGGCGCCGTCCAGCGCCCGGACATCCCCTCTCAGGGTTTGGTAATAGACCCTGAGGTTCTCTACTTGCAGACTCACGTTTTCACATCTCCCTGAGTTTGGGGTTGAAGACTTCGTCCAGTCCCACGTTGGTCACGTACAGCGCCCCGACGATAGCCATGATCGCCACACCCGGTGGAACGAACCACCACCACATACCCAGAAGGAGAGCGCCCCAGAGGACGGCATTGTTCATCATCAGGCCCAGCGATACTGCATTCGTCGGACCGAGTCCGATGAAATCCAGTGTCGCAGCCGTGAGGATCGCGCCTCCAAACTGAAGAATGAAGACCAGCAGTAGGTACGACATCATGTTCGGCGCGATCTGCGAGAGAATGATCTTCCATGACCGCATTCCACTCAGCCGCGCCAGGTCGACGAAATCCCTGGAGCGTAACGAGAAGGTCTGTGCCCGGATGGCTCTGGCCGCCCAAGGCCAGGCCGTACATCCGATGAACACGCTCTCGGCAAGAACTCCCCTGACGGTGAGATAGGCTGCTATGATCAGAAGCATGGCTAGCGTGGGTATGACGAGGACGATGTTGGTCAGCATGTTGAGCACTTCATCTACGACGCCGCCACGATAACCGGCGGTGAAACCAACGACTACTCCTATAAGCGTCGCGAGTCCTCCACCGATAATCCCCACCATGAACGTCGCCTTGAGGCCGAGTATGAACTGGGTGAAGACGTCCTGCCCGAATGTCGTGGTTCCAAACCAGTATTCGGCTGATGGTGGGTGATAGGGTGGCCCCACGTAGTCGTAAGGTGCGTAGTCTGTGAGCAGCGGTCCGATCAATGTAAGGACGACAAAAACGAGAAGAACAGCGACACCGAGCTTCAGTTTGTTATTCCTTAGTGCAAAGTAGAGAATCTCGTTCTTCTTCTTGGATTCCGTCATGACGCTTCACCCATCATCCCTGTTCGCGTTCTCGGATCCACAAGGACATAAGCGATATCAATGATGAAATTGGCCAGCAACACGCCCAGGATGATGAAGAGGAAGCATCCCTGGATGAGGAAGTAATCCTTGTTCTGGATGGCCCCCAGGAGCAGGTAGCCGATTCCGGGGTACGAGAACACGATCTCTGTGGCGAGGGCACCTGCCACGATGATGCCCAGATCGAGGGCCAGCCCGGTGAGCTGGGGAAGTATCGCGTTCCTGAACGCATATTGTCTCACCAGCCTCTTCGGCGCCCCAAGGGCCTCGAGATAATGAGCGTAGTCCGCCTCCAGTTCGTAGATGATCATGTTCCGCATCCCAATCGCCCAACCTCCAAACTTGACCAGGAAGAGAGAGGCGAAGGGGAGGAACCAGTGCTGCAAGAGGCTCCCGATGAAGGTCCAAGAGAGATGAGGTCGCAACGCGAAGCTATAGCCCCCTGAGATCGGGAAAATATCCAGAACTATGCCGAAGGCCCAGGCCAGCACGATCCCCAGCCACATATAGGGCGTCGCAGTGAGGATATACCCCAGTGGTGATATGGTATTGTCGAGCCACTTGGATCGCGCCGCGAAAGCGCCGAACCAGTTCCCCGCAAACCAACTCAGCAGTATCGCCGGCACAAGAAGAAACAAGTCATAGGGCAGTGCATTCATGATGACCTTCGTCACCGGCGTCGGAAACAGAAGCACGCTTATTCCCAGGTCGCCGTGGAACAGGGCCTTCCAGAAATTGAGATACTGTTGCCAGGCCGGAAGGTCCAGTCCAAACAAGCCTGCGTAGTAGTCGTAGATCCGCTCGTATGCCCCTGCATGAAGTTGAGCCCTGGACAGCATGGTCTGAATAGGATTGCCGGGCATGAAGCGTGGGATCATCCAGTCGATGGTCACGGCAAGGAAGAACGTCAAGAAGTAGATCAGTACTTTTCTTCCGAAATACCGTTTCACAGCAACTCCTCCCCACAGCAAACCTGCAAGAACACCGCCCCTCCCGCAGGCTTAGAAGGAGGGGCGGTGCTTGACAAGTCTTGCGGTGCCAACTCCAACTGACCTACTCTGTTGCTGCCGGCTCCAATTCCGCGAGCATGAGTATGGCAGTCATGTTCCAGTACTGGTTCCAGGTAGCAGGCAGGTAGTGGTCGTCACCTTCTGCCGCGGACGGCCAGTTGGACCACACAGCATCGCTCCACTGCGACCACATACCGTTGTACCACAACGGAATGATAGGCAGATCCGTGAGATGGATCCTCTGGAGTTCGGACGCGATCGCCTGCATGCCGGCCAGATCGGCCGTCGGGGTCCTGTCCAGCTCTTGCACCAGAGCCCAGGCATCCGCGTTCTCGTACCTCCCGAAGTTGGTGGTGGTCTGTGACTCCTGAATGGGCAGGCGGAAGACGTAGTCATAGTACGTCCACGGGGTGTTACTGATCTGCTTATCGTTATTGATAAGCATATCGAAGCTCCCGTCGCTGCGCGCATCCACCAGCGCACCGTAGTCTGGGAAGTCCGGAGTGACTTTGATGCCTACGGCCTGGGCGCTTTCAGCGATGACCCTGATGGACTCCATCCAGTCCGTCCAGCCGTTGGGCACGATGATGGACAGGTCGATCGGGGAGCCATCGGGCATCTCCACAAACCCGTCCCCGTCGACATCCGCGTATCCGGCATCGGCCAGAATAGCCTTGGCCTCATCCGGATCGTAGTAGAACCCCAACTCGTCCACCATATCCTGGTCGATGTACTTCTCCCAGTTGGGCAGCAAGCCCGTCGGACTGGCCTTGTCGACGATGTTCCCGTAGACCACGTTGACGATCTTGTCCACGTCGACGGAGAAGGCCAACGCTCTACGGAACGCCGGATCGTCCATAGGCGGCTTCGTCAGGTTCAAGACCAACCAGGCCGTGTTGCCAGGCAGCATATAGGGCGGCTCCGCGAAGTACGTCTTAACGCCATAGCCCCTGCCTGGATCTCTCAACGATGCTATGCCTGGCAAGAAGTTGTTGCTGAGGTCGAGATCGCCTTGCAGCACCAAACCGAGAGCGACGTTGTTACTGCTGTTGACGATGTCCACGATGTACTTGGGAGCGAACGACATGCCGAGCACGTCTATCCCCCACCAGTCGTCGTTTCTAACCCATACCATCCTATCTTCGCTATGTGTCTCATAGAGGTATGGACCCGAGCCCACAGGGTTCTCATTGGCCCCCGTAGAGACCTCCTCCTCCGTCCTGCCCTCCCACAGGTGCTTGGGCACTATCGCGTTTTGGTACAGCAAGAAGTCCCATTCCTGATAGTTGGGCTCGGAGAAGGTGAACTTCACGCCGAGGTCACCAACCGCCTCAGCACTCTCCAACCACTCCCACAAGGTGCTGTAGGGAACCGAAGGGAATTCGCCGAGCTCGTAGGTGAACACGACATCTTCAGCCGTGAGCGGTTCGCCATCGGTCCACGTGATGCCCTCGCGGAGCGTGACTTCATATACAGTGTCGCTCGTCCACTCCCCGCTCTCAGCGAGCCAGGGAATGAATTCGTCGGCGAGGGGGTCATACAGGAACAGCGTCTCGTAGCAGAAACTCACTGTCCCCATAGCGTAGGCCCAGGTCATGATGGGATTCCAGTTCGATGGCGGACCCCACTGCTTTCCGCTGGTGTAGAGGGTCTCGCTCCTCTCGTAGCTAACCACCGTGGGCTCCTCCGTGGGCTCTGGTGCCGTTGTGGGTGGAGGAGTCGTAGGTTCGGGGGCGGGAGGCGCCGCGGTAGGCGTCGCTCCGCCACCACAGGCGGTCAGCAAGAGACTGCCGACAACAAACAGACTCAGCAATACCGATACTAGCTTACGCATTTCTCTCTCCTCCTAGATACTACTCAAGACACTACAAGTAGGCTAACCAAGACACACAACCGGCATTGATCTCAACGATTCACCACCTCCCTCTTAGAGCATGATTCGCGGATTACCAACTCGGTAGGTAGAACGATCCGTCGAGGCCCGGAGCCAGGAGCCTCGATCAGGTCCAATAATGTCTCCACAGCCAGCGCCGCCATCCGCCCGATGGGCTGACGTACCGTCGTGAGCGGTGGCTCGGTCGCTGAGGCCGTGGGGATGTCGTCGAAGCTAGCCAGAGAGATGTCCTGGGGAACTCGCAGGCCCGCGTGGCGCAGGGCCCTCAGTGCGCCAACCGCCATCATGTCGCTAGCCACGAAGACAGCAGTCGGCTCGGCTCCCAGCAGCCGCTGCATCCCTGCCATCCCGCTACTCTCCGTGAAGTCCCCCTCAACGATCAGATCGTTATCCACCGCGATGCCGTGCGACGCCAACGCCCGCCGGTAGCCCTCGAGGCGGTCTTGCCCGGCGGTCATGTCCGGCCGCCCAGCGATGGTCCCGATACGTCTATGCCCCAGGCGGATCAAGTGACCCATCGCCATCTGTGTCCCCCCTATGTTGTCCACGTCCACAGAATGCACCCGTTCGATGGGAGAGCGCCCCACCGCCACGAAGGGCACTCCATCCCGCAGCAGATCCGAGATCAGCGGATCATCCACCGCAGCCGAGGCCACGATCACGCCATCCAGGTAGGCGTTACCCAGCAAGCCCTGATAGATCTCCTGCCCGTCCGCCGAAGAAGAAAACAACGACAGCATCAGTTGGTACCCGTGCTCGTTGCAGGCCTCTGTCGCCCCGCGCAGCAGGATGGGGAAGAAGGGGTCAGTAAAGAGATTGCTCACAACTTCGGGGATGACCATCCCCACGATCTGCGTCCGCTTGGTGACCAGACTACGCGCCACAGCGTGGGGCCGGTATCCGGACTCACGGATAGCTTCCCACACGAGCTTTCTGGTCTCCGACCGAACGCTGGGCTGTTCGTTGATCACGCGAGAGACGGTGGAACGCGAGACTCCTGCCAATCGGGCTACTTCTTCGAGCGTACGCGCCACTGCCGCCTCCTGGGAGCGCTCCCACGTCCCCCCAAAAAAACCCGTGTCGTACCACGATCGATTGTCTCCAAAGCGCCAGTTATTGGGAGCGCTCTCATCACTATTATACTAGATTCTCGAACAACTGTCAAGTACCTCTTTCGTTTCTCGGAACGAAACGGCTGTCCCCCACCGTGGAATCCATCACTTCGCGACAAGTGTACTGCGATACCCTCTGTTTGTGCCCAGGTGCCCACGAGGCGTCGCTCCTCGAAGCGCGCACCGAGGTCCTCGTGCTGCCCGCGTTCTCGCGGCCCGCAGGCCTCTCCGCGGAAGCAGAAAGGGCTCTCCCACGTTGGGAGAGCCCCATACTACCGAGCAACACCACCGCCAGCAATCGGGTCACTGACAGCAGAAGCCGAGCTAGCTACTCTCTGCGCATTCCTCCAACGCCTTGATCAGGTCGTCCGAAGCCTGAGGATGGGCGATCGCCACCAGCACCGACCGCTGGCGAACCAGGGAGTCGAAGGGCACGACGTTGTGCCGCTGACGCACGGCCTGAACCTCGAACAGGCCCTCTTCACCGGCCAGCCGTACGAAGCCTTTGACCCTCAGCACCTCGCCAGGCAGGTTGGCCAGCCAGTCCTCAAAGCACTTGCGGCTCAGGGGTTTGTCCACGACGAAGGCCAGGCTGCGCAAGTTGTCAGTACTGGGCGGCGTCTCCGATGGGTACTCGGGCATGCTCTCGCCAGCCAGAATCTCCGCCGGCGCCACGTCGCAGTAGGCGGTACGGTACAGAGGTACGTCAGGCTTGAGCTGGCCCACCTGGCTGAGCGCGATCTCGACTTCGTCTGGGCTGACCGTGTCGCAGCGGTTGATGAGGATCACGTCGGCCATGAGGAGTTGCCGCTGGGCAGTGTACTGGTCCTCCTGGAGGGCCTCGCCCAGGCTGGCGTCGTAGACTAGCAGCAGCTTCTTGACTGTGATCTTGCCCTGCATGGCCACCGGCGCTATGGCCTCGAGCACCCCGGCCGGGTCGGCGACACCAGTTGTCTCCAGGTAGATGCGAGCACCGGGCGAACTCCGGGCGAGCTCTTCGAGAGTGTTCGTGAGCGCCAGTCTCATGTCGCAGCAGATGCAGCCACCGGAGAGCCGCCTGATCTCGATCTGACCGTCGTCGATGAGACGGCTATCGATGTCCAGTTGGCCGAACTCGTTCATGATCACGACCGGTTTGATCCCTCGAGCGATCTCCCAGTCCAGCAGCCGTTTCAACAGGGTCGTCTTGCCGCTCCCGAGAAAGCCTCCGATGATTACGATTTCGAGTGGGTGATTCTCTTGCACCGTTGCTTCCTTTCTCCTCACAGGTGTGGCCAACTCTGAAGAACCCAACCACGTAGCACTCAACCCAGAGCCGATGCCTGCCCCGATCACGATTCCCTGGTGGTGGTGGCTGCTCGACATCGTAGCTGCGATCATCCGCATTGGCGAGCAGACAGCTACCTATCGCCTGACCTGCCCACGCCACCCACCAAGGAAGAAGAGGGCCGTCCCACCAACGGACGGCCCTCCGTCGTTCTTCTGGCCCGCACCACCGGAGCGACGTGGTGCCAGGCCCGGATACGTGCACCGCTTGGGCCTGGCGCCTATGTTCCATGAAGACCCGGCATGTCAGGGTTCAAGGACAACAACTGGTCACACAGCGTTTTCTTCTGGCCCTGCCCCTTGCCAGCGCTGTGCCACCAACTGACAACTGGTTGCACCGTCTTGTCGCAACCGTAGAAGCACACTGACTCCATAGCGAGTGCGGCTTTGTCGAGTCCGCTGCGCTTATGGCCAGCATCCTCAGTACCTTGCACTAAGTCGAGGTCTCGAAGCCCGCAGTGTCTCTTGCGTCGAAAGGAAGAGCCTGCCCAAAACCGGAGTATCGACTACTCAGCCGTAGGCAACGGACTTGGGAAGCGTTTGATGTAGCGCACTGTAGGGCGGGTGGGATTCGAACCCACACGGAGTATCACTCCAGCGGATTTTAAGTCCGCAGCGTCTGCCGTTCCGCCACCGCCCCTCCACAGGCATTGTACTCGTGTCTGCCCAAGCCCTGCAAGCCTCGCATCATCCAAAGAAGGGCGTCCAGCCGGATCAACGCTACGGCGTCTTCATCCAGGTGAAGAAGACAGCAAACAAGATACTCCCCACCACGCAGGTCACGATCATCACCGGCAGTCCCGCCCGCATCCAGATCTTGGAGGTGATGGGTGTGTGCGTCTTCTCGCTGAGGGCCACGGTGACCACGTTCGAGGCCGAACCGATGATCGTGCCATTGCCCCCGAACCCCGCGCCAAGAGCCAGGGCCCACCATAGTGGTGAGGTGGCGACGCCAAGAGTGCCCAGGCGCTGGATCACCGGAATCAAGGCGATGGTGAATGGTATGTTAGCCACCACCGCCGAAACAACGGCGGCGATGAGCAGCAGGGCGACGCTGGCCACCAGCAGGTTGGCCTGTGCCAGTCCCGCCACGCCGGAGCCCAGCAGGTCCAACACACCCGCCGCCTCCAAGCCACCGACCGTGACGAACAGAGCCGCGAAGAAGATGAGTATGCTCCAGTCGATGCGTTGCAGCGTCTCCTCCACACTGGGTCGCACCCACAGGAAGGCGGCCGCCGCGCCGCCGAGAGCGATGAACGCGGGAGTCAGCCCCAGCTCGCTTTGCACGAAGAAGAGTATGATCACCACGCCCAGCACCAACAAGGTCTTCCTCATGCTGGCGGGATCGGTGAGAGCTTCGTTCTCGTCTAGACTCATCAGGGCCGCCACGTTGCTGGGTCCCTTCCCGAACTCGGGACGGAACACGATGCGCAGGATGATCAGGGCCGCTAGCCAGGCCATGACCACCAGCGGCGCCGTGTGGGTGAGGAAATCGTTGAAGGTGAAGCCAGCAGCGGAAGCGATCATCACATTGGGCGGATCACCTACCAGGGTGGCCACACCGCCGGTGTCGGAGAGAAGGGCCTCCCCGATGAGTAAAGGGACGGAGCTGATACCTAAGATCTCCGCGATGAGTATCGTCACCGGCGCAATGAGGACGATGATCGTCACGTTGGGCAGAACCGTCGAGAGCAAAGTTGTGGTGGTGCCCAGCACGATGAGCAACAACCACGGACTGCCGTGAGAGAGCTTGCCCGCCAGGATGGCTGCGTACTGAAAGAAGCCGGTCTGCTCGAGCAACACTGCCAGGATCATGATGCCCAGGAGCAACCCCAGTGTGTTGAAGTCAATCGCCCCCAGCGCCTGCTCCTGTGAGTAGAACCCCATCAGCGTGCCGGCGGCCACCATGGCCGCTCCGCCCGCCATGGCTATGATGGTTCGATCCACACGATCGGAGAGGACCAGCACGAAGGTAACGGCGAAGACCACACTGGCTGCGACCTGCTCCGCGGTCACCCTCTCGCCTCCTCTGCCATCCAGGCAGCTAAGAAGGCCACAGCGATATCCACCCTAGAGGCGATCCCCACCAGCCGGCCTGTATTGTCCACGATGAGCAGATCCTGAATCTGGTGTTTGAGGATGGTGGCTAACGCATGCATCAAGCCAGATTCCTCCTCCACCGCCACCGGCGGACCCGCCAATTCACCCATGGTGAGCCCCCCGACCTCGACCCTGACCTTGGCCTCTGCCTGCTCGAGAGCGCCGAAGTCGCGCACGAAGTCTATGTTTTCCAGGAGGGCGACAAAGTCCGGCATGAAGACGCCCACCAGGTCGTGCAGGCGCACCACACCGGTGAGTTTACCCTCTTCGTCCACCACCGGCAGTGTGCCGATGTGCTGATCCACAACCAGGCGAGCAGCCTCTAGAAACGTGGTTTCCGCAGTGACGGTTATGACGCGGCGTTTCATACAGTCTCTCATGCACAGACCGGTGATCATCATTTCCTCCCCACTGGAGTTCTCCGCACACGCAGCTTGTCAAAGCAGGGTGATCAGAGATAGCGACATCGCCCTGCCCGCCGGAGCCCTATCAGAACCAAAAGGCCGACAGCGCTGTCTGCGGCTATCGGCCTGGATAAAACTGTATGAAGCTAGCAGGAGTGCCGGCGAATGCGAACACCACCGCCCGAGGTCTCAAGTCCCCTTCACCGACCCTCACACCGACCCCCTGCCTACATGACAGGTGGCCGATAGCCCCTGATACCACTATCAGCCACCAGCCCCTCAGAGGTGACGGCCGGATTCGAACCGGCGATCGGGGTTTTGCAGACCCCTGCCTTGCCACTTGGCCACGTCACCAGCTATGGAGCGGAAGACGAGATTCGAACTCGCGACCCTCTCCTTGGCAAGGAGATGCTCTACC
>DAOUEW010000197.1:0-3227 GCA_034430275.1 Anaerolineae bacterium | reverse complement strand
GACTACGCTCGATTCGATTCTGGAGTCTGGTCACCCTCTTCGGCCAGACGCCACTGTTCTTCTACGTGGTGCACCTTGTGCTGTACAAGCTTCTCGGCCTTCTTCCTTTCCTGAGGGGCAGCCTGGCCGCGGGCTACCTCGCCTGGCTCGTGGGCCTGGCGGTGATGGCGCCTCTCTGCTACGGCTATCGGGCCCTCAAGAGAAGACACCCGCAGAGTTTGCTCCAGTACGTGTAGATAGGCCACGATGCCGCACGCGGGCAGGAGCCACAGAAACGAGAAAGAGGAGCCGATGTATCGGCTCCTCTTCGTGACTTCAACCAGTTGAGACCAACGCGCCTACCTCTTGGCCTTCTTGCCCTTCGCCTTGAACATCACGCCCTCTTGCTGGTCGGCATCCACCGTGACGGTGGCACCCGTCTCCAGCTCTCCGCGCAGGATCTTCTTGGAGAGGGGAGTCTCCACCTCCCGCTGAAGGGTACGCCGCAGAGGCCGGGCACCGAACTTGCGGTCGTATCCCGCGTCAGCCAGCCAGTCGCGGGCATCATCGGTGAGTTCGATGGTGATCCCGTGCTCGGCCAGCCGGGTCTCGATGTCCCTCATCTGGATGTCCACGATCTGCCTGATGTGCTCCACGGTCAGGTCGTGGAAGACGATGATCTCATCCACACGGTTCAGGAACTCCGGACGGAAGGTCTTCTTCAGCTCCTCACGCACCCTCTCGTCGGACACGACTCGCGCATCCTCGCGATCACCCGCCCGGAAGCCCAGCGGCCCATCCCGTTCGGTGAAGCTGGTGCCGACGTTGGAGGTCATGATCACCACCGTGTTACGGAAGTCCACGGTGCGGCCCTGGCCGTCGGTCATGCGACCTTCTTCCAGGATCTGAAGCAGGGCGTTCCACACGTCCTGGTGGGCCTTCTCGATCTCGTCGAAGAGCACTACCTGATAGGGACGCCGCCGTACGGCCTCTGTAAGCTGTCCGCCCTCGCCGTAGCCGATGTAGCCCGGAGGGGCACCCACGAGACGGGAGACCGTATGCCGCTCCTGATACTCGCTCATGTCCACCCTGACCATGGCGTCCTCGTCGTCGAAGAGGAACTCGGCCAACGCCTTGCTCAACTCGGTCTTCCCTACGCCCGTGGAGCCCAGGAAGATGAAGGACCCGATGGGCCGGTGCGGGTCACCCAAGCCGCTCCTGGCCCGGCGTATGGCATCCGAGACCGCGGCCACCGCCTCTTCCTGACCCACGATACGCTCGTGCAAGCGCTCTTCCATCTCCAGCAGCTTCTTGGCCTCGGTCTCCAGCATCCTGGTCACGGGGATACCCGTCCAACTGGCCACAACCTGCGCCACGTCCTCCTCTTCCACCACGTCGTCCAGGCCTTGCTCGGAGCGCCAGGCACCGACCTCCTCGGTGTACTCCCGCTCCAGCGCCATCCGCTGGCTCCTCAGACTGGCCGCGTGCTCCCAATCTCTCTTCTGTCCGGCCTCCTCCTCCTCGGTCTGGAGGTCCCTCAGCGCGATCTTCTTCTCCTTCAGTCCGGGAGGAACGCCGTACATCTCGATGCGCAGTTTGGCCGCTGCCTCATCGACGAGGTCCACAGCCTTGTCCGGCAGTTGACGCTCTTTGACGTAACGATGGGACAACCTGGCCGCCGCCTCCAACGCTTCGTCCGTGATGGTCACCCCATGATGCAACTCGTAGCGATCGCGGAGAATGAGCAACATGTCGATGGTCTCTTCCACGGTGGGTTCCTTGACGTACACCGGGGCGAAGCGTCGCTCCAGGGCCATGTCTTTCTCGATGTGGTTGCGGTACTCGTCGAGCGTCGCCGTGCCGATACACTGCAGCTCGCCCCTGGCCAGAGCGGGCTTCATCATGTTGGAGGCGTCGATGGCCCCCTGCGCAGCGCCCGCGCCCACGACGTTCTGCAACTCGTCGATGAACAGGATGATCTCACCCTTGGACCGTTGTATCTCGTCCAACGAGGCCTTGAGCCGCTCCTCGAACTCCCCTCGGAAGCGCGAGCCGGCCACCATGCTCCCCAGGTCTAGCTCGATGATCCGCTTGCCGATGAGGTTCTCGGGGACGTCATCCGACACGATCTTCTGCGCGAGACCCTCCACGATGGCCGTCTTTCCCACACCGGCGTCGCCGATCAAGACCGGGTTGTTCTTGGTGCGCCGGACGAGGATGCGCATCAGACGCAGGACCTCGTCCTCGCGGCCTATCACCGGGTCCAGTCTGCCCTCCTCGGCCAGCAGCGTCAGGTCTCTGCCATACTTCTCGAGCACCCGATAGCGGGTCTCGGCCCTGGGGTCAGTCACTTTCTGCCCGCCCCGGATCTCCTCGATCACGGACTGCGCTTTGTCTTTGGTCACACCCATGTCGCCCAGGATGGACGCCGCTCCTCCTCCCACGCCCAGCACGGCCAGAAAGATGTGTTCCGTGGATACATACTCATCCCCCAGCCGCCTGGCTTCCTCTCCAGCCACGTAGATCAAGCGGTTCAATCGAGGTGTGACGAACAGTTGGGTAGACATGGGGCTACTGGCGCTCGGTGGATAGCTCGAACGCGTCGCCTGGAGCAGCTCATCGAGACGCCCGGTCAGTGCTTCTATGTCCACACCCAGCTTGGTCAGTATCTCCGTGATCACACCCTCGGGCTGTTCCACCATCGCCAGGAGCAGGTGTTCAGTATCCAACTGCGTATGCCCGTACCGCTGGAGTATCTCCTGGGACCTGGCAATGGCATCTTGAGCCCGCTCTGTGAAACGGTCAAAGCGCATCATGTCCGCTCTCTCCTTCTCCCCTCAGAAAAGACCAGTCTGTGGGGAAGGCAGTCCCCTCAAGTCGACGTACAACCCTATTATACCAAATCAGTGACAGGTGCGTGCCAACCAGGGCCACGCCACGAGTATGGAGGCGCCAGCAGGCAACCCCGCGTGCACCAGGCGCAGTTCCTCTCTAGCTCTTCACGTAGGAGGCCACGAGATGGACCTTGGTGTTCCGAAGCGGGCCCCAGTCGGTGATCCTCTCCCAGACTACGGCCAACCTGAACAGGGCGTCGTTTCCGGCCACGTACGAAGGATCACCCACCAGGTGGAACTCCTCATTCTTCAAGCCAGCTCGCGCCAGCTTCTCGTCAAGCGCACGCCTGGTATTAGCCTTGTAGGCCAAGGCAAAGGTATCTTTCTCGTCCCGCCCGTAGATCCTTCGAGTCA
>DAOUEW010000196.1:0-22095 GCA_034430275.1 Anaerolineae bacterium | reverse complement strand
TACAACTGTCGGGAGGAGCCGAGCACCAAAAGGGGCCGGATTCCCTCCGGCCCCTTCTTGTACTACCTCCAGCCGAGGGAGTCTAGAATGGCTTACCCCATTCGTTCATATACACTATCTCCGAAAGGCGCTTCCGGGTGCTCGACTCGCGCCTCTCCTTGACCGCCTCATCGTAGGAATCCTCAGCCGGGTAGGCCAGGGGGGTAGCGATGATGAATCTCTCTCCCTCGGGAACCCCCAGCACCTTCTTGAGCTCAGACCGGTCCACAGCGGCCATGGGGTGAGTCACCAACCCCAAGTCGGTGGCCGCCAGCAGCAGGTTCTCAAAGGCCAGCCCCACATCGAGAGGGTAGAAGAACGCCCCGTCCGGCATGAGGTTCTCCTCGTGATTGGCGAAGACAAAGATGAGAACGTTGGCTTCCTTGACCACCAGATTGCCCTGGGCGAACCCCACAAAGGCCTTGTTGGCCACTCTCTCTACGTTCTCCTTGCCCTGCACCACCACGAAGCGCCACGGCTGCCTGTTCCTGGCCGAGGGAGCCAGCCGGGCCGCCTCCAGGACTTGCTCCAGTTTCTCCCGTTCGATCTCTCGCCCGGAGAGGCAGTTCTTAAGGCTTTTCCTCTTGCGGATGGCTTCCATGGTTTCCATGCTGCACTCCTCCTCTGACAGATGCTGCGTTTAGATCACAGAACACCGGCTCTGGCAACATCAACGGCACCGCAACCAGGCGGATGAGCCCGCGCCTCCATTATGCCCGAAGACCTTTGACGCCGCCACTGCACCGATCGCACGACCCCAGCGGTTTGCGACGATGGGCCAACGGGATCATGTTGAGGGAGGGCGTTGGGAAGTAGTACAAGTGCACGGCCTGTCCTTCGGGCCGGCGCCAGGCGTAGGAGCAGCTTTGAACCCTGCTCCGTTCAATGCCACATCAGAGGTCGTCCGCCCACTGATTCGAGGCGACGGCTGAGGAGAGCATGGATACGGCACACTGCGAGGCTCGTCTGAGACTCAGAGAAGCGGTAGGGGCACGGCCAACCGTGCCCCTGCCACAGGCTTCCAGAGCCGTTTACTGAGTGGAGGTCTATCGAGAAAGGGTGTGCCAGCCAGCGCACGTGGATGCGAGCACCCCTGGCCCCTGTACGACTGGCGGTCCCCCGTACAACCCCAGGACGGGAGCTTCCGGACCTGCGCACCCCAGGAGAGAACCCTCTCGTTGCCTCCCGTGTAGTAGATGCTCAACTGCTCGGTGAAGTTCCCCAGGATCTTCCTCTGATTAGTCCCGTCGGCGTCCATGACGTAGAACTCCCACCTGCCCGCGTAGTTCGACAGGAAGGCGATCTGCTTGCCCTCCGGACTCCAAGCAGGTGACACCTTGTTCGGACGCCTCTCCAGCAGCGGTGAACTGCCGGTCGAGGGCCAGCGGCCAACGCCGTCGGCGCCTTGCCGAGTAACAATTCCTCGCAATACGATAATGGCTGTGTCATCGCCCTGTAACAGTTGGTTGATATAGAATACCTGGCTGGGGCGACGCGCATGCGGCCAGCCCTGGAAAGGAGTGCAGCATGGACTACAGAGACCGGACACCGATCCTCGTCCTCTTCGGGGCCATTCTGCTGCTAGTGGGGGTGGCTATGGCCTTCACAGGACCGCTCGAGATGTATTGCTTCTATCTCTTCTCCGAAGGCGGTCGCTTTCACTACGAGGGCTTTGGCTTTGGCTCGTTCATGTTCGCCAACATCGCTGCCCAGATTGTAGGCTACTATCTCATCGCTATAGTAGCCGTCCCTCTTGGATACGGGCACGTGAAGAGACTCCGCTGGGCCAGGACCGTCTCACTAACGCTCCTGGGGTTCTGGCTCGTCGCGGGCATCCCTCTTCTGGTCGCCTTCTTGTTCGTGTTGGTCACATCCAAGGGGTTGTCCCTGTTCACCGCCATGGTCGCAATCGTAGCCCTGGCCCTGTCATACGCCGTCGTGCCGGGACTGCTCATTCGTTTCTACAGGAGCAGGGATGTCAGGCTCACCTTTGAGGCCAGGGACCCCACGTCCC
The DNA here is from genome assembly GCA_034430275.1 of Anaerolineae bacterium. Lineage (GTDB taxonomy): Bacteria > Chloroflexota > Anaerolineae > UBA7937 > B3-Chlor > JAUVXJ01. Next base: position 20,042 of record DAOUEW010000196.1, on the reverse strand, counting down.
CTTGGATCGAAGACGTGCCGCTTCCTGTGCTAGTAGTCTGCGCGATTTTGGGATTGACCATCGCGGTCCTGCACGTGCTCATCCTCTTCAACGGCGTGTTCCCGCTCTTCCATATTCTCATCTTGGTGGGGCTGATCTGGGGGCTGCTGACGTTGAGAGGCTGGGCGTGGTGGGGAGCGCTTCTCTACTGGGGCTTTCTCTCCTTCTCTTCCATCGCGGCACTATCGAGGTCGACTCTCGCAGACATCCTGTCGCAGATGAGGTTCGCGCCCTTGGAGATGGAAGCACTGGGGGGAATACCCTTGCACGGCACTCACTTTGCCGCGCTGGCCGGGATACCGCTGCTGGTCACGCTGGGGTTGATCGCCTACTCCAGGCGGTACTTCGGGCAGCACAACGGGCCAGCGGTCTGAGGGTACGACTCATCCCTACGTCTGGGGAGGGTAGACGAAGTCGTCTGGCACAACGAAGTGCTCGAGCACCGCGTTTGCCTCCTCCGGGTCTACCCGATAGGAAGAGTGCGGGCTTTCGAAGAAGTGGTGAGCGAGTATCAGGTGAGGCATCATGGAGGGGAAGTAGATTCCCTGGCCACTCACCTTGTCGACAATGAGCAACTCGCCGTTGCCGCTTCCACCGTTGCAGAGGGGGCAAGGCACCACCATCCGGTAGTAGACGCTGGAGATAATGAACCTGTCATTGCCGAAGGTCTTGCAGTAGAACTCTTCCTGGCGAGACAGCTCCACCACCCACGCCAGCTTGCGTGCCAACTCCCCAGGGTCTATGCCCAACTCGGCCATGGTGGCCTCGTCACGGGCGATGATCTCCTGCGGGTCCTCGTCCTCCAGCCAGAAACCGCCGCTCAAGCCTTCTCTGTCCCGTCTGGGCTGAGGGCTAGAGGGCTCGGACAGTATGCGCCACTCTCCGCTAGTATCCATGGAGAACCTCTTACTTCGGCAGCAGTGTCGCCTATCGCTGCTTGAAGACGATGTTCGTGATCTGGCCCATGGTGCCGCAGCCCGCGTAGTGGATGACCAGCGGCTCGGAGAGAGGGACTGGATTGTCCGCGTTCTCCACAACCTGCATCACGAAGTCGGTCTCCGTGTGAGGGTTCTGGGCGTAGTAGGTGAACTTGAACTCGCCGTCCTGCCACAGGTACTGAGGATCGCCGCTGATGGCGTGCTCCGCTTTGTTCCAGTATTGCCACTGGACGGTGACGCCGTTCAGGGGAGCACCGTCGGCGTCTCTCACCCAGCCCTGAAGATACGGGTGGGCGCACTGCAACTCCTCCACTCTGCTTCCCTGCACGTAGAAGAAAGGGAAGCGAGGCGTTGGCGTAGGCGACGGCGCGTTGGTAGGCCGCTGTTCAGGTGTGGCCGACGCCGAGGGCGATGGACTCGAGGGCGATGGAGTCGAGACCACATCTCGAGGTGTGGGCGTGGCCAGGATGATGGAGAAAGTGGGCGTGGGCGAGGGGATCACAGGTGTTCTGAGGACGATGGGGCCAACACCAACTGAAGGCGAGGCCACGATTGTAGCTTCGCCGGTCGTTTGGGGCAGCACTACCCCGCCCTCTCTGGCCGGAACGATGACCAAAACCGTGAACACCAACCCACAGCAGAATGCGAGCAACGACGCTCCCGCTATGCCGCCTATCGTCAGAGCAAGTCTGGATCTGGATTTCATACCCTACCTCAGCAAGTTACCGACGTACACCAGAGCTGCCAGCATCAGCAAGAGAAGCAACACCACCAGGAGCACGCTAAGGAAGACCGCGGTGAAGCTCACCGCCGGCGCGCTTTCTCTCGCCGCTGGCCTTGCTACGGATTGGCTCACTGGACGCGCACGCGCGACTGAGCGGCTCACCACGGGCGTCTGGGCACGCTTGTCGGGGACAGGCGGCGATTCCCTCAGAGTGATCACCTTTGACCTCCTCAATCGGATGTGATCGATCGCATCTCTGGCCGCTCTGATCTTCCGGGCCGTTTGCTCCCCAGTCCCCTGTGCCCGCCTCTCGGACCTCAGATAGCGCAGACCCTCTGCCGCGAGGCCGTTCCGGGGGTTGATCGCCAGAACATTCTCGAGGCATACGATCCGCCCGTCTATCCCTTCCACCACGCCACTCAGCCACAACCAGGCCTTCTCGTTGTGCTCGTCCAGATCGATCACCTGGTACAGGAGATCCCTGGCTTCGTCCAACCTCTTCCCTTTGACTGCGTCTACACCGGCGCCCAGCAGCTTCGAGATCACCAACTGTGGGTCATACCATTCGTACCGGCACCGGCAGGGAGGTGTCAGGCACTCGTCCAGCGGCACAGGAGGAGCCTCTAGTGGATCGAAGATGCGCCCTTGCAGGCCCCGACAGACGCGGCAGGAGTCGGGGTGGGCTACGAACATGACCTTCAGACCCTGCTTGGCCACCGCGATAGACGTCTCCCGAACATTCTCGGCCACCGGCGGTCGAAGCTGCTCCATTTGCGGACGGTATTATACCAACGCGCCCAGGCCTCGGCAAGGGTGGTGAGTTCCACAACCAATGCGCAACTCCTCTGTCGCAGAGGAAAACCTCTCGTGCGTCTTCCAGGGGATGGAGTTGGTGCTCCATTCCGTCTTCTGGTAGTGGTTTCAGAGGTCATAGGAGACTTGAGGGAGACTGTGCCGCATCGCCAGCCCCGCACAAGGCGCGGCGCAGAGGCAACAGACCTCAGGGCACCCGGCTGATGAGGGCCATTCCCTGTACTACACTCTCCAGTGGTGCCACGAGCAGTCCGGGAAACAGCCCCAAGATCAGGGACACACCGGCCAGGCCAAGGATGAGCAGAGTCACCAGCCACGGCTCCCGCCGTGCTTCCACATCTGCCGAGCCTTGCAGCATCCCGGACACAGATCTGATGTACCCCAACACCACGCAGAGACCGGAGAAGACGAGTGTGAACAGCCAGACAGGTTCTCGGAGACCGAGGGTGCGGTACACCAACCACCGGCTGGCGAAGCCCCCGAAGAGCGGGAAGCCCCCCAGGGCCAGCCCGCCGAGGAGGTATCCTGTCACCCCTCCTGGTATCCTTCGCACCGCTTCGCCCAGTGAGGACACCGAACCTTCGCCCAGATAGCTGCGAAGCGAACCCAGACTCATGGCCACCAGGAGAACGGCCAGGGCGCGATTCGCTGTGTGCGCCAGAGCGCCCGTGATTCCAGGCAGCGACCCCGTCCCCAGGGCCACCAGGACGAAGCCCATATCGGCGATGGCAGCGTAGGCCAGCATTCGACGCGGGTGGCGTTGTGCGAAGGCGAGGAGGCCCCCCACTAGCGCTGTCAACAGACCGGAGATGGAGATCACCGACAGAATGGGCGAGTCTACCACCAACCACGGGTTGTCGTTCAGGACACGGATCAGCAGGGCCAGACAAACCTGGCCGAATACGCAGATCGACAAAGCCCCGACCATAGAGGGCACATCCTCGATCAGCGAGGGCAGCCATGAATGGAGCGGCACCGCTGCCAGAAGGATCCCAAAGCCGACGGACACGGCAATCACCGTGAAGCGGACGAGCAGGAGATCCTCTGGATGCACAGCGTAGCTATCCGTGAACCAGGTCACCAAGAGGAGACACGGCGCAGCGATGACCAACGCAACCAGATACCCCATCGCGGTGCTTGCAGCGGCGGGCCGCCTTCCATGGATCATCAACACGAAGACCAAGCCTGCCATCTCCAGAAGCAGGACCGCGATGAGAAAGGTACGAATCATCACCACCCCGCTCAAGAGACCCAGAATGGCCAACAAAGAGGGACAGAAAGCCCATCCCTGCGGTATCCGCCAGGCATACAGAATCATGAGACCGCATAGGCAGAAGCAGAAGATGAGTACGAAGCGGCTCAGGTCATCCAGTACCAGCTCGCGCCCCAACAGGTACGCAGGCTCACCCAGTGGTGCACGGCTACAGACCGCAATCAGACCCACGATCGTCACCAGACAGAGACAGACAGTCGTCGTCCAGTAACGCCTCAGGAAATACACCGGGCCCGCCACAACCAGGGGCAGGAAGATCAGCAGCAGGAGGCTCATATTCCGTCGCCCTCGAAAGAGAAGTCACTCTGCGTCGCCGCTAGGTAAGATACGGCGAGAGCTATGAGTATGGTGACCACCCCTACCAGTGCGGTCACGCTCAGACTTCTCTCGAAAGTGGCCAACAGGATTCCGAAGCCAGACTGGAAGGTCAGGAGGCCCAGACCGACCCTGAAAGGATCCCCGGTCAGAACTACTATAAGCAGTCCCAAGATCACCAGCCAGTAGCAGGCCTGTGAGAGCCCCTGTGGCTGGTCAACGAAGGGATGCCTACTCCCCAGAGCGTAGGTGAGCATCGCGGCCAGCAGCGCCGCCGCCACACGAAACCACACATTCATGAGGAAGCCGTCTCGGACAGCGACGTCGAGTTCGCCACGGTCGCGAGTTGCTCCTTCCACCCTCCCCCAGTGCTCTCGTTGGCCTGTCAGGTAGAGGATCAGGCAAACCAAGCCCCCCATGAGCACTTGAATCAACGCGACCCTCACGGACATCACCCTGACCAGAAGCAAACCCACGAGGACGTATTGAGCAGCCAGGGCCCACAGGTTCAACCTCCAGTCCTCCAGGACCAGGATCACTGTGCCGGTGATGAGCAGGCCCAGCATCAATTCGACGTACGAGAGCGCAGATAGCCTGAGGAAGATGTCCTGTAGTGCTTCCACGTCAGTCTCTCAACTGCTCAGCAGCAAGAGTGCAGCGAGGGTGACAAACACCAGGAGCCAACCCGGGGACCGCCGCTCTTCGAAGAAGCCCCCCAGTGCCTCGAGGATCAGGGTTACTCGTGGTACAGCCCACGTCACCGCTCCGAAGAACCACTCCATCTCGGCAATGACCCGCAATGTCTCGAGTGAGATCCCCGCCCGGGTAACGATGACCTGCCCCTTACGGTACATCAGATACGCCGCAGCCAGCGAAACGAGGGTACCAGCGAGCAGGGGCACAGACACGTAACTGTCAGGCGAGTAAAGAAGTTCAGCCAAGCTCGGCCAGGGAGCCAGGAGACTCTGAGACCCCATCAAGCGCCCCAGAAGGGGAGGGTGCAGACCCAGAACGACGACAGGGATGGCTAGAGCAGTCATGCTGGCCAGAACGACGGGGTCGTCCCGCACCCCAGATTCGCTCTCATTGGCAGACTCCAGCCCCTTCTTCAGCAGAGGGGCCACCAGGAAACTGTTGCTCACCAGGCTGAGGACGATGAGGCTGCCCAGGCCTGATTCCCCAAGGGAGGCGTACAGGAGTTGACGGCTCACGAAGCCGATGGTCAGAGGCGTGGCCGCAAGGGCCGCCACGGAGATCAACAAACAACAACGCGTCCACATCGCGTACGGATGGCCCATGGTGACGCGACTCCCGGCCTCACTCACCAGGAACAAGGTGAGCGCCAACACCAGGCCCACCGCCTGCACCGTGATGATGATCGTGGAATACGGAGCAGCAATGGCAGCCGCCATGGCTATGTGACCCACCTGGTGCAGGACCACGTAGGCGCCTGACTTCCTCAGGCCGGTCTCGAACCAGAGTGGAAAGGGACTCAGGATCACCGCCAGACTGCCCAGAATCAAGACCAGTTCACGCCCCGGCAGCCAAGATACAGCCGTCAGGCTGGGTACCCGAGCCAGCAGATACCCTCCTACGCTCACCGGGACGGCATACCACACAATCACCTCTCCCAGTCTCCTCTCCACTCCTGGCGGCGGTCGTAGGAAGGCCGGATACAGCCCCAGACGCATCAGGGCTCCAATCGTGACCAGCGAGATCACCCTTGTGGGCAGTGGCCCTGCTTGAAGCCAGAGTGACTCCCCCTGGCCCTCGAGCACGAGAAGTGCCCCCAGCAGTGCCGTCCCCGCCAGGTAGTTGAGCACCAGCGACCTGAGGCCCGCTCGAGAGTCAGCCTGCCCGTCGCGTTTCGAGCCGGTGAAGACCAGCAGCGCCAAGTCCAGGAACGCCCAACTGAAGCAGAGAGTAACCAGATCCGCTGAGAGGAAAACGCTCGACGCGCCTGCCACGACAAGAAGCAGCACCGCATGGTCCCCGGGCCGGTCCCTCTCTGTTCCCCAGGAGGCTCGGTCCAACACGACTGCGATCAGGGTGACCACGGCCATCAAAGATAGGTAGAGAACTGATAGACCATCCACGTAGAAGCCCAGTTCCACGTCGAACAGAGACCCGGGTCGCCAGAGCTCAGTCTTGGCCATGGTCGGCTGTAGCCAGCGGAGAAACAGGCACGAGAGGAGGAAGCAGGCAGCCACGACCCAGCTCAACATGCTGGCGCTCCGTGCACTCGCGAGTCTGCGGGCAGCCATCACTAAGAGAACCCCCAGGAGTAAGATCAGAACGGGGGAGAAGAGCGTTGCGAGGGGCATCATGTCTCCTGTGGCAGATTAGTCGGAGGCAATTTTAGGATAGGTCCTCGTGTTTGTCAACGACCTTGCCACGTTCGGCCGGCCCTGCAAGCGAGGCCTCGAACGCCCACCAAGGGCGTATTTGCCGGACGTGTCGCAGGACCGGGTGCCCAGCAGAGGGGGGACGGAGCGCTCTGCTCAGAGGAATTTGCACATCTGGCACATGTCGATACCGTGTAGATCTCGACGCAGTATGCCTTCCACCACATAACCCTGGTTGCTGTAGAAACGCTGAGCCTCAGAGTCCCAGTAGGTCTTCAAGCTCACCTTGTGGCACCCCTCCTGGCGACAGACCTCCTCGACCCTGCACATGAGGGCCCGGCCGATCCCCTGTCCCCGACGATCAGCAGCGGTGATGATCTGCGTGACCTTACCCAAGCCACCCTCTATCTTCAGCACCGCCGCCCCTACCATCGTCGCGTTTTCGTAGGCGGCCAGCGCGTAGCGTCGGACTTCCCACATCGCTGGATCGCACCGCCCAAAGAACCGCTCATTCACAGGCAGCCATTCGCGGCCCAGGAAGTCCTCGATCTGCTCTCGATCCACACTGACGATTTCCAGCCGCTCCTCCACTTCGTTCATGGGTTCTGGTCCTGATCCGGCTGGCAGAGCAACGCTGCCTCACCCAGGCACGTTTCTATTGCTTCCTCGATGGCGACGCTGTCCATCCGCTGGTCTCGACTCAGATAGGAGAAGAACTCAACGTTCCCAGCCGGACCTCTCAACGGCGATGGGGTCAAGCCCCGCAAGCGCAGCCCTTTGCCAACGGCCTCCCCTACGACCTCTTCGAGCACCGCCCGGTGCACCGCCGGGTCTCGCACCACTCCGCCTTTGGCCACACTCTCGCGTGCCGCTTCGAACTGGGGTTTGACGAGGGCCACGATCTGGCCCTCGGGCTGCAGCAGATCCGTCACCGGAGGCAAGACCAGCCTCAGGGAGATGAAGGACACATCTACGGTCGCGAGGTCCATCGGCTCAGGCAAGCTGTTTAGATAGCGTACGTTGGTTCTCTCAAGCACGACCACACGCGCGTTCTGGCGCAATCTCCAGGCCAGCTCACCATACGCCACGTCGATAGCATAGACTTTCCGCGCCCCCCTCTGCAAGAGGCAGTCAGTGAAGCCTCCTGTGGAGGCTCCAACGTCGATCACCGTCCTATCGGCGACGTCGATCCCGAAACGATCCAGCGCGTGCTCTAGCTTGAGACCGCCCCTGCTGACATATCGAGGCTTCTCGCGGACAAAAACCTGGGCAATATCGGGGACCAGTTCTCCGGCCTTGTCCAAGACGCGATCCTCCAGCATTACCTGACCAGCCATAATCAGGCCCTGCGCGCCCCGGAGACTCTCCACCAGCCCTCGTCTCACGAGTAGTCTGTCCAGCCGTACCTTCGCCATAGACCAGAGTCTACCCCGTGCCGGACGAAAGTCAAACGGTTGACTACGGCCGGGCGATGGATTATGATTTTCGGCGTGTTCAAGCAACTGTTGATCACAATGCGTCCTAAGCAATGGACGAAAAACGTATTCATCTTCACGGCGCTGCTCTTCGACTTGAAGCTCCTGGATCCCACGTATGTCCTGAAAACGGTCCTGGCCGCCGTACTCTTCTGCATCCTCTCCGGGTGCGTCTACATCATCAACGATCTCACAGACCTGGAAGAGGATCGCCAGCATCCCATCAAGCGTAATAGACCACTGGCTTCGGGCAAGCTGACCAGGTCGGCCGCCATCGGAGCAGCCACGGTCCTTCCTCTTTGCACCCTGTGTCTGTCCTTCCTACTCGATCCGCATTTTGGCCTCATTGCTCTGGCCTACTTTCTCCTTCAGCTTCTCTACTCCTTCGGCCTGAAGAATCTGGTCATCATCGACGTGCTGATCATCGCCACCGGCTTCGTATTGCGTGTAGCAGCCGGTTCCGTGATAGTCGAGGCTGAGAGGTTCTCGCCCTGGCTCTACGTGTGCATGACCTTGCTGGCCCTCTTCCTCGGCTTCGGCAAACGACGAAACGAACTCGTGCTCCTGGATGCGGACGCTCTACAGCATCGCAGAGTGCTCCGGGAGTACTCACCCCAGTTGCTGGACGAGATGATCGCCCTGGTGGCTTCCTCTTTCGTGATAGCCTATTCTCTATACACATTCTCGGCCGAAAACCTGCCCGCTAACAAGGCCATGATGCTGACCATTCCCTTCATCATCTATGACATCTTCAGGTACCTGTATCTCATCCACCAGAAGAACATGGGCGGCAGCCCCGAGGAGATCCTGATCAGGGACGCGCCATTTGTGGCCAGCAATCTCTGCTGGGGCGCGACCGTCCTCGCTGTTCTCTACCTATTCTAGGAGCGGCTGACTTGTTCAAAGAGTTGCTCATCTCCATGCATCCCAAGCGCTGGTTGAAGAACACTTTCATGTTCGCAGCTTTGGTCTTCGGCATGAAGCTCACGATACCCGATCTGATCGTAAGATCGGGACTGGCCTTCATTTGTCTCTGTCTTCTCTCCAGCGCCTCGTACCTGGTCAACGACCTGGTGGACACTGAGCGAGACAAGCTCCATCCTGCGAAGCGTGATCGCCCGTTGGCCGCCGGGAGGCTCGACAGGTCGGTAGCTCTGGGCGCGGCCATCGTGCTGGCCTCGGTCAGCCTGGTGTTGGCTTTCGTGGTGGACGTCAGGTTTGGGGTGGTCGCTTCGCTCTTCCTGACGGTTGAGATCGCCTACTCGCTGCTCTTAACCAACTACGTTATCCTCGACGTCTTGGCCATTGCGGCGGCCTTCATCTTGCGGGTCACGTCAGGCTCTGTGGTTGCCGGGGCGACGACCTTCTCGCCCTGGCTCTACGTGTGTGGCAGTTTTCTAGCCCTCTTTCTGGCCCTGTGCAAGCGGCGTCACGAGCTCATTGTTCTTGGCGAGGTGGCGCCCAGGCATCGAAAGGTGCTGGCAGACTATGATTCGACTCTCCTCGGGCAGATGATCTCCGTGGTGACCTCATGTACGGTGATCGCCTATTCGCTCTACACCTTCTGGGGAAGTCACGTGCCAGAGAACAAGAGTATGATGTTGACCATCCCCTTCGTACTCTACGGGATCTTGCGCTATCTACTTCTGATCCAAAGTGGGGGACTCCCAGGGACTCCGGAGGAGATCCTGATCAAGGATCCACCACTGCTCATCGGCGATCTGCTGTGGGGCGTCTCGGTGCTGGCCATCCTCTACCTATTCTGACGTGCCACCGCGCAGCGAAGAGCTGCGCGGTGATATCAGAACCTCCGAAGTCAGGATTGAAGAAAAGACGCCGTGCTGTGGCACGGCGTCTTTGGTTTCTCTACCGCTTGGTGTACTGCGGCGCCTTCCTGGCGCGCTTCAGACCAGGCTTCTTTCGTTCCTTCATGCGCGGATCTCGTGTGAGAGACCCCTCCCTGCGTAGGGTGCGCCGGAACTCTGGGTTCGCTTTGGTCAGAGCCCGGGCGATGCCGTGGCGGATGGCGCTGGCCTGCCCGGTGATTCCTCCACCCCTGACCTTGACCGTGATCCTGAATGCGTCTTCAGTTGCCGTGGCCCGTAGCGGCCTCCTCAGGAAGGTGATGTCGGCGGAACGCGAGAAATACTCCTCCGCTGGCTTGTCGTTGACGATAATGACAGGCTCTTTCGAAGGATAGAGGCGCACCTGGGCGCTGGAGGTCTTCCGCCTTCCGGTGCCATAGTAGTATATATCAGTCCTGGGGCCCAACTCATCCAGCGTGGGCAGCCTGTCATCGCGCTCCGGCGCCGGGCGCTCAACCTCCTCCTCGACAGACCTCTCCGCCTGAGGAGCCTCATCGGGCAGGGACGCACGTGCAGACTCCTCTGCTGCGGTCTCCTCCTCGTCAACTGGCTGTGCTTCGCTAGCCGTGGTCGATTCGACAGTCTCCTGTGCCTGAGTATCCGCTGTCTCTGGCACCTCTGTCTCGCCGGCCTCTTCACTAGCCAGTGACTCTCCCTCCGGAGCCTCTGTCGCTTCCGTCACTTCCTTCTCTTCCGCCACTACTGATAACCTCCTTACCGCAGCTCGGGACTACAGGTCTCACAACTCCAGTGGTCTGGGCTGCTGAGCCTCGTGAGGGTGGGCAGCGCCTGCGTATACTTTGAGCTTCCTCATCATGGCCCGCCCCAGCCTGTTGTGAGGCAGCATGCCCTTGACTGCCGAACGAATAACCCGTGTAGGATGTCTCTTCAACTGGTCGCGCAAGGTAATGGCCGTCAACCCGCCTGGGTAGCCGGAATGGCGGTAGTACATCTTCTGATCCATCTTGCGCCCGGTGACGTGGACCTTCTCGGCGTTGATCACCACAACGAAGTCGCCAGTATCCAGATTGGGAGCATAGATAGGCTTGTGCTTTCCCTTCAAGATCTTCGCTATCTCCGAAGCCAGCCGTCCCAACGTCTGGCCTTCGGCATCGACCACGTACCACTCACGCTCGATCTCGGAAGGTTTCGTGGAATGCGTTCTCATATCTCGGTACCTCAGTAGTTCACTCTCACCAGGCAAAGGCCCTGGGCCGGAGCTGGTGGACCTGCCCGGCTCCTATCCCGGGCCTCGAGAATCTCCTTGAAATCCGCCGAACTCAGGATCCCTCTGCCTACGAGCAGCAGGGTGCCTACGATGGCTCGCACCATGTGCCGCAGAAAGCCATTGGCTTCCAGATCAACGAGTATGTGATGGCCCTCTCTCGTACAACTGGCCTCCGCCATGTCGCGCACAGTGCTATCGCCTTGGGTGGGCAGCCCAAAGGATGCGAAATCGTGGCTCCCAACGAGACACACCGCCGCCTCCCCCATGGATTGTGCATCGAGGGGCTGTTCGTGATGGTACGCGTATCGCGCCTCCAACGGCGACCGGACCTCCTGGTTCAGGATGTCGTAACGGTATTCTCGTGTTACAGCGCTGAATCGCGCATGAAAGTCAGGGGCGGCCACGCTCAGTTCCCTGATCGCGATGTCCCGCGACAGCACCGCGTTGAAGGCCCTGTGCAGTTCCTCCACCGATCTCTTCCACCCGGTCAGGAAGTGGATCACCTGTCCCCGCGCATGAACTCCAGCGTCCGTTCTCCCGGCTCCCACGACCTTGCTCTTCTCCTGCGTCACCTCAGCCAGCGCTCGCTCCAACTCTCCCTGTATCGTCGGCAGGTCGGGCTGCAATTGGAAACCCGCATATCTGGTGCCATCGTACTCGACAACAGCCTTCAGGTTGCGGCTCCCCGGATCGCCCTCCTGCATCCAGCGACTCACTCCACGAGTTCAAGTATGGCCATGTCCGCAGCATCACCCTGACGAGGCCCAAGCTTGATGATCCGCGTGTAACCGCCAGGGCGATCCTTGTACTCAGGAGCGATGGTCTCGAACAGTTCTCGCAAGACCTCTTTGTCCGATACGGTACGCAACACCTGACGGCGCTCGTGAAGGTCGTTCTCTTTGTCCAGGGAGCGCTTGGCGACGGTAATCAGCTTCTCCGCTTCCGCACGCACAGCCCTCGCCTTGGCCTCGGTGGTAGTAATCCGTCGATGACGGAAAAGCTCCGTGATCAGATTCCTGAACAACGCTCGTCTATGGCCGCCGGACCGCTTCAGTCTGCGGCCCGCGATCTTATGTCTCATCGGTCTCTTCCTCCTGCGGTTCCGGGAGGAGGTTCTTCTCGCTCAATGCTTCCTTCAGCTCATCGAGGGACTTCCGCCCGAAGTTCCTAATCGCCAGGATCTCATCGTCGCCCTTCTCTAGCTTCTCCAGAATCATGCCCACCGTCGTGATCCCGGCGCGTTTGAGGCAGTTGAAGGCTCGCACGGTGAGGTCGAGGTCCTCGATAGGCATCTCATAGATCCGTGCCGGGATGCCTTCTTCCACGGCCTCCTCTCCCTCGTCGATTAGCGCTCCTCCGACGTTGGCCACCAGAGAGAAGTGCTTTGCCAGCATCTGGGCGGCGCTACTGAGAGCCTCCTCGGGCTGGATGGTTCCATCAGTCCAGATATCCAGTTTGAGTTGGTCGAAATCGGTGATCTCGCCAATGCGCACTCGATCGACCACGTAAGCTATTCTGCGAATGGGAGAGAACACGGCGTCCACAGGCAGTTGACCTATGCCGAGCTCACCTCTCTCCTCGCTGGGACTGTATCCCCGTCCCCGTTCGGCGGTCATCTCCATCTCCACTCTGGAGTCGTTGGCATCCAGAGTGAGCAAGGGAAGCTCGGGGTTGACGATCTCCACCTCGCTCGGGCACTCGATGTCTCCTGCTGTGACGACCCCTTCTCCCTCGACCTCGAGCCTCAGTCGTACAGGCTCGTCTCCGTGCAGTCTCATCCTGACCTGCTTCAGGTTGAGAAGCAAGGTCATCGTATCTTCTTTGACCCCCGCTATCGGCGAGAACTCGTGGTGGACGCCATCTACTCTGACGGAAGTGATCGCGGCGCCGGCCAAGGAGGAGAGAAGAACCCGCCGTAAGGAATTGCCGATTGTCACACCATAGCCACTCTCCAGCGGCCCGACTACGAAACGCCCGTACCGCTCGGAGATCGCTTCAATCTCTATCTTGGGCAGAACTAAATTGGGTAGCAAGGGTGTCCCTCCTCTAACAGCTTCTGAAGCGAGAAACTGCCCTACCTGCTATAGTACTCGGTGATCAATTGCTCGTTGAGCGGTGCTTCGATCTCCTCTCGAGTCGGGAGAGCCAGTACTCGTCCCGATAGGGAATTGACATCCACGCTGAGCCACTCTGGCACGAACCGATGCTCCATCTCCTGGGCCACGGCCTGGAAATAGCCATTGGTCTTGCTCCTGGCCCTCACACTTATCTGCTCGCCAGGCTTGACCAGGTAGGATGGCACATTCGTCTTAGTTCCGTTGACTTCGAAGTGCCCGTGCCTGACCAATTGGCGCGCTTGGGCGCGCGAACTGGCAAAGCCAAGTCGGTGAACGACATTGTCGAGTCTACTCTCCAGGGCTTGTAGGAGATTGGCGCCAGTAACGCCCTTACGTCTCTCCGCTAGGCGGAAGTAGCGACGGAACTGCCTCTCCATCACACCGTAGATTCGCCGAGCCTTCTGCTTCTCTCGCAACTGTGTACCAAAGTCAGTGGTCTTGCGCCTGAATCGAGCTCGGCGCCCGTGCATGCCAGGCGGATAGGAGCGCTTCTCGAAAGCACACTTTGCCGTGAAGCACCGATCTCCCTTCAAGAAGAGCTTTTCCCCTTCTCTACGACAGAGTTTGCAGACCGGGCCAGTATGTCTTGCCATTTCTTCTCCTCTGGTGAGTCGCTCTCGAGACGGGACGGGCCACGTTGGCTGTTACACGCGCCGCTTCTTGGGAGGACGACACCCATTGTGCGGTACGCGTGTCACATCGCTAATCGACCTCACTCCAAGTCCCGCCGCTTGCAGAGCGCGTACTGCCGCCTCTCGACCAGGTCCAGGACCCTTGACGAAGATGTCCAACTCCCTCACGCCCATGTCCATGGCCTGCCTAGCTGCCTGCTGACCAGCAAGCTGTGCCGCGTAGGGTGTACTCTTCCGGGAACCCTTGAAGCCCACGGTGCCTGCACTGCTCCACGTCAGAACGTCGCCATTGGAGTCAGTTATCGTGATTATCGTGTTGTTGAAAGTCGACTGTATGTGCGCCTGTGCGTAGGGAACGTCCCTGCGCACGCGGCGTGGTCCACGTCTCTTTGCTTGTCTTCGTGCCACCTATTCCTCCCCTTCAGGAAATGCGTTCCGCTCTCCTGCGGCGCCCTACTGCACAGGCGCACGTCCGGGCCGTGCAGAGCATCTCGCTACTTCTTGGACCTGCTCCGACGCTTGCCAGGAACCGTTCTTCTGGCGCCTCTCTTCGTACGCGCGTTGGTCCTGGTGCGCTGGCCACGCAGCGGCAGATTGCGGCGGTGGCGCAGACCCCTGTAGGACCCTATCTCCTGCAATCGTTTGATGTTCTGGGTGACCTCTCGACGCAAGTCACCCTCGACCTTATGGTCTCTATCAATAATGACGCGGATACGCGTTGCGTCCTCCTCCGTCAGATCCTTGACCCTGACGTTGGGGTCGATCCCAGCCTGATCCAGGATTCTCTGGCTGGAGGACTTGCCTATGCCGTAGATGTAGGTGAGCGCGATCTCCGTTCGCTTGTTGTTGGGCAAGTCAACGCCGGCGATCCTAGCCATGATCGTCCTCCTGTTCTCTATGGGCAGGCCCGTACCACCTGCCCTACCAGACTAGCCCTGCCGCTGCTTGTGTCGCGGATTCCTGCACAGAACCCTGACCACACCTCTGCGCCTCACGATCCTGCAGTTCTCGCACAGACGTTTGACTGATGGTCTGACTTTCATTATGGACCCCCCTCTTTCAGCCGGGTCAGTATCTCAGGTCCCGCCTCGGTGATAGCGATCGTATGCTCGAAGTGAGCCGACAGCCCACCATCGGCGGTCACCACCGTCCAGTTGTCATCCAACACACGCGTGAGGTGCGTCCCCACATTCACCATCGGCTCCAGCGCGAAGGTCATGCCCGGTTTCAGGAGCATACCTCGGCCTGGTGACCCATAGTTAGGTATCTGCGGATCCTCATGCATCTTGCGCCCAATTCCATGTCCCACGTACTGCCGCACCACGGAGAACCCCCGGGACTCAGCGTGGCTCTGAATGGCCCACGAGACATCGCCCAGATATTTGCCCTTCGTGCATTGGGCGATTCCCGCCTCCAGAGCGCCCCGGGTGGTCTCGATCAAGTCCTGAACTTTCTCGTCCACTCGGCCCACGCCCACCGTAATGGTGGCATCTCCGTGATACCCCCGATAGTACGCGCCGAAGTCCAGACTGACGACGTCGCCCTCTTCCAGCACCCGCGCGCCAGGAATGCCGTGCACCACCTGTTCATTGATGGATACGCACAGCGACGCCGGGTAGCCCCTGTATCCAAGGAACGATGGCTGGGCTCCGTGAGCGGTGACCACCTCATAGGCCAGTGCATCCAGTTCCGCCGTGGTCACTCCCGGCCTGATGCTGTCCCGAAGCCGGGCGTGGGTCACAGCCACGATCCTCCCTGCTTCTCGCATCGTCGCCAGTTCCCGCTTGGACTTCCGGATGACCATCACAGGGCTTCCAGGGCCTTGAGGATCTTCCCCTGTACGCTTTCTATGCCACCTTCACTCTTGATGGTAATGAGCAACCCCTTGCCTCTGTAGTAATCCACAAGAGGACTGGTCTGGTCCCAGTAAACC
This sequence comes from Anaerolineae bacterium, assembly GCA_034430275.1. Taxonomy (GTDB): domain Bacteria; phylum Chloroflexota; class Anaerolineae; order UBA7937; family B3-Chlor; genus JAUVXJ01. The sequence continues at coordinate 4,345 of DAOUEW010000196.1, read as the reverse complement.
CGGATTCGGTTTCTCACCGTATCGGGGACATCATCGGCGCGCTGGTAGAGCTCACCGCCACAGATGTCGCACTTGCCCTCCTGCCGGGGAGGGTTCGAAATGATGTTGTACACAGCCTGGCAGTTGCGGCAGGTCCAGCGGCTGGAGAGCCTTCTGACCAACTCATCCTCTGCCGCATCGATGAAGAGCGCCGCGTCTATGGTCTTACTCTGTTCGGCGAGGATCCCTTCCAAGGCCTCGGCCTGCTCGACAGTGCGAGGGAAACCGTCAAGGATCACCCCGGTGTCACAGTCCGGCTCGAGCAGCCGCTCACGAACCATGGCCACGGTGACCTCATCCGGCACCAACTCCCCCCGCTCCATGTAGGACTTGGCGCTCAACCCCAGTTCGGTCTCTTCCTTCAGTGCCGTCCGAAAAAGGTCGCCGGTGGCCACGTGGGGCACCTCTATCTTCTCGGCGAGTAGTGCAGCCTGAGTTCCCTTGCCAGCCCCTGGTGGGCCGAGCATGACCAGATTCATACAACCTCCACGACCGCTATCTCAGGAACCCTTCGTAGTGGCGCATCAGTAGCTGCGCCTCTAGCTGCTTCATCGTGTCTATGACCACACCGACCACGATCAACAGGCCGGTGCTGGTGATGATCATCGTCTGCATAGGAGTGAGTCGGCTGGCGAAGAAAGGCAGGATAGCCACCGCTCCCAGGAACAGAGCCCCCACCAGCGTGATGCGCCGCAAGACGCGATTCAAGTACTCCGCAGTCCGCGCTCCTGGACGAATGCCGGGGATGAACCCTCCGTGCTTCTGAAGGTTGTCGGGTATGTTCTGTTGCTGGAAGATGACATCTGTATAGAAGTAGGTACAGCCCACAACCATCAAGAAGTACAGTATCCAGTAGAGGATCCCTTCCTGATTGAAGATGTCCACGACACTCTGGGCTATACCACCCACGACCTGGTTGTCTGAATACTGGAAGTAGCTGGCGATGACCCCAGGCAGGATCAGTAGAGAAGAGGCGAAGATGAGGGGGATCATCCCAGCAGAGTTGATCTTCATCGGTATGTGGGTGCTCTGCCCCCCGTAGATCTTCGTGCCTCGCACGCGCTTACCATACTGGACCGGGATTCGCCGCTGCCCCTCGTAGATAAGAACGATGGCCGCCACCGTTGCCACGGCGATGACAACGAAAGCGATAAGGCCTGGGACGTTCGTCCGCAAATCCTCCGCAACGCTCTGCGGAATACGAGCCACGATGCCCCCGAAGATGATGATAGAGATGCCGTTGCCTACGCCTTGCTCGGTGATCAGTTCCCCTAGCCACACGGCGAACATGGTGCCCGCTGTCAGGGTCAAGACTGTGGCCAGACTGGGCAGGAAAGTACTGGCAGAGAAGAGATTGAAGTTCTCGATGACGGGCACCGTACTGCGACTGAACATCGTGATCTGTGCGATGGCCTGAAGCGCGGCCAGGGGCACCGTCGCGATGTGCATATATTGATTGATCTTGGCCTGTCCAGCTTCACCCTCTTGGGACAGCCGCTCCAGGGGAGGTATCAACGGCACCAGCAACTGCATGATGATAGACGCCGTGATGTAGGGGTACACACCCACGGCCACCACCGAGAAGCTGGACATCGCGCCCCCCGAGAACATGTCCAACAGTCCCAGAAGCTGATTGCTCTGGAACATCTGACTCAACGCCTCAGCATTCACCCCGGGCACCGGTATGTGGGCTGCTAGGCGATAGACCACCAGCATAGCCAAAGTGAAGAGTATCTTCTGCCGCAGATCGGGCAGTTTGAAGGCGTTCAGTACGTTCCTTATCGTTTCCACTTCTGTCCCCCTACCGAGACCTGCGCCGAGGTCCCCGCTTGGGCTTCTCCGCCGATATGGGGATTTCCTCGACGCTCCCTCCTGCGGCTTCGATCTTGGCCCTGGCGCTTGCGGAGAAGCCGTGGGCCCGTACGGTCAGTGGTTTGTCCAGCTCGCCACCCCCCAGCACCTTGACCAGTTCGCTAGGTGACGCTACGAGGCCCGCCTCGGCCAGTGTGGCCGGGGACACCTCATCTCCCTTCGCAAAGCGCTGATTGAGCCGATCCAGACTCACCGTGGAGAACTGGGTCTTGAAGATATTGGTGAAGCCCCTTACGTGCGGCAGCCGCCTCACAAGAGGCAACTGGCCACCCTCGAAGTAGGGGCGGACACCGCCACCGGAACGCGAATTCTGGCCCTTCGTTCCCCGTCCCGCCGTCTTTCCGCTCCCGGAGCTATCGCCTCTTCCTACCCTCTTCGCCCTTTTCTTGGACCCCTTGGCTGGTCCCAAGTCGTGTAACTTCATGACTCCTCCGAAGGACCCTCACCCCACACAAGGATCTGCAACTCTGTGGCAGAGCATCCCCGTTGCTGTGGCAGAGAACACTAGTCTTCCTCCACCTCTACGAGGTGACGGACCGTGTAGACCATACCCCGGATGGCGGGATTGTCGGGCTGCACCACCGATTGGCCCAGCCGACTGAAGCCCAGCGCCTTGATGGTGGCTTTCTGGTTCTCAGAGTACCCTATGCTGCTCTTGATCCAGGTGATTCGCAACTGCTTGTCAGTCTTGGCCATCTGACCGCTCCCAGAAGGGTCGCACCTCTTCCACCCGCTTACCCCGTCGCCGCGCCTCGTCCTCAGGAGATCTCAACTGCCTCAAGCCCTCCATAGTCGCCGAGACCACATTCAAGATGTTGGCGCTGCCCAGCGACTTGGTCAGGATATCGCGTATGCCGGCTGCCTCCACCACCGCCCTCACGCCTCCGCCAGCAATGACGCCCGTGCCAGCCGAGGCCGGCTTGAGCAGCACCTTGGCCGCCCCAAACCTAGCCAGCACCTCATGAGGGATCGTGGTGCCGCTGATGGGCACCCGAACCATGTCCTTCTTGGCCTTCTCGATGCCCTTGCGAATGGCCTCGGGTACCTCTCGCGCCTTGCCAACGCCCGCACCGACGCTGCCCCGGCCATCACCCACCACGACCACCGCTCGGAACCCGAAGCGGCGGCCTCCCTTGACCACCTTGGCCACGCGGGCAATGTGGACAACGCGCTCCTGAAGGAATTCCTCTTCCATGAATGTCCTCTTTCCCCAACTCTTCTCAAGACATCGAACTTATGCTGACCCGGCCCGTCGGGAGCCAGGATCTCGTCTGCCTGGTGCTAGAACTCAAGCCCCTCGGAGCGCGCTCCCTCAGCGAGGGATCGAACGCGACCATGATACTTGTAGCCCCCTCGGTCGAAGACAACCTTCTCGATGCCTCGGGCCTTGGCTCGTTGGGCCAGTACCTCGCCCACCACTTTGGCCTGCTCAGACTTCTTCATTCCTGCGATCCGTCCTCGAACCTCCGGATCTAGAGTCGATGCAGCGACCAGCGTCCGGCCCTCGATATCGTCGATGACCTGAGCGTAGATGTGTTTCAGGCTACGAAATACGGAAAGACGAGGGCGATCCTCGCTGACGCGCAGCCTCTTCCGCACCCGCAGATGTCGTCGGCGGCGCGCGGCTGCACGGTCTTTTCTGCTGCTCATTCTATTCTGCCCCCACCACCACTGACCCCCATCCTCGGGAGGTGTTAGCCGATCTTGCCAGCCTTGCCGGCCTTCCGACGAACATGCTCGCCCACATAGCGAATGCCTTTCCCCTTGTAAGGTTCTGGCTTGCGCACCGCTCGGATCTCAGCCGCCACTCTGCCCACCAGCTCCTTGTCCACACCTTCCACCGTGATGTTGCGATAGCTCTTGTCCACCGAGAGGGTTATCCCTGGCGGCGGTGCTATCTGAACAGGGTGCGAGTAGCCTAGGGAGAGGATGAGGTTGTCACCTTCCGACTGGGCACGGTAGCCGACGCCCTGGATCTCAAGCTCCTTGCGGAACCCCTCGTGGACCCCTTGCACCATGTTGGCCAGCAGGGCTCTCGACAAGCCATGCAACGACCGGTGGAGCCTGTGATCAGTAGGACGAGCTACCACCAATTCGTTATCTTCAAGGCGCACAGAGATATCCCGGTGCAAGGTGCGCGTGAGCTCGCCCCTTGGCCCCTTAACGGTCACCTCGGGCCCGCGGATCGTGACCTGGACATCCGGTGGCACCGGTATGGGCATCTTGCCTATGCGAGACATCAGCGCGTACCTCCCGTGCCTCCCCACCGATACGCAGGGTTTGCACCCGTCATCACAGCAGGGAGCACTGCTCGACAGTCCTCACTACCACACATAACACAGAACCTCACCACCAACGCCCAGGCGTATCGCTTTGTCGCCGGTCATGATCCCCTTGGAGGTGGACAGGATAGCCACACCCATGCCACTCTTGA
>DAOUEW010000195.1:0-17338 GCA_034430275.1 Anaerolineae bacterium | reverse complement strand
CAAAGCGGAGGACGAGGTGCCGCCAGCTTCGGAGACAGAAGAGTGACGGGAGGATGCCCGCTGAACGAAGGGGAGTACTTCGTAGAGATGCTCTCGGAACTGGCGCCTCTGCTCGCTGATCTGCCGCGAGGGTCCAGCCGAGAGATTGTCAACTTGCTGTCCAACATGGCGCGGCTAGAGCATGACCTAGACAGGGCCAGGGGGGAACTCGAGCGCAGGGTGGCTGTCATTGAGGCAGAGCAGATTCTCGCTGCGGGAAGATAGGGCGTTCCCGGGTAGTGTGCATCAAACGGTACGCGGGAGGTGCCGCCTCGGTGCTTCGGGTGCGCGGGCAAGGAGACCAGGTCTGTACCTGTGAAGCAGACGGAGATGGCGCTGAGAGTCCGGGCTGTGGGGCCCTGGGAGACGAATACCTATGTGCTGGTATGTCCTGACACTGGGAAGAGCGTCCTTCTCGATCCGGCGGCCGAGCCCGAGACACTTCTGGCTATGCTCGGCAACAGCGAACCTGTGGGTATACTGATCACCCATGCCCACCCGGATCACATCGGGGCTCTAGCCGATGTGCGGGCCGAGCTAGCGGTCCCGCTGATGGCTCACCGGGCCGCCGGAAGTCTCAGAGCGGATCGCCGGCTCGAGGACGCCGATGTGGTGGAGGTGGGGGCCCACAGGCTGTGGGTTCGCCACACTCCAGGGCACACCGATGACATGGTCTGCTACGGGATCGAGGGCAACAATCGAGTTCTCGTCGGCGACGCCATCTTCGAAGGCGGACCGGGGCACACCTCCTCTCCCGAGGCCTTCCAGACTACTCTGCGGACGCTGAGCGACATCGTTCTTACCTGGCCCGACGAAACCGTGTGTTACCCCGGTCATGGGCCATCGTTCCGCCTGGGCGACAGGCGCAGCGCTATCGAGGGGTTCCTCGCCAGAGACCACGGAGCCTTCTTCGGCGACGCGACCTGGGAGATGTAGAGATCTCCGCCCAGTAGATCGGCAGTCGGCACCCCTATAAGCCGGCGCGTTCGATCAGGTACAGCACCGCAACGATGATCACGGACAGCGGCGGGATAACCACCCACTCGTTAACCTTGAAGAGCCCCGGCAACGTGAGGTTGCCGAAATACCCCTTCTGCAGGATACCATCCTTCAGCCTGGGATAAGCGGCGGCAAAGAGCCCCGATCCCAGAAGGATGCCGGCCAGCCCTCCCACTGCTGCATCCAGGTAGCCGTTTCCGATGGCGCCCGCTATCGTTCCCGGGCAGTAGCCGAGCAGGGCAAAGCCCAGACCAAAGATCAAGCCCCCTATGACGTTCTTTCCCCAGGAGCCCGACTTGGGATTGAGGCTAATCCAGCCCAAACTCTTCATCAAGTGAATGCCGATCATGCCCGTGACCACAGCGGAGAGCATAATCTTGAGGACGGCAAAGTTCTGCAGTAACAGTTGGCCGATGATGACGTCGTATCTAGTGACACCACCTTTCTGTAGCAGGAAGCCAAAGACGACCCCAAAAAGGAATCCCCAGGCTAAGGTTGGTTTGCCTGTCATCCTTTATCCTCCTTCAGGCGAAGACGTAGAAGATCAGCTGGGCCATGATGATGCCGCCTATGAAGAAGCAGATGGCCGAGATCCAGCTCGAAACGGCCAGTTGCATCGTGCCACCGATGCCATGGCCGCTGGTGCAGCCGCCGGCCCAGCGCGCTCCAAAACCCAGCAGGATCCCACCCATCAGGGCTACGGCCAACCGCATGGGCACGTTAGTTCCGAAGGCCGCCGCCCATTGGGCGGGGATCCACTGCCAGGTGAAGTCGCCGGAGAGCAAGGAGGAGATGAGGGCGCCGAGGATCATTCCCAGAACCAACATCCACTGCCAATCCACGACGGGCTTGACCTCTTGATAGTACGGCTTGGTCTCCACCTTCTGGCCGCGGAACAGCTTCTCAATCATCCCTGCTGTGCGGGCAAAGGAGGTGGAGCAGCCGAGGGGCTTCTGGGAGATAAGCCAGGTGAACCAACTCAACACGCCAATGCCGATGCCGACCGCATAGGGCGACCATTGTACTTCGGTTAGCCAGTTCATGACCGTGACCTCCTTCTAGGGTATGTCCTGGCCCACGGGCAGATAGATTTCAACGAACCGCGAGCCGTGGGGGTTCTCGCAGACCTCGCACTGCCTGGCATAGCCGGCTGCACTGTACCCGGTCATGCCGCCAGCCACGTTGTGCACTTCTTTGAAGCCGTGGCGTTTCAGGATGCTGGCCGCCAGGCTGGACCGGTTCCCCGAGCTACACACAAGAAAGGTGGGCTTGTCCGGGTCCAACTCGTTGTAACGTGTGCGCAAGTCGGGTGCGGGTATATTGAGCGCGCCAGAGATGTGACCATCCTGGAACTCGAGAGGGGATCGTACATCGAGCAGCACCATGCTGGAGGCGCCTGTGACTCGATCGTGCAGGTCTTCGGCAGAGATCAGGTGGACATCGGATGTGCGTTGTCCCTCTGTGGTCCAGGACATCATTCCGCCGTGCAGGTAGCCGACAATGCGGTCCACGCCCACCCGACGGGCCCATAGGGTAGCTTCGAGCGCATCGGTATAGTCATCGGGCACCAGCAGAACATCCTTGTCGATGGGGAGAACCCATCCGGCGAAGGTGGGAAAGTTGCCGTTGAGGTCCAGGTGCCAGGTTCCGGGGATGTGGAGGCTGGCAAAGGCGGTATAGCTGCGTACGTCCAGTACCTCGACATCTGGATCCTCCATCCGTTGGCCAAATTGCTCCGTCCTCAGCTCTTCCAGCGAAGGTAGATCGGCGAGCAGTGCCGGGCCATTGCGATTGATGTCACTGCAGCGCCCGAAATGATCGGGAGCCGGCGGCATGTTCGTGGTGAGGGAGTGTATGAAGTCGTCCCTACCAAGCTGCAGGGCAGCATTGTAGCGGCGCTCATAGCCGATGGTGGTCAACCGCTTGGCAGCCATGGACCGGCCGCAGAGGGAACCGGCGCCGTGGGCGGGATAGACCTCGCAGTAGTCGGGAAGTTGGAGCAGCTTGGCGTGCAGGCTGTCGTATAGCTGCCCAGCCAAGAGGCCGGCCTTGTCCGGGAAAAGGTCCGGACGGCCTACGTCCCCGACAAACAGCGTGTCCCCTACGAAGACACCGATGGGGGTCTCGCCCCGGGCTCTGTCAGTCGCGACGTAGGAGATATGTTCTGGGGTGTGTCCCGGCGTCTCCAAGACTTGCAGAAGTACGTTCTCCATCTCGATGGTGTCGCCTTCGGCCACTGGGACGTGGTCGAACCTGCATTCGGCCGTCCTGGGCGCATAGATGGTGGCACCGGTCTTCTTGGCCAGATCCATGTGACCGGAGACGAAATCGGCATGGAGATGCGTCTGCAAGATGTGGGTGATGGCTAGGCCCAGGTCGCGGGCCTGATCGATGTACAGGTCCACATCGCGTTGCGGATCGATGACCGCGCAGCTCGCTTTCCCGGCCAGGAGATACGAACTGTGGGCGATCTTGTTCAGGAAGAAATGTCTTAGCAGCATGGTACCTTCCTATCTGTGTTTCTGGCGTTGGGCGGCGCCGCGCCGCCCTTTGAGCGGAATTTCCCTGAGTATATGCTTAGAGCGCTCAGGGCTCAAGTAGGTTGTAGTCAGGTGTGGAGTTGGGGTGGCGCTACCAAGCTTGGTCAAGCGGGCCATAGCAGAGCGTGGCGATAGAATGCTGGGATCGTTATCGCTGTTGGAGCGAAGCCGGTGGGTTCCACAGTTGATGGATCTAGCCATCAGGGGTGTCCGGGTTGAATCTATGCCGGGGATTCTGGATGGAGAGCAGACGGCAATCCTGGTCAGCAACTATCCGTCGGTTTCTCAGTCCGTACGAGCTGTGATCAAGGTTGGGTGTCGGCTCTCCACGGTCCGCTCCTCGCTATGCTCGGCGACAGCGAACTCGCGGGCACACTGATCACCCATGCCCACCCGGATCACATCGGGGCCCTGAAGGAGATGCGGGCGGCACTGGAGGTGCCCGTGATGGCCCACCGTGGTGGGGTGAGCCTGAGGGCTGAGCGTTGGCTGGAGGATGGCGACGTTGTGGAGGTGGGTGAGCACAGCCTACGGGTCCGGCATACCCCCGGTCACACCGATGACATGTTGTGCTATGGGATCGAGGGGGACAACCGGGTAATCGTGGGCGACGCTATCTTCGAAGGCGGCCCTGGGCACACCTCCTCTCCCGGGGCCTTCCGGACTACCCTGCGGACTCTGCGCGACGTGATCCTCGCCTGGCCGGACGAGACCGTGTGCTACCCCGGCCATGGGCCGTCCTTCCGTCTCGGAGACAAGCGCGCTGCTATCGAGGCCTTTCTCTCCAAGGACCACGGAAGCTTCTTCGGCGATGCCACGTGGGAGATGTGAGAGCAGCGCGTCTCTGACTCCGCCGAGCCGAAGTACCCAAGGATGGGCGGGACAGGATCTTCCCACGTGAACGTCGCTGGCATCAGGTGTGCTGAGAGCGGGGAGTCGGGCCCTGGCCGGAAGGCGACGTGAATCAGGCCTGCGTCCGGTTCCACGTGCACGGGTTCCTGACCGATGTCCAAAGGGTCCCCTGCTATCGCAATGTGTAGCATCTTGGGGTGACTAACGGTGTTAACCCTTTCACGAACGGCTACGGTGACGGCCTCATAGCGTGGAAGGCTGTCGTCCGGGGTGCAGTTGATCGATATCGGCACCGACTTGACAAGCCTCCGAGACTCCGCTAGAATTGGCGACAATAGAGCCTGCGCTCGTAGGACCTGAGGGAGGGTCTTTAGTCCGTGAGTTGACGGGTTGCAATGCTATGCAGGGGCAGTAGCTGTTCCTCGTGCCGGCCAGTCTGGCAGAACCGGATTCCCGATCCCCTCCCGCCACCCGCTGGACAGTTACTTCACACTTCGATACCCAAGCCAGGAAGAAGCCAGTGTACCGTTCCTTAACTGTGGGATCCTAAGTATAGACAGCCAAAGGAGGGGGTTATGAGGCATCATGCTCATGGCAGTGTGGCAGACGCACTCGTCCGGCGAGGTGTGTCGAGACGAGAGTTCCTCAAGTTCTGCACCATCGTGGCTGGCACCTTGGCCCTGCCGCCCAGCGTCGTGCCCAGAATAGCCAAGGCGGTGGAGGAGGCCAAAAAGCCCACCCTGGTCTGGCTGGAGTATCAGGACTGTGCGGGCTGTAGCGAGTCGCTGCTGCGTGCCGCTCGCCCCACCGTCGCAGAGATCGTCCTCGACGTGCTCTCGGTTGACTATCACGAGACGATCATGGCCCCATCGGGTGGTCAGGCCGAGAAGTCCCTGGAGGAGGCCATCGCCGCGGGTGGTCACCTCGTGGTGGTGGAAGGTTCCATCCCCGTGGCGGACGGCGGTATCTACTGCACCATTGGCGGCAAGAGTGCGCTCGATCTGCTCGAAGAGGCGACAGAGACGGCCGCGGCGGTGATCGCCGTCGGGAACTGCGCGTGCTTCGGCGGCATCCCGGCCGCTGTTCCCAACCCCACCAACGCCCGGGGCGTGCGAGACCTGGTATCGGATGTCCCTGTGCTCAACATCCCGGGGTGCCCCTTGAACGTCGATAACCTCACCGGCACCGTGGTCTACTATCTCACCTTCGGAGAATTTCCAGCCACTGACCAGCTAGCACGTCCCCTGTTCGCGTTTGGACAGCGCATCCACGACAACTGCGAGCGCCGAGGTCACTTCGACGCCGGCGAGTTCGTGCAGGAGTGGGGAGACGAGGGCCATCGTCAGGGTTGGTGCCTGTACCAGATGGGATGCAAGGGTCCCGTGACCTTTCACAATTGCCCCGAGCAAAGGTGGAACGAAGGTGTATCCTGGCCCGTGGGTTCGGGACACGGCTGCATCGGCTGCTCCGAACCTGCGTTCTGGGAGAGGCCACTCTACGAACCGGTTGCCATCCACGAGTTTGCCCCGCCGGACACCTACCCACCAGTCGTGGAGGTGCATCGCGAGCCGCTGGAACCGCTGGCCGCCGGTGCCCTGGGCGCTGCCGTCGGTATCGGCGTCGGAGCCGTAGCGACTGCGGCTGTGGCCAAGGCCAGAGGAGGCAAGGAGGATTCAGATGCATCTGAGTCGTAGAGACTTCCTACACTTCTCAGGCGTCGGCCTGGGGGGGCTGCTTTGGCGCAAGGAATCCAGCCCGCAGAAAACCGGCATGGGCATGCTCTACGATACCTCGAAGTGCGTTGGCTGCCGGGCATGCCAAATGGCCTGCAAGAACTGGAACAAGCTGCCGGGTGAGTCCAACGATCGCGAGGGCATCTATGAGAGCCCTCTGGACCTCTCCGCAGACACCTGGACATTGATCAAGCTAGCTGAGCATGGCGATGCGTGGTCGTTCTCCAATTACCAATGTATGCATTGCGCGGAAGCGAGTTGCGTCAGTGTCTGCCCTACGGGGGCGGCAGCACACAACGGAGAGTTCGTCGTCATCGACCAGGAGTGGTGCATCGGTTGCGGATACTGCGTGCAGGCTTGCCCCTTCAATGTCCCTCATCGCAGTGAGGAGACTGGGACGGCGCGCAAGTGCACCTTCTGCAACGATCGAGTCGCCAACGGTGACCAGCCTGCCTGCGCAAGTGCTTGCCCAACCGGGGCGTTGACCTGGGGCCAGCGTGATGAACTGTTGGTCAAGGCCAAGGAACGGGTGGACGCGCTAAGGATCAGCGGCTTCGCCGACGCTCATCTATACGGGGAGAGTGAACTGGGCGGATTAGGACGTCTCTCGGTGCTGACCCTGCCGCTTGAGGCATATGGGCTGCCCCAGTCGCCCAGATCTGCAACGGCCAACGTGGCGGTTCAGTGGTTGAGCGGTCTCGTGACCGCGGCTGTTGTGGCGGTGGTGCCTTTCTGGCTCCTTCACCGGCGAGAGGCAGTGGCTCAGCGCCACGCAGGCAGTAGCGGAGGACGCGAACAATGATGACGTGGGAATGGCCGCTTGCGGTCTACCTTTGGATAGCAGGCATTGCGGGAGGGGCCTATTTCGCGGGTTTCTTGATGAGCCACTTCGGCAAGGGCAGGTATCAGCTTCTGCCGAGGATAGCGATGTTCTTGGGGGTTCCCCTGATCCTGCTGGGTTCGCTGCTGCTGGTAGTGGATCTGGGCCAGCAGCTACGTGCGTGGCATCTGTTCTTCAGGGCGCAGCCACCGCGCCTGATCTTGCTGTTTTCGTCTCCGATGTCGATAGGAGGCTGGATCCTTCTGGCGTACGCCCTGCTGGGCATCGTGATGATCGCTCTATGGTGGGTCCAGAGCTTCGATCCCGCCGAGCTGAGACTCTCTGTGCTCTCGGGTCTGGCGTTGGTGATCCGTCCTCTGGCCCCTGCGACCACCGCTCTGTCTTGGGTCGCCCTCGTGCTGGCGGCCCTGGTGATTACCTATACCGGAGTGCTCTTGAGCGCCACCAACCAAGCGTTGTGGGCTGGCCTGCTACTGCCCGCCTTGTTCGTAGCTTCGGCTATCTCCACGGGGATGGCTCTGCTGTTGCTCGTCACGGTCACAGGTTTTGGCAGGGTGCTCGACCTGTTGTTCGGTGGCGAAGGTGAGCCCATCCCCAAGCAAGTCGTACGCAGTATGAGCAGGGCGAGCCTCGGGGTGGGAATCGTGGAGTTGGTCGTGCTGGTGGGGTTCGTAGTCTGGTTGGCCGCCTTCTCCACCCCTGCCGCGGCCACCGCTGTCGGCGTGTTGCTGACGGGACCCATGAGCTTGCTGTTCTGGGGTGGCGTAGTTGTGCTTGGGCTCGTCATACCATTGGCTTTCGAGCTTGCCCACGCTACGACCAACAGGGAGTATGCGCTCGGCGCGGCGTTTATGCTCCCTTCGCTGGTCCTGCTGGGTGGGTTCCTGCTACGCCTGGTCGTGCTTCTTGGCGGCCAGGTTCAAGGATGAGAAGGGGGTAAGGAGGATCAAATGGCAAGGAAGATAGCGATAGACCCAATCACTCGTATCGAGGGGCATCTACGCATCGAGGCGGAGGTAGAGGATCAGCAGGTGACGAACGCCTGGAGTAGCAGCACGATGTTCCGCGGTATCGAGATCATCCTTCGAGGGCGTGACCCACGGGACGCCTGGGCGTTCGCGCAGCGTATATGAGGCGTTTGAACAACGGTGCATGCCATCTGCTCCGTGCGAGCAGTCGAAAACGCTCTCGGGATCGAGATTCCTACCAACGCTCGACTGATCCGTAACATCATTGAGGCCATTCAATACGTCCAGGACCACGTGATCCATTTCTACCACCTTCACGCCCTGGATTGGGTGGACATCGTCAGCGCCCTGGATGCTGACCCTGCCGCCACGGCTCAGTTGGCCCAGTCCATCTCGGACTGGCCCAAGTCCAGTGAGTCGTACTTCGCAGGGATCAAATCCAGGCTCAAGTCCTTCGTCGACGCCGGACAACTGGGCCCCTTTGGGAACGCCTACTGGGGGCATCCGGCATACAAGCTGCCGGCGGAGGCGAACCTGATGGCCGTGGCTCACTACATCGAGGCCCTGGACTGGCAACGAGAGGTCATCAAGGCCCATGCCTTGCTCGGCGGCAAGAACCCTCACCTCCAGACTTACCTCGTCGGTGGTGTGGCCTGCCCGGTGGATCCCGACAGCCAGGCGGCCATCAACGCCGACAGCATCGCCTACCTGAAGCAGCTTTTCACCAAGGCCAAGGAGTTCGTAGACAAGGTCTATCTGCCTGACGTGCTCGCCGTGGCTCCTTTCTATCTGGAGTGGGCCGGACTGGGCGAAGGGTTGGGCAACTTCCTGTCCTACGGAGACTTCCCGCTGTCGGACGCTTACAGCAGCGAAGAGCCGGGTGATCTGTTCCTTCCGAGGGGTGTGATCTTCGACCGGAATCTGACCTCGGTACGCACTTTCGACGATGACAGTATCGCTGAGTACGTCACGCGATCGTGGTACTCGTACGAGAACGGCGACACCTCCAAGCATCCGTCGGAAGGGGAGACACTGGCAAACTATACGGGGCCGGAACCGCCCTTCGACTTCCTGAACACGGACGGCAAGTACAGTTGGATCAAAGCGCCGAGGTACGAAGGCAAAGCCATGGAAGTCGGACCGTTGGCGCGGATGCTGGTGGCCTATGCATCGGGCCACGAGCGAGTGAGCTACTGGGTCGATGCTGCGCTAGCCACATTGAACGTGGGGCCGGAGGTGCTGTTCTCGACACTGGGCCGTATCGCCGCGCGCTGTATCGAGACGGTGGTCATGGCGGAGCAGTTGATCCCCTGGACCGACGAGCTGGCGGCCAACGTCGGCAGCGGTGACCTCCGCATACACGAACTCGATCATTGGGACCCGTCCACCTGGCCTTCCGAGGCGAAGGGCTGGGGGTGCACAGAGGCTCCCCGTGGAGCGCTGGGTCACTGGGTGCACATCAAGGACGCCAAGATTGAGAACTACCAATGCGTAGTGCCCTCCACTTGGAACGCCTCTCCGCGGGATGCGAATGACCAGATGGGAGCGTATGAGGCCTCCCTGATCGGTACTCCCGTGGAAGATCCAGAACAACCGGTAGAGATCCTGCGCACCATCCACTCCTTCGATCCCTGCATGGCGTGCGCGGTGCATGTGGTGGATCCGAGCAAGAGGGAGATCACACGTATCCGCATCGTGTGACGACGTCGACAGAGGTCAGGACGTGGGGGATAGGAACACCGTGATCCCGGCGCACAAGGCCGTCCTCGTGGACGATGCAAAGGGGGTGTGACGGGAAAGCTAGGAGAGGGTATTCAGCGGCAGCACTGGCATCGTGGCCACGTTGGCGCTCACGCGCCACAGAGTGAATACCGCGAGATGGCATAGGGTTCTCGCCAGGAGTCACCGACAACAATCAGGAACACTGCAGGCCAGGGATATGCTCCCTGGCCTATGTCTTCCTGCGGGGCTGGATTCCTGGTCAGGAAAAGTGTTGACCCACGAGCACGACGGTTTCAGGCTCCAGGGGAACGAGGTCTTTCCACTCCTTGGCCTGTAACGCTGCGCCGTCCGCTCCCCACTTGCGTACCACCCTCTCGTCGCTGCAAATGGAGTCCACGAAGGCGCGGTACCTCTGGGTCTCTCCTCCCCCAGCAGTGATGTAGCTGAGGGTGGCCAGGGTGACCAGACACCTGCCTAGACTCAGGCCCAACGTGTCGATCAAGTGTGGCTCTATCTCGGCTTCGATAGCAGTCTCGATGTCCATCACTTTCTCTCCTGCCGGCACTCAACCGGTATCTCGGCGATGACGGTGGTCCCCTCACCGGGCTTGGAGCGCACCGTCAAGGTACCGCCAGCAAGATGAGCTCGCTCCAGCATCCCGGTAAGCCCTAACTTGCCCGTCTCCACCAGCTCGCCAGGTCTATCCGGGACTGTGAAGCCTCGCCCATTGTCGCTGACGGTTATCCTCACCACTCCATCGGTGAACTCCACTCTGGTGAGGACTTCCGTGGCCCCCGAATGCTTTCGAACGTTGTTGAGTGCTTCCTGAGCGATACGGAAGAGTACCAACTCAACCTCCGGTGTCAGGCGGCATTGGTCTCCGACGACCTCGAGCAGAGCTCGTACGTCGTCCTCTTCCGAAAGCCTACTGCTCAACCCTTCCAGAGTTGGCAGCAGGCCCAGGTCATCCAGAGTAGATGGTCTGAGGTCCTGGCTGAAACGGCGCACGTCGCGCGAGATCTGAGCTGTGAGCTGGCGGAGTTCCTCCATCCGTGGTCTGAGACTCCCTGGTGTGTGGTCGTCGTCACTGAGCAGCGTGTCGAGTTGTCGCGAGAGAGCGACCAGCGCTTGAGCTGTGTCATCGTGAAGCTCACGAGCCATGCGCCTACGCTCTACTTCCTGGGCCGTGAGGATCTGCTTCGCGTAGGAGCGCATGCTTTCGTAGAGGCGCGCATTCTCGATGGCAACCGCGGCCTGTCGTGCCACTCCGGAGACCACGGTCACATCTCTATCGGAGAAGGAGCGTTTGTCTCTCAAAGCTATCACGCCCAAGGCCCCGAACACTCTATCACCGGTCACAATGGGAACGGCGAGCACGCTCTTGACGCCGCCATCAACGAAATCCGGTACCCTGCTGGGATAGGCAGCATAGTCCTCGATGACGGTTGCTTCTCCGCTGGCTATTACCTGTCCAGCGAGTCCTTCCCCTCTCGCCACAGTCACCTGTAACAGGTTTTCCGGCAGTCTGTGCAGGTAAGGATAGCGGATCACGTCTCTGCCCTTGTCCAACAAGGCGATGACTCCTGCGTCGGCATCGACCAGACCTTCGGCAATCTGGACAACCTTGGGCAAGACTCTATCTAGTTCAAGCTCTGAGGTGATCCCCTCTGACAGCTCGCTGAGACGCCGCTCCCTTTCCAGTTGTCTGGTCACATTCCGGTGGAGCCTGGCGTTCTCTGTGGCCACGCCGATCTCGGACGCAATGGCAGTGAGGAGGTCAGTCTCCTCTTCCAGGGAGCGGTAGGCGCCGCTGCTCCCAACAACTATGGCGCCCTGCAATCTACCCTTCGACTTGAGCGGGATGGCGATTTGACTGGTCAGCGCCTGGTCTGTGACTAGTGTCCTGGCCAGCCTAAGCCCCCTCTGGTCGGTGACGAGTCCCGGCGGTAAGCCTCGATGGGCTGCAAGTGTCAGGTCGGCGTCTTTCTCGTCGAGGACGAATATCATGCCGGCCTCGAGGCCGGTGACCTCCAGGACGGCGTTCAGCGCCTCGCCAAGCATGCGCCGCAGTTCCAGAGATCCCGTCAAGACGGCGGAGACGGCGTTGATGGCTTCGAGACGGACGGTAGCTTTCTCTCGGAGGACCTCCTGGGCTTTCCTTATCCAGGCCAGCCAGATAGTGAGACCTCCGACAAGGGTGACGGCGATGGTCTCCATGAGGGCGTCGGCAGGGCTGGGGCTGAGGAAGAGGATGCGTGGTAGCATGATGAAGAAGGCTGCGATCAGGACAACCAGCCCCACGCCGGGCCCCAACGCGAAGGCAGCGTAGCCGATGGGAAGAATGAGCAGGACCCGTTCGGTGGAGTGCCGGGTGAGATGGCTCTCGCCTTGCCCGGGAACGGGCAGAGTGCGCAGTTGTGTGCTGTAGTGGAGCAGCACGCCGCTCAGGAGCATGGCGATAACGAGCCAGAGGCTGGGGCTGAAGATGATCCTCTGGAGTCGGCTCAGTGACGGAGTTGAGGTAGAAGGCATCTTTGGATTCTCAGGCTTGTGTACTTTTCTGGCGCACCAGGCTGCTCGACCGCCTGTGGTTGATGGGGTGGTGCCTCACTGGATGTCCTCAAGCGAGAACCAGCCCATGCGGAGAGCCAGTATGACTGCTTCAGTGCGGGAGCCCACCTGCATCTTGCTGAAGATATTGCTGAGGTGACCCTGAACGGTGCGGACGCTCAAGGCGAGGTCGTTGGCGATTTCCATGTTCGTTTTGCCACTGGCTGCGAGCTTGAGAACCTCCATTTCTCTCTCGCTGAGCTGGTCCGACTCGGCGGCGATGGCACCCTGTCTGCGAGAGGACGCGAAGCGGTTCAGGACCTTTCGCGCTATGGTCGGGCCCAGGATAGACTCACCGGCGTGCACTGCCCTTATGGCATCGACCAGTTCGTGAGCGGGCACGTCCTTCAACAGGTACCCTGCGGCGCCTGCTTCCAGGATGGCGAACACGTACTGATCGTCATCGTACGCGCTCAGGATGAGAACGGCGCTGTCGGGCTGAATCTCCTTGACCCTCCTGGTGGCTTCTATCCCGTTCAGTTTGGGCATGGCGATGTCCATGATCACGACGTGAGGGTGGAGCTGGGCGGTCAGCGCGACGGCTTCCTCTCCATCTCCGGCCTCGCCCACCACCTTCATGTCATCCTCGCGCTCAAGTAGTTCACGAGTGCCTTGGCGGACGAGTACGTGGTCATCGGCCAGAAGGATGGTGATATTTTCCATGCGCCGCTCCTCCTCTGCCTATCTATCAGAGAGGGCTTCGTGGACGGAACAAGGCTGCCATCGTGTGACCCGCCGGCTTCGCGGGCCAAGAGACGCCTGTTCTGCTGTCATTATAGCCGTTTCGCGAGGTCAAATCAAACCACCTTGGGATGGTGGTGACGAACCTGCTCACGACAACTCCTGCGCCAGACTGAAGTCCAGTGCTGGCCATGGGAAACCAGCCGGGTTCAGAAGATTCGGAAAGGTGCCTGCTGTATCTCTGCCTTCTCCGGTGGCACCGGCGTTTCCACCCAAAACACTGTTAGGAACCATTTCCCATGCCTACTGTTCTAGCTTCGAGCGCTCAGATGTTGTATACTTAGTGTTCAAAGCCTTTTCCCGAGAGGAGCCCGGTTGCAGATGGAGGCCCCACCGACTGATAGGCAGTTGCTCGTAGCGCTGCGAAAGGAACGGAACAGCAATTCTGAGTTGGTGGAGACCATAAACCTCCACGAGGAGGTCATAGCCGCTCGCGCCGCGATAGAGGTTGCCATGCCCAACCTGGCTCCGGATCGGGCGGAGGTGGCCGCGCTCGTGGAAAACCGCGTGTCCCTGATCGAGCACTGGGAACTGCACTGGGATAGAGACAGTTTCGGCATGCTCAGTCAGCAGATCTGTGAGATCGGAGCCCGCCACAGGCAGGAATTGGCGGGCGCATTCGAGGAGACGAGCGCTCTTCTGACCGGTGATGGCGACCAGGCGGCCAGCATAGTGGGCGTCTATCTCACAGAAGGGAGCGTGCAGCTTGAGGAGCAGCAGGCGGAAGTCGAGGAGATTCTCCCCTTCGTGCTTATCCACGTGCTGCATCCGTACCTGCAAGCTTTCGCCACTGTGCTCGCCCCATTGATCGAGGACGAGCAGTGGTATCAGCGGCTGTGCCCGGTCTGCCGCGGGGCGCCTGACTTTGGCTTTCTCGAGGAGCAGGTCGGGGGGCTTCGCCTGCTCTGCTCACGCTGCGACGTAGCATGGGCGTACAAGCGTGGCGAGTGTACGTTCTGTGGCAACAGCGAGAGGAAGACCTTCGCCTACTACCTTGGCGAGAGAGAGGTCTATCGCCTCTACGTGTGCGATGATTGCCACCGGTACCTCAAAGTCCTCGATGGGAGGCACACGTCGGCAAAGCCCTTGTTGCCCATACAGCGTATCCTTACCATAGGAATGGATATCTCGGCGCGTGAGCAAGGATATCGATAGATCGTACAGTCCATGGCCGATAAGATCGACAACAAGGTGGCCTACGTCCGGTATTCCGGGGGCGAGAGCAAGCAGATGGAGCGGCCTCTGGTGCGGGAAGCCGCGTGGACTATCCACGTCAACGGCCAGGAACTCGTGACCCTGTATTGTACTCCTGACAAGCTCAACTTTCTGGTGTTAGGCTTCCTCGCCGCTGAGGGTGTTATCGAGAGCCTGGATGACGTACTCTTGCTACAAGTGTGCGAGGATCAGGAGGGGGTCATCGACGTATCGCTGGATGGGCGCCCGCTCTCTCCGCCGGGACGTCCCACACTCCTCTCGGGGTGCGGCCGCGGCATCACCTTCGAAGATCTCTCATCGATGCACCCCAAGATAGATTCCTCACTCGAGGTACCCGCGAGGCAGATATCGCGGCTGATGCGCGATCTGCGACACGAATCAGAGATTCATCAGTCGGTTGGGGGTACTCACTCCTCGGCTCTCTCGGACGGCAGGGAGATCCTGGTTATGGCCGAGGACATTGGAAGACACAACACCCTGGATAAGATCAGGGGAGAGTGCCTGTTTCGAGGTATCCCCACGAGAGATCGGATGTTGTTGACCACAGGTCGCGTTTCCTCCGAGATGGTAGCCAAGGCTGCCAAGATGGAGGTGCCCATCGTCGCCTCACGAAGCACCCCCACGGATCTGGCCTTTAAGCTGGCTCGCGAATGGGAGATGACCGTCGTCGGCTATGTGCGCGGCGACAAGATGAACGTCTACTCCCGGCCCGACAGAGTGACCGTCGGCTGATCGAGCCGCGGTTGTGGTGGCGTTCGCTCGAACAGTCGACCTTCCCACTTGACATCAGACAAGGGCCACTGTATAATAAGTATAAATTACGAGGAGTTATCAACCGCTCGGTAATTGCCGTGAGAACAGTCGAGGAGCTCTGTGAGGCCCTGCGACAGAGGGGGTTGAAGGTCACGCCTCAGCGGCGCTTGATCTTCGAAGCTCTGCGCGACAGCCGCGGCCACCCGTCAGCCGAGGACATCTACCACGCGGTGATAGAGGTCATGCCAGACATGTCGCTGGCTACGGTCTACCATACCCTCAACGACCTGGTAGGCATGGGTGAGTTGGTGAGCCTGGATGTCGGAGAGGGTAAGAGTCGGTACGACACCCACATCGGGAGCCATTGCCATCTGGTATGTCTCGGTTGTCGAAAGGTGGTGGACATTCTGCAGAGTTCCTCCTGGGCTGAGTTGTCTGCAGAAGAGGCAAGGGGCTACGAGATCGAGCGCTGTGACGTAGTGTTCTACGGCCGCTGTCCTGAGTGCCAGCGCGGCGTCCACCGTTAAGGCGGTGCCTGATTATCTGCTGAAGAGAGGAGATGGAAATGGAGAAGTGGGAGTGTTTGGCGTGTGGGTATATCTACGACCCCGCCGTGGGGGACCCCGACAACGGCATGCCCGCAGGTACAGCTTTCGAGGATCTGCCAGACGATTGGGTGTGTCCAGAGTGTGGGGCTGAGAAGGACATGTTCCAGAAACTGGACGAGTAGGGATGGGACCTATCGAGATCAAGCAGGACATCTATTGGATCGGTGCCCTGGACCCTGGTCTCCGGCTCTTCGATATCCTCTTCCCCACCGAGGCGGGTACGACGTACAACGCCTACCTGGTCAGAGGCGAGAAGGTAGCTGTGGTGGACACGGCGAAGGGGCGCTGCTACGATCAGTTCCTGTCACATCTGACGTGGCTCGTGGCGCCGGAGGACGTTGACTACGTGGTGTGTAACCACATGGAGCCCGACCATTCTGGTTCGCTGGCTGCTTTCCTGGAGGAGGCGAAGAAAGCACGGGTGGTGGTCTCCAGAACGGGCGAGCACTACGTGAGGAACATCCTCAACGCCGAAGTGAACCCTCTGAAGATGGGCGACGGCGATGTGCTCGACCTAGGAGGCAAGACCTTAAGTTTCGTCTCTGCTCCCTTCCTCCACTGGCCAGATACCATGTTCACCTACGCGGTGGAGGACAAGGTGCTCCTCCCTTGCGATGTCTTCGGCAGCCACTTCTGTGACGAGAGGATGTTCGATGACCTGGTGGGCGATTTCTCTGAGCAGTTCGAGTACTACTACCAGGGCATCATGCGCCCCTTCAAGGACAAGATGCTGGAGGCCATAGCCAAGATCAGGGGGCTGGACATCGACGTGATCGCTCCGTCACACGGCCCCATCCTGCGCGGCGATCCTTGGAAGTACGTGGAGCAGTACGTCGAGTGGAGCACACCCGTGCCCACCACAGCCAAGAAGGTGTTGGTCTTCTATGCCAGTGCCCACGGCAACACCAAGATGATGGCTGAGGAGGTGGCGAAGGGCGCCGCTACCGAAGGGGTCGAAGTAGAGGTATTCGATCTGACAGAGACGGATCCGGGCGAGGTCCTGGATCGTATCGAGGCGGCGCAGGCGCTGATCGTCGGCTCGCCTACCATCAATGGCGACGCCGTGAAACCCGTCTGGGATCTGCTCTCCAGTCTGGCTACCATCAGGCTGCGCGGCAAGGTGGGTGGCGCCTTCGGATCATACGGCTGGAGCGGGGAGGCGGTGGGTATGATAGAGGATCGACTCAAGGGTGTGAAGTTCAAGATCCCTGAGCCGGGTGTGAGGTTTACGCTGGTGCCTACCACCGAGGAGTTGGAGGTGTGCCGGGAGTTCGGTGCGCGGATCGCGGAAAGCCTGTAGCTGGTGAGATTCGTCATCGGCGGCAATGGGATCGCGGCGATAACAGCGGCGCGTACTATTCGTGCTGCGAGTCCGGACAGCGAGATAGAGATCTACACGGATGCTTCGCGCCCGTTCTATCTGCGCCCAAAGCTTGTGCCATTCTTGGCAGGGCGCACAGCACTGGAGGATCTCTACGTCTATTCGCCGCAGTGGTATGCCAGCAGGGGCATCGCGGTCCACCTGGCGACGCCAGTCCTGAACCTGGACATCGGGGAGCATAGAGTCTTTCTGGAGAATGGGGAAGCGACACACTACGATCGGTTTCTTCTGGCGGTAGGGAGTCATCCCTTCGTACCGCCGCTGGAGGGCGTGGATCAGCAAGGCGTGTTCACTCTCCGCTCCATAGACGATGCGCTCGCGATCAAGAGCCACGCT
>DAOUEW010000194.1:0-14811 GCA_034430275.1 Anaerolineae bacterium | reverse complement strand
TGGATCACACCAGCCACGTAATTGCCGAACACGTGACCTTCAGGGAAATCCCGGGGGGCCACCAGGCCGAGGGACGTAGGCTCGTACCTCCGACGAGGTTCGTAGCCCAGTTGCTGAACGGCTGACACTACTCTCTCGTGCGTCTCTGGCTTCAGGAGGTGAGGCTTGTTCAGAGCACGTGACACTGTCGCCACCGACAGGCCTGCCAACTCAGCGACATCCCTGAGGGTTGGCGACTTGCTATCAGACGTACCGGTAGTATCCGCCATAAAACCGCCTGCATATCCGGCAGCCGCCGCAATCACGCACCAGGTCTGCCCCCACTGGATCACCAGACAAAGGGACTACCGAGCCAGATGTTTGACGATTTCATGTTTGTTACAATGAAACGTACATTCTATATTATACCCTGTTCCATCCGTCCCGTCAAGTACCTCCTGCATCCCGCACGGTGAACCAGGCCTGCCCACCTCCCTCCGGTCACCCTCCCCCACCTCCGCCGGCCATCCCTACTCCAGCCGCCTTCTGGCTCGCGAAGAGCCTCAGGGGAACCATGCCACGGGTCCCGAAACCGCCAGTCGGAACTCCACCACGTGCCGCTGCACAGCCTGCCCATGGTTCTTGAGAGCTCGGTCCTACGTTCTTGGCCTCACCTCACACGACTGTGCGGCACAATCCTTGACAAGACCGCTCTCTTGCGCGTAAAATGGGAACCGACGGCTTCACGACGCTTGAATCGAGTGAGAGCCGCTAGAACGCCGGGGACGTACCAGAGAGTTGAACGTCGCCAAGGAGCAACCATCAAACAAGGACCTCTTCCTTGGGATTGATCTCGGCGGCACGAAGATCATCGCCGGTCTGGTCGAACGAAGCGGACGGATTCTGGCCAAGGAGTATCGTGAGACGCAGGCAGCGCAAGGACCGGCGTCGGTTTTCGACCGCTTGATCGAAGCTACGACAACGGTGCTGGCTTCTCAGAGCATCGATCTCAGCGAGGTCAACGCTATCGGCGTAGCTGCGGCAGGTCCCATAGACGCTGCTTCGGGCACGGTGACCGCACCGCCCAACCTACCCGGCTGGCACGACGTACCCCTGGCAAGACTGATCCAGAATCGTGTCTCGCTGCCCACCTACCTGGAGAACGACGCCGCAGCAGCAGCTCTAGCCGAGTTCACCTTTGGCGCCGGTCGCGGCTGCCAGCACATGATCTATGTCACTGCCAGCACGGGGATCGGCGGCGGCTTTGTCCTGAACGGACGACTCTATCAAGGGGCCGCCGGAGCGGCAGGCGAGATCGGACACATGACTCTTCTGCCCAACGGGCCTCTCTGTGGCTGCGGAAACCGAGGGTGTCTGGAAGCTCTTGCCTCGGGCACGGCCATCGCCAGAGACGCCCGTGAGCGGGTGTCGCGCGGTGTGCCGACGCTTATCGCGGAGCTGGTCAACGGAGACTTGACCAAAATCTCCGCCAAAGTCGTCGCTCAAGCCGCCGACGAGGGGGACATCGAGGCCCAGGAGATCCTCCAAGAGGCGATGGAATACCTCGGTGTCGGCGTGGCCAATCTGGTTAACCTCTTCAACCCTGAGATCATTGTCATCGGTGGTGGGTTGACCAACATGGGTGAACGCCTCTTCGACACCGTGCGCCGCGTGATAGATCGTCGGGCGTTTCCCATCTCCGCCCACACGGTGGAGGTGCGCCCGGCCCAACTGGGCAGCGACGTGGGACTGCTCGGAGCAGCAGCGGTGGCCATGACGTCAGCACAGCAGGATTCGAGTGTCTAGGGAAAGGAGAGACTAGTCCCTATGGTTACGAAGGTAGGCATCAATGGTTTCGGCCGCGTTGGGCGACAAGCACTGAGGATCGCTCGCGAGCGCTATCCTGAAGAGTTGGAGGTCGTTGCGGTCAACGACCTTTTCGACGCCGTCACCAACGCACACCTTTTCGAGTATGACACCAACTATGGCATCTATCCGGGATCCGTGGAAGCGATCGGGAACGATCTCGTGGTCGATGGAGAGAAGATCAATGTGCTCGCCGAGCGTGACCCTGCGCAACTGCCGTGGGCTGAGTTGGGAGTCGAGATCGTCATCGAGTCCACCGGCGTCTTTCGCGAGGGCCCGCTGGCTGCCGCCCACATCAAGGCAGGCGCGAAGAAGGTCCTCATCAGCGCCCCCGCCAAGCAAGAAGACATCACCATCGTCCTCGGTGTCAACGAGGAGCTCTACGACAACAAGAAGCACCACATCATCTCCAACGCATCGTGCACCACCAATTGCCTGGCTCCGGTCGCCAAGCTCGTGAACGACGAATTCGGTATCGTCAAGGGTCTCATGACCACCATCCACGCCTACACCAGCGGTCAGCGCCTGCTGGACATGGGCCACAAGGACCTGCGGCGCGCGCGAGCTGCGGCGATGAACATTGTGCCCACCAGCACGGGTGCAGCCCGCGCGATAGGCGTGGTCATTCCGGAGCTGGACGGCAAACTCGACGCGTTCGCGGTGCGTGTGCCTACGTCCACGGTATCCCTCATCGACCTCACGGTGGAAGTCGAACGAGAAACGACCACCGACGAACTGCGCACCCTGTTCAAGGAAGCTGCCGAGGGCAGACTGAAAGGCATACTTGGCTACAGCGAAGAGCCTTTGGTCTCGGTGGACTTTAAGGGCGATTCCCGATCCAGTATCGTGGACGCCGAGTACACCCAGGTCATGCAAGGCAACATGGTCAAGGTCGTGTCCTGGTATGACAACGAGTGGGGCTACTCGACCCGGCTGGTGGACCTGGCCAATTACGTGGCCGAGCGGCTCTAAGCTCTCCGCCACGGCCAAACCCACGGGAGCGCCCGCCGTCTTCGCCAAGCGAAGGCCGGGGCATCTCTCGCACCTGCTGATGGCGCAGGGGGGATTGTGACCAAGAAGACCGTCAGAGACATTCCTGTCCAGGGCAAGCGCGTCCTGGTAAGGGTGGACTTCAACGTGCCGCTCGAGAACGGCCAGGTGACCGACGACACCCGCATTCAAGCGGCCCTCCCCACCATCCGATACCTGCTGGAGCAGGGCGCATCGGTGATACTGATGTCGCATCTCGGGCGTCCCATGGGAGAGGTCCACGACGAGCTACGGATGGATGCTGTCGCCCGCCGGCTGTCTGAGCTACTCGGTCTCGAGGTGGTCAAGCTCGACGACTGCATCGGCCCTGAGGTAGAAAAGGCTGCCCAGGGACTGAAACCGGGCCAGGTCCTCCTGCTGGAGAACCTCCGGTTCCACCCGGAGGAAGAGGCCAACGACCAGGGTTTCGCGCAGAAGCTAGCATCTCTCGCTGACTTATATGTCAACGACGCCTTCGGCACCGCTCATCGCGCTCACGCCTCGACTGCTGGTGTGCCCAACTACCTGCCAGCAGTGGCCGGCTTTCTCATGGAACGAGAGCTGCAGATGCTGGGCCAGATCTTGGCGGATCCCGCCCACCCCTTCGTAGCCATCCTCGGCGGCGCCAAGATCTCGGGGAAGATCGGCGTGATCCATAGTCTGTTGTCGAACGTGGATCTGCTGCTCGTGGGCGGAGGGATGGCCAACACTTTCCTCAAGGCCCAGGGACACGAAGTGGGCCTTTCTCTGGTGGAGGACGACAGCCTGGGTGAGGCGCGTGAAATCCTGGAGGGCGCTGGCGACAAGCTGGTGCTGCCCGTGGACGTGGTCATCGCCGATGCCTTTTCGGAAGATGCCAACGCCCGAACGGTGGGCGTCGACCAGGTGCCATCCGACTGGCGCATCCTGGACATTGGGCCCAGGACCGTGGGCCTGTTCGAGGAGCGGCTCTCCTCGGCCGCTACGGTGGTCTGGAATGGCCCCATGGGAGTGTTCGAGTTCCCGCGCTTTGCCGCTGGCACGGTGGCCCTGGCGACCAGTCTGGCCAAGACGCGCGCGACCACCATCGTAGGAGGCGGCGATTCAGTGGCCGCCCTGCAGCAAGCCGGGCTGGCGGACACGATCACTCATGTCTCCACGGGAGGTGGTGCCTCCCTGGAGTTCCTGGAAGGCAAGACCCTGCCCGGAGTGGCAGCCCTCGAAGACAGGTCGTAGGTGATCCAAGTTGACCGACCAAGAGACTCTATCATCGTTGGTGATTCCCAACACCACCAAGATCGTGCTGCTGGTCATGGATGGGCTGGGAGGCGCACCGCTGGAACCAGGTGGTCTCACTGAACTGGAGACCGCCCACACGCCGCATCTGGACGCCCTGGCCCGAGACGGCATATGTGGCCTCCACGACCCCATTGGTCCAGGCATCACGCCGGGCAGCGGTCCCTCGCACTTGGCGCTGTTCGGCTACGATCCGATTCGCCATCAGATCGGTCGTGGGGTGTTGGAGGCCCTCGGCATCGGCTTCGACTTGGAGAGCAGCGACCTGGCGGCGCGGGGCAACTTCTGCACCGTGGACGAGGACGGTTTGATCACCGACAGGCGCGCGGGACGTATCCCCACGGAGAAGGGTGCCGAACTGGTGGAGGTGCTGCGCTCCATTACACTGCCCAGTGTACAGACCTTCGCCGAAGTCGTCAAGGACTACCGTTTTGTCCTCGTCTTGCGCGGCGAGGGCTTGTCCGGCCCCCTCACGGAGACAGATCCGCAGCAAGTGGGGGCAGCGCCCCTGCCCGTCAAGGCGTTGCGCCCAGAGGCGGAACTGGCGGCGTCCCTCGTGAACCAATGGATCGCACAGGCGAGGGAACTCCTGGCCGATCGGCACCCCGCCAACATGGTGACCCTCCGCGGGATGGACAAGAACCCCGGCTTGCCGAGCATGAAAGAGGTGTATGGGCTTCACGCAGCCGCAATCGCGGTCTACCCCATGTACCGGGGCGCGGCACGACTGGTGGGTATGAACATCCTTCCCACCGGCGAAAGTCTGGAGGAGGAAGCGGAGACCCTGCGAGAGTCTTGGGCTGACTACGATTTCTTCTTCCTCCACGTCAAGAAGACCGACAGCGCGGGAGAGGACGGCGACTTCGCAAGAAAGGCTCAGCTCATCGAGCAGGTCGACGCAACCGTGGTCCCGGCGCTGCTGGAGCTCGAGCCGGATGTCCTCGTCGTCACCGGCGATCACTCGACCCCAGCGCTCCTCCGCTCCCATAGCTGGCACCCAGTGCCTGTTCTCCTCTACTCGAGGCACTGCCGCTCCGATGCGGCCAGCGAGTTCTCCGAGCGTGCCTGCGCCAATGGTGCCCTGGGACGCTTCCCTGCCACAGACATCATGCCCCTGGCTATGGCCAACGCCCTCCGGCTGGCCAAATACGGGGCCTAGCACCTTAATCGTGGCCACGGCTCCGCGCCAAGCTATCTGCCGAAAGGAGAGACTCTATGAACGACGAAGTCAACTCTCGCATCTTCAGACAGTATGACGTGCGAGGAGTGGTGGACGAGGACCTGACCGACGAAGTGGTGGAGAAACTGGGCAAGGGCTACGGTGCCCAGATGGTCAACCTGGGCCACACGAAGGTGAGTGTAGGGTACGATGCCCGCGTCAGTTCACCTCGCTTCCGAGACTCGTTGATCAAGGGCATCCTGTCCACCGGTGTGGACGTGGTCGACATAGGAATGGTGCCCACCCCTACGCTGTACTTCTCACTCTTCCACCTGGACATACAAGGAGGAGTGATGATCACAGGCAGCCATAATCCTCCCGAATTCAACGGATTCAAGCTGGCCGTAGGCCACGCGACGCTGTACGGACCGGAGATCCAGAGAATCCGCCAGATCATCGAAGCAGGTGAGTATCCCAGAGGAGCCGGACAGCTCACAGAGCTCGATATCAGGCCTGCCTACCTCGCCACGCTGAAGGAGCGAATCGGACGGTTCGACAGAGAGGTCAAAGTCGTCGTAGATGCCGGCAACGGCCTGGGGGGCATGTTCTGCCCACAATTGCTTCGCGATCTAGGGGCCGATGCCTCGGGGCTCTACTGTGAGGTGGATGGTACGTTTCCCAACCACCACCCCGACCCGACGGTGCCGGCCTTTCTTACAGACCTCATCGCCCAGGTCGCCAGTCAGGGAGCAGAGCTGGGTATGGCCTACGACGGTGACGCAGACCGGCTGGGGGTCGTCGATGAAAACGGCAACATCATCTGGGGCGATCAGCTTCTGATCCTCTTCTCCAGAGAGGTCCTGTCCAAACAGCCCGGAGCCACCATCATCTTCGAGGTGAAATGCTCTCAGGCTCTACCTGATGAAATTGAGAAGGCCGGGGGCAAACCCCTGATGTGGCGCACCGGACACTCCTTCATCAAGAAGAAGATGAAAGAGGAGAACTCCCCTCTGGCTGGCGAGATGAGCGGCCATCTCTTCTTCGCTGACGAGTACTTCGGCTACGACGATGCGATCTACGCATCTCTGCGCTTGGTGCGGCTCCTGGCTCGATCTGACAAGAGGATAGGTGAGATGCTGGCCGACGTGCCCGAGTACTACTCCACGCCGGAGATGCGAGTAGACTGCTCCGACGAGGAAAAGTTCCAGATCGTCGCGAGCATCGTCGAGTATTTCAAGCGACAGTATGAGGTCGTCGACGTGGACGGAGCCCGCATCCTCTTCGGCGACGGCTGGGGACTGGTGCGTGCCTCCAATACGCAGCCTGCGTTGGTCCTACGTTTCGAGGCGCGGACCCCGGAGCGCCTCCAGGAGATCGAGGACACAGTTGTCTCCAAACTCACCGAGATCTCAGGTCTAGAGATAACCGCTTAGATACGTGGGCGACGGAGATGTATGGCCCCCGTAAATGGCAGAGAAAGGAGCAGGGCCATGAGCGACCGGACAAGACGCAGTGAGGAATGGGAAGAGATCGGGCGTGACATCGAAGCCAAGATCAGAAAAGAACTCGCGGCCTGGGCCGGGGCCGACGCAGCAGACGGTTGGGAGGCCATCGGCCAGAAGATGGAAAGCAAGATCCGGGCCGAAGTCGCCACCGGAGTGGGAGGCGAGTCGGAGGAAGACTGGGAGGGAATCGGCCGCCACGTCGAGGAACGTGTCAAGTCCGGGCTCGGCCAATGGGCTGGAGCGGGGCCCGAGGACGATTGGGACACCCTGGGCCAGAAGGCGGCGAGCAGAATCAAGGCTGACGTGGCCACCACCGTGGGCGGGGAACCTGACGAGAGCTGGGAAGAGATCGGCAAGCATATCGAGAACCACGTCAAGTCCGGGCTGGGACAATGGGCTGGCGCCGAGACAGACGACGACTGGGCCACCGTCGGGCGCAAGGTCGAGGAGAAGATCAAGTCTGCGCTGCGGGAATGGCTTGACGAGTAGGGACAACCCCCTTTCGACAGATATGGGACATCATTGGAGCTGGAGAACCACACCAGGGCTTCGATGCCGACCCCGGGGAATGGACCGTGGGCTGCGAGTAGAAGGTCCTCACCACGCACTGGGTTGGCGCGCGGCCGCTGTCGGTGGGGGCAAGTACACAAGAAGCATCCGTCACATCGGGCTTCAGTGGCCTCTGCAAAGTCAGCGAAAGACTCTTGTCCGGCGCGGGAGCTGTCCCGCCTGAGCGGTCCAACTCCTCTAGACCACAGGGTTGCCTAATGGTGCTGCTTGCCGTAGAATGCACACATCAGCACCCAACGGGGAAGGAGGCCGAGAAATGAGCGAAGAGTACCCAGACAGAAGGAAAGACGAGAAACAGGAGAAGGAAGAGAAGGACAGCGGCCAGCGCGAGTGGGACAAAGGCGAACAGTGGACGGGCGGCGACGCTCTCGGTCCGCTGGTCTGGGGCCTGATCATCATCCTCGCCGGGCTAGTCTTCGCGGCGGCCAACCTGGGCATGTATCCGTGGCTGACCTGGGAGAACGCTTGGAGCTACATCTTCCTTGGCGCGGGGCTGCTCTTCTTGCTGGAGATCCTACTCCGGATGCTGATGCCCACCTACCGCCGGCCAGTCAGGGGGCGTATCATTCTGGCCTTCGTGGCCCTGGCTATCGGTCTCGGTGGACTGGTGGGATGGGAGTTGACCTGGCCCTTCGTGATCATCGCCGTCGGCCTGGCGATCATCGTCGGAGTCTTCATCAGGCCCAAGCCCTAGCCCACTAGGGACTAGAGCCGACCCAGGTCCATGGTCACCAGTTGGTCCCACCAGTAGCGGAGGCGCGTGATCGGCTTGTCGCGCCCGATGCAGCGGAAGTAGGGCGGCTGGAAGGCCTTGATTAGATCGCCGATCTTGTAGCGGGGCAGGATAGGCGTGGAGACCACGAGACTGCCCGTTTGCCCAGGGCTCATCTCGTGCATCATCTGCGCGCCGTCTCTGGTCTCGACCTCGAAGAAGAAGAGATCGTAGTTGGGCACCCAGGCGCGCTTCTCGTCCCGCTGCTGGCCGAACATCCCCTCCGTCGTGCCGTAGATCTCGGCGACGTCCGCAGGCCCATAGAGCGCCCGGAGGATAGGCCGATACTTCGTGTTGATCCCTGGCACACTGCCCAAGGTCATGATGCGCACCCGCCACAGGTCCTTGGGATACACGCCATGTCTCTGATGGAGATAGCGGCCGAAATCCACGACCGTCGGGGCCACCCCTCCCACGATGGTCACGTTCTCTTCTTTGCACCGCTCGTAGGCTAGCTCGAACCGCCGCTCCCAGTCCGCTATGGTCTTTCCGCCACCGAGGGCGTCGACTTCCTCCTGGCTGGGGAGGGAACGGAGAGGCGTGCCTGCTGTGGTGTGCTTCAGGTAGATGCCGGAGCTATAGCCGTACTCCACCTCCCGATCACCCATCCGCACGGTGCCCACCACAGAAGGGAAGTTCAGGTTCAGGTTTACACCTTGTAACGTATCCAGTTGGCCAGTTCGGGCGATGTAGTTCATCAGGGCGCGGCCGGCGCTGACGCGCATCTCGAGGTCGGTGGCGGTCATAGGAATGAACTTGGACTCGCCCTTGGTCGTCCCCCGCGTGATGGCCCATCCAACCGGCGGTTCGTAGAGCAACAAGTCCTCCCCACCTGCCATAGTGCGCTCGATGAGGGGCTTGAACTCCTCGTAGTCGACCACGGGAAAGGCAGCTCTGTACTCCTCGATGGTCGCGACTTCCCCAGCGCCGTGCTCTACGCCATACCGTGTCTGCGCATATCCG
This sequence comes from Anaerolineae bacterium, assembly GCA_034430275.1. Lineage (GTDB taxonomy): Bacteria > Chloroflexota > Anaerolineae > UBA7937 > B3-Chlor > JAUVXJ01. The sequence continues at coordinate 5,693 of DAOUEW010000194.1, read as the reverse complement.
TCCAGCAAGCGCCGGAGCACCGTTTCCTGGGCCGACTGGGGGTACTCTACGGCCTGATGCCAGGGTCCTAGGAAACCCGCCAGCATTTCGCGTCCTGCTTGGAGCTCTCCCTGTCCTGCGCGCTCACCCAGGTTAGCCATGCTTTCTCTTCCTTGCACCGACCTACTACTAAGGGCCTCCGGTCAACGGCACGAACTGCGCTATCCGGCCGGTCACCGCCTCCTGTATGCGCCGGAGGTCCTCCTCCGTCCGACCCTCCATCCTCACCGATAACACCGGCTGGGTGTTCGAAGCTCTAACCAGGGCCCAACCACCATCGAACCTGATGCGCGCGCCGTCTATGTCCAGCACCTCGTGGGTCTCGATGAACGACTCCTTTATCGCCTCCACGATGCTGAACTTCTCCGTCTCGGAACACGGTATCCTCATCTCCGGAGAGCTGTAGTACTGCGGCAGTCCGCGGACCAGCTCCGACAGGGACTGCTCCGTCTTGGAGAGATACTCGACGAGCTTACCTGCTGCCAGCAAGGCATCGTCGGAGTTGAGAGGGGGATCGTTGAAGAAGACGTGGCCGCTGAGCTCCACACCCAGAACCGCGTTCTCCTGCCGCATCTTCTGGAGGATGTAGGCGTTTCCGCACCGGGTCACGAGAGGGATCCCTCCGTGGGCCGCTACGTCGTCGATCAAGGATTGCGAACACCGTACGTCGAGCACTACCTTGCCTGGCCCGCTGACCAGGAACTCTCTTGCCAGAAGAGCCACGTACTTGTCAGGGAGCACCATGTTTCCTTCTTCGTCAACCACACCGAGCCTGTCTCCGTCGCCATCGAATCCAATCCCGACGTGCGCGCCCTCTCTCACAACCGTCGCCTGCAACTCCCTGATGTTCTCCTCGACCAGAGGGTCCGGCTCGTGGTTCGGGAAGCGACCATCGGGCTCACAGTACAACGGCACCACTTCACACCCCAGGTCTTCGATCAGTTGGCTGGCGAGAAGACCCGCCGTCCCGTTGCCTCCGTCTACTACCACCTTCAGCCTGCGCTGAGGACGGACACGCTCCCGAATACAGTCGAGGTAGCGCGGAAGCACGTCTACCTGCTCCATGGACCCCTTGCCAACCTCGTACTGGTTCTTGGCGATCAACCTCTCCACGTGCTGCAACGCCTCTCCGGCGAGTGGATAAGGCCCAATCTGAAGCTTGAGACCATTGAATTCCGCGGGGTTGTGGCTGGCAGTGACCATCACTGCGCCGTCGGCGAAGACGTGATCGATAGCGAAGGAAAGCGCAGGCGTGGGCACCACGCCGGTGTCCACCATGTGACAGCCTGTGGAGAGCAGTCCCTTAGTGACTGCGCCGAAGAAGCGCTCCGAAGACAGCCTGACGTCGCGACCGACGACTACCTTGTTTCGTCCGGTTGTTCTCTGGATGTAGGTCCCGAAGGCCTTGCCTATGGTCTCTATGGCCCCCGCCGTCAGATCAGCGTCTGCCACGCCCCGGATATCGTACTCCTTGAACACAGCGCGACTGGCAGAGAGCTTTGCCTGGAACGCGTAGTCCCTGAGGATCCCAGACACCGCCGCGGACAGCTTGAGCGGATCGTGGCGCAGGACGATCTTCTGGACACCGTTGGCGCCCTTCTCCGCCACCTCCTGCACGAGGTCCCTCTCGATGAGGAGCGCCCCCTCTACAAGCACCAGTTCCTCGGGCGTATCCTCGAACAGTATGATCTGGGTGTCATCCTTCACCACGGGCACGGAACCCACCGGCTCGGCGGAAACACTCCGGTAGCGGGCCAGCACCGAGTCCGCTATCTCCTCAGTTCTGCTGACCAGCACGTAGTCCAGCCGGAACCCACAGCTATTCTGGATAGCCCGTACGTGGTCGGCGACAGAGTACCCTTCTGTCACGTTGGGCTGGGTCATGATGTTGCACACGAATATCTTCCTGGCGCTGCTCCGCTTCAAGATCTCGTTGATCTCTGGCACCAGCATGGTGGGAATGATGTTCGTGAACAACGAACCCGGCCCGATGACGACGGCGTCCGCCACATCAAGCGCTTCGATCACCTCCGGAGAAGCGGTCACCGGCGCTCCCGGCGACTCGTCGGCCATCGACTCCAGCCACACCTTCTTGACAAGGCTACCATTCTGACCCCGCAAGATCTGCGACTCCCCGGCCAGGGTCCTCCCGTCTTCAAGCTCGGCGACAATCTGTACCTTGTCGGTGGTCGAGAAGAGCACCTCCTCCCCCGAAGTCCCGAGGCCCCGGCGCAGTTTCGAAAACGCAGCCCCGCTCCCCAGAGGGGGAACGACCCCCGTGATCTGCCAGGGAACCTCCTTGGCAATCCGCAGCAGCATGGACAATCCGTCCGTGCCCGCGAAGACCACGACTTTGGGCTTCTCGCTGGGGCCGTGGTAGTAGTCGTACACCACGTCGACCAGGCTCTCGTTGCTGGCCTTCTTGGCCACGAAGGGCGCCACCAGCGTGTGGCTCAACTTGAGGAACGAGACCACGACCAGAGAGACCCCGATCACGCCCAGGAGAATGCCTCGCTCCACGTGGGGTATAAACTGTAGTGTCAAGTAGTAGACCCAGGGGGGAAACGGCGCCGTCCGATAGAGATGCGCCAGAACATAGGCAAAACCGAGACTCAGCAGCAAGATGCCCAGGAAGAGGGCCACCAGCCAGCGTTTGATGTGCCAGCCCGGCAACAGGAAGCGCAGCAGTCTGCTGCCGGTGATCCTGCTCCTCAAGTCCCGGTGGGATGTAGACGATTCTTTGGCCATGATCCTCACTGTATTGCGGAGAAGCACTCTCTATGTAATGGCGATCGATCATCCATTGGCTGCAAACCCCAGTACCCCCGAAGAGATCTCCTCTGCACAGCACGTGGCGATCTCCCTCATAATGGAAGTTTTGATCTCGGCGAGGGTCTCCGGCGTCCGCGCCTCGAAGACGAGGGCGACGTTGGGCGTGGTATGGGACGCTCGCACCGACGCCCACCCCTGCTCGAACTCGATCCGCAAGCCATCGAGATCCACCAACTCGAAGCGATCCCGGAAGTGCTCCCTGATGCGGTCCATCACCATGAACTTGTGTTCGTCAGAACAGGGAAGCTTGACCTCGGGCCCCGAGCAGTATCGAGGGAGGTCCGCCGCCAGTTCCGAGAGCCTGCGCCCTGAGCCAGACAGCGCCTCCAGCACCTTGGCTGAAGCGAAGATCCCATCGTCGAAGTCGAATAGCTCGTCGTTGAGGAAGATGTGCCCGCTGGCCTCTCCCCCCATCAGCGCGCCGGTGCGCTGGATCTCCGCCATGACCCGCGTGTAGCCGGTAGGCGCCATGACGGGGATCCCGCCGTGTCGATGAATCACATCGATCAAGGACCGAGAGGATAGCAGGTCGAAGACAATAGTGCCCTTCCGGCGTTTCAGGACCTCGCCGGCCATCAACGCAAGTATGAGGTCGCCCGACAACACCTCGCCCTCGTCCGTGACCAGTCCCAAGCGGTCTCCATCGCCGTCGTAGGCGAAGCCCACATCCGCATGGTGCCCTTTCACAGCGGTGACGAGGTCCTGCAAGTTCTCCTCCTCACTGGGGTCCGGGAGATGGTGGGGGAAGCGACCATCCAATTCGCAGTACAGCTCCGTCACCTCACAGCCCAACTGGCGGAACAGCTCTGGCGCCACGAGGCCCGCTGCACCATTCCCTGCATCGACGACCAGTTTGAAACCCTTCTCCACGCGCGTGCGCTGCCTAATGGCAACCAGATAGTTATCGACGATGCTGGCTAGCGCGACGCGACGCCCCACTCCCTCGCTGAAGGGGCCGTTCTCTGCCACTTGCTTGAGATGCTGGATGTCCTCGCCACTGAGAGGCTGATCTCTGGTGCGAAGCTTGAGCCCGTTGTACTGTGTGGGGTTGTGGCTGGCTGTGACCGCCGCACCGCCATCCGCGCCGAGTTCCTTGATCGCGAAGTGCACCATCGGCGTGGTGACCAGGCCGATATCGTAGACCTCACAGCCGGCACCCACAAGACCGGCTATCAAGGCGCGGCAGAGGTCCGGAGAGCTGATCCGTCCGTCTCGTCCAACGACGACTCGCCTCCCTCCTTGGTCCCGGATGATGGTCCCGTACGCGGCACCGAGAACCGTGCACACCTGGGGATCCAGATTCTCCCAGGCGATACCTCTGATATCGTACTCGCGGAAAATGGTGGGGTCCAGCCGCAACTCGGCTCTCCTCGAGGGTGACGCACAGATGCTGCGACTATTCTACAGCAGGTAGCAGGCGCTGGCAAGCCCACCCAGCGGCAAGGCACCCGGAACGTGCATGCGTCGCTGGGAGAGCTCGCCACGCACCCGAGAATCCTGTGACGGCAAGTGCCGGCGCTATGTGGTAGAATAGTATACAAGTGCGATGGATCATGCACCGGCGGAGCGCGCAGGCCCGGACTCCGGGAAGGAGACAACGCAAGATGAGAAAGGTCAAAGGATACTTCCTCAGCACGTGTGGTTGGTGCAGGAAGACCAAGCGGTTTCTCGACGAGAACGAGGTCAGCTATGAGCACGAGTACCTGGATCTGTTAGGCCCGGGTGACAAAGCGCGAGCACTGGCTGAGGTCTCTCAGTATAACCTCCGGAGGAGTTTCCCAACGGTGGTCGTGAGCAATGGGGAGACCCAGGTCGTGATCGGCTTCGACGAAAGCCGTCTGCGGGAGGTGCTAGGGTTATGAGTTCACAAGATGCCGAGGCGCTGTACGAGCGGCTCAAGCGGGAGGCGGAGGCGGGAGGCTACCTCCTCAATCCCGACGAGGAGTTCGTCCTGGGCCTTATGGAAGGGCTGCTCACCAACGAGAAACGGTACGGCTACCAGTCCTGCCCCTGTCGTCTGGCGGAGGGCGTGAGGGAGAGCGATCTGGACATCATCTGTCCGTGCGACTACCGCGACCCTGATCTGGACGAGTACGGCGCCTGCTATTGCGCCCTCTACGTCAGCGAGGAGATCGCCACGGGGGAGAAGCAAGCGGAGCCAGTGCCTGAGCGTCGCGGGGCCAAGCCTGCGCCCGCGGAAGAGCACGAAGAGGAACTGGTCGGCTTCACTCGCGGTGGCCTCCCTGTGTGGCGCTGCAAGGTGTGCGGCTATCTCTGCGCCCGGCCCCAGCCACCCTTGAAGTGCCCCATCTGCAAAGCGGACAAGGACCGCTTCGAGCGCTACGCTTAGCGCTTGTACCAGCCGCGGCGACTACGACCACACAGCCACGTCTGGAACGAACGGCGGCCAGGGCACGCACTCACCACGCTCCCGTGATCAGGCTGAGCAGGTTCACCTCGTCACCGGCGCGAAGGACGGACTCCTCATCAGCCGGTCGGCGGTTGACCGCGACCACCGTCCATCGAGGGTCCACATGGAGCTGCGCCAACATCGCCTGGACGCCTTGGCCTGCCAGTGGTGCAGCGCTGGAGGGCAGCCGCGACCATGCTGCGTACAGCGCGGGCGGCCGGCGTCACCTACTGAGGCAGCGCCTCAACCAAGCGCTCGATGTCCTCCTCGTTGTTGTAGAGGTGCGCAGACGCCCGGATCGCTCCTTCGCGCAAGGACACGACGATCCCAGCCTCAGACAGTCGCTGGAGGAGCTCCTCGGACTCATACTAGGGATGCGCAAAGGACACGATACCAGATCTCTCCTCCGGGA
>DAOUEW010000193.1:0-3661 GCA_034430275.1 Anaerolineae bacterium | reverse complement strand
ATCTTCGAGGGCGCCAACACCTTCTCTGGCTTCGGCAGCTACGAGGAGCGGGGGTATGTTCACGGCGATTACCATGCGGTGACGCGGAAAGTCTCACCGGGTGTACACCGGCTGACCGCCAGGTTGAAGGTCACCGAGTTCTTTGGCTGGGGGCTGGTCGTTACGCTGAAGGGGCAGAACGTGAGTCTGCTCTCCGCCGTGTCGGGGTGACGAGCTCGCCTTCTCATGAACTCCTTCTGTCTATGCAATCCCAATACATGGTGGTGTACGTATGCAAAGTGTTTACCTCTTGAACTGGCTCATCGCGTTGCTGCCCATCGTGGCGGTACTGATCTTGATGGTAGGGCTACGCTGGGGCGGCTCCAAGGCAGGTCCCATCGGGTGGCTGGTGGCCCTGGTGGTGGGGCTTCTGTTCTTCGGGGCTACTCCGGAGGTGCTCTTCTACTCCCAGATCAGGGGGGTGCTGCTCAGCCTCTACGTCTTGTACATCATCTGGATGGCCCTGGTGCTATACCACGTGGTCAACGAGGCGGGGGCCATCACCGTCATCGGCAGGAGCATCGCTCGCCTGACGGGGGACAGAATGCTCCAGTTGCTGATCCTGAGCTGGGCCTTCAGCTCCTTTCTCCAGGGCGTGGCGGGGTTCGGGGTGCCCATCGCAGTGGTCGCTCCGCTGTTGATCGGTATGGGTTTCAGTCCTGTGATCTCCGTGGCGGCAGTGGCCATCGGCCACTCCTGGTCGGTGACCTTCGGCGACATCGCCTCCTCGTTCCAGGCGCTGATCGCGGCCACTGGGCTGGAAGGGTATGCCCTGGCCCCGTGGTCCAGTCTGTTCCTGGGACTCGCCTGCTTCGGCTGCGGCGTGGCGGCGGTCCACGCCTACGACGGTCTCCGAGGGCTGCGGCGAGGAGTGGTGGCCATTCTGATCATGGGGACCGCGATGAGCCTGACCCAGTACGTATTGGCCGTCAACGGCCTATGGAACCTGGCTGGCTTCGTGGCCGGGCTGGCGGGCCTGGTGGCTGGAGGTGTGGTCGCCAGACTGCCTTTGTATCGAAACACAGAAGAAAGCGCTGGCGACCTGGATCCGGGTGCCGAGGGAGAGACCGGACTGCACCCGCTGCTGGCCGTCTCGGCCTACCTGATCCTGGTGGTCGTCGTGAGTGCCGCTGAGTTGGTGGGTCCTGTACACGACCTCCTGAACATGGTGGTCCTCAGGATCGACCTTCCCCAGGTGACCACCACCTACGGTTGGATCACGGGGGCCGGTCCCGGCAGGACGATCAGTCTGTTCGGGCACGCCGGTGCTCTGTTGGGCTACACCTGTGTGATCTCGTTCTTGATCTACAGAACCACGGGCCACTATCGCCCCGGAGTACTGGGCCGGATCGGGCGCGGGACCCTGTCCAGCGCCGTGCCGTCCAGCATCGGCATCGCCTCCATGGTGGGTATGGCCATGATCATGGACCACTGTGGCATGGTCCAGTTGCTGGCCAGAGGCATCAGCGAGAGCGTGGGCGGCGCCTTCCCCTTCTTCTCGCCGCTGATCGGCACGTTAGGAGCGTTCATGACGGGGAGTAACACCAACTCCAACGTGATCTTCGCCCCCCTTCAGCAGACCACGGCGCAGTTGATCGGGGTCAGCGCGCTGGTGGTGCTGGGCGCCCAGACCACCGGCGGCGCACTGGGCAGCATGTTGGCCCCGGCCAAGGTCATCGTAGGTTGCAGCACGGCGGGTCTGGCGGGCCGGGAGGGCGAGGTGATGAAAAAGACCCTGCCCTACGGTCTGCTGATCGCCGTGTCCATCGGTTGTATCGCCTGGTTGGTCCTCAAGCTGAGGTAGAGCTGGCTTCATCGCCCGCGCTGACCCGCGATTGCCACTTCGCCGCGCACTCCTCCGCACGTGATGCGTTACTCTGGCCCTGGGCGAGTGTTGTCATACGAAAGCACGGGCTGCGTTGAAGCATCCGTGCATAGCGCTGTGACGGCCAGCAGCGCAGCGGAGAATTGACCTGGGGGTCTGGAAAGGCTATAATACGACTCGATTGGTACCCTGCTGAGGGGCACGGGCCTGGGAGCAGCCCCTCGAGAGACTGGAATTGGCAGTTCACGGTCGGGACCGCATCTCCGCCCATGGCGCGAAATGCGGTCCTTCGTAAACTGGGCTCATGCGCCTCGGTTGGGGAGGATGGCAGTGTGGCAGATGAAATAGTGAGAATCCCGAAGTGTATGAGCACCCAGCATCCGGACAACGTCAATTCGCCCTTCTTTGCCGAGAACGCGGAACTGGGGGGCGAGGACGAGATCCAGGAAGCCTACTATGCCTTCTCGCACCTGGGTTGTGACGAGCAGATGTGGGACTGCGAAGGTAAGGAAGTCGATGCGTTCGTGGTCAAGAAGCTGCTGACCAAGTATGACTCCTTCTTCTCGCAGACGAAGCTGGGCCGAGATGCCTTCATCACTTTGAGGGTTCCCAATCCCACCATCGAGAGAACCGAGGCCAAGGTAGTGCTGGAGACGTTGGAGGGGATACCGCGCTCGTTCGACGCCGCCAGCCTGTTCTATGGAGACGATACGCCCCCGGTGTTCGAGGTCATCCTGCCCATGACGGACTCGGCCGTGTCCATGGACCGCATCTACAGGTACTACTGCGATTTCGTGGCTGGCAAACAGAACAAGTCCTTCGCCAACGGTGGGTCCACCATCGCGGAGTGGATTGGCGAGTTCCACCCTTCGAAGATCAACGTCATACCTCTCTTCGAGACCATGCAGCACATGCTGGGGGCACACGACGTGGTGAGGGAGTACCTCCGAGACAAAGACGTCGAACACCAGAGGGTCTTTCTGGCCAGGTCCGATCCGGCGATGAACTATGGTCAGGTCAGCGCGGTTCTGCTGAACAAGATCACCCTTCAGAGGCTGCACCGGTTGTCCCAGGAGATCGGTGTGAGGCTGTATCCCATCGTCGGCGTCGGCTCGGCTCCGTTCCGGGGCAACCTGCGGCCTGACAACGTGGACGACATGGTCCGGGAATACCCCAGCACCCATACCTTCACCATTCAGTCGGCGTTCAAGTACGATAACCCGCCCCAGCAGGTACAGGAGGCCATACGCAAGCTGCGCGAGAGGGAGACGGGTATACCTCCGGAAGTGGACGAGGAGAGGTGCCTCCAGGTCATCGAGAGGTACTCCGCGGAGTATGCACGGCAGGTGGAGACCCTGGCACCACTGATCAATCACCTGGCGCGCTACGTCCCCAACAGGCGGAAGAGGAAGCTGCACATTGGCCTCTTCGGGTATTCGCGCAACATGGGAAAGACCGCCCTGCCGCGCGCCATCAAGTTCACCGCCGCGCTCTATTCCATAGGCCTGCCGCCGGAGTTGCTCGGCCTAAGCGCTCTGACCAGGGAGGACATCCAGTTCGTCAATCAGGAGTACGTGAACTTCAAGGACGACCTGCGGGATGCGGTCAGGTACCTCAACCTGGACACGGGGCTGGTGCCTCCGGAGCTGATGCACAAAGTCAAGGAGTGTCCGGGCATAGTGCCGCTGGACGAGGAGCACAGAGAGATCACGAGCCGCATCGCGACTTTGGTGGAGGAGAATACCATCGAGGGGCTTAGTGAGTCCGTGTTGAGAGCGGCAAGTCTGAGAAGGTTCC
>DAOUEW010000192.1:0-1770 GCA_034430275.1 Anaerolineae bacterium | reverse complement strand
GGCCGGTCCTGCACGTGGCGGGCCGGGCTCTGTGCCCGTTGCCCTATGCACTATTGGCGATACTGCCCTTGTTCGAGGGGCTTCGAGCGCCCAGCCGGTCCGGCATCACTCTGATGCTGTCTGTCTCAGTTCTGGCTGGCTACGGTCTCAGCGATCTGCTGGGCAGGATCCCAGGCCGGGCGATGAACAAAGCGATCGTTGTGTCAGTAGTTGTCCTGATGTCGTCTTTCGAGTCACTTCCGGCTTTCCCGTACCAATCCTCGTCTGTCGGGGCGCCGGTGTTCTATGAGCAGGTGCTTGATGGACTCGATGGTGGAGCCCTCTTCGAACTCCCGTCTGGTCCTGGGCATCAACAAAGCACGGGTTGGTACATGCTCTATCAGATCTCCCACCACAGGAAGCTGGTGTCCGGCTACCTGGCTCGTGATCCTCTGCCCGTGGTGCTGTTCCCTCACTGGGTGCTGCGCGGCCAACTGCTTTCGCCGCCAGTGACTCTGTTGGAGAGCGACAATTGGCAGGCGTTCGAGGTCGGCCTTGGAAAGCTCCTGGCCTACAATGACATCAGGTACGTCGTGTTGCACCGACAGGCTGGACCTTACGCCACGCCGTACGACGAAGACGATTATGAAGAGGTGAGGGCCTTCCTGCGCCTCGCTCTGGGCGAGCCGGTATATGAGGACGAGGGGCTGGTGGCCCATGAAGCGCCGCGCCAGGAGTCGTCAACCCGAGCGACGTTCTCAGGGCGACTAGAGCTCCTGGATCACTTGCTGGTAGAATCGAGCTACTGCCCCGACGGAAGTCTGAGCTGCGTATTCCTTGTTTCCTTCTGGCAGGCCAACTCGACTCTCAGTGAGGACTACGACTTGCGTGTCCAACTCACCGAAGGCGGCGCTGACAGAGTAGTCGCTCGAGTCTCTCATAGGCTCGGGTATCAGTTCCGCCTCGACGGGCAGAGGGCCCGGTACAGAACATCGTGGTGGGCCCCGGGTGTGGTCATCGCCGACTATACACTGCTACCCTCGAAGGACTCTGACGGGGAGCCACTTTCTGGCCTCCTGGAGATAGGGGTCCGGGTCGTACAGCCAGCGACCAAGACCGCCCTCACTGCGCGGTCCGAGTACTACACCATCGATGGTAGGGGGCGCTTGCTGATCGGTAGCTTCCGTCCCTGAGCAGGAGGGCGTGAGGTTCTGTACCGCCGGCGGCCATGGCCAAGCCGCACCTGGCAGAGACAGCCGTCTGACTAGGAGAAGAAGCGAACTGTTCCCTTAGGGCCCGGCGCGGAAGCTGGGCGAGGCAACCAGTATGTTGGACAAGGGCACAGCAATTGGTGGTGCGCCCAGGCGCCTCTCAGCAGGGCGGGAGTTGGTCCTGGTCTCTGCCCTGTACCTGCTTCTCACCGGCGTACTGACCTATCCGACGATGGTCAGGTTGGGCAGTCACATCCCAGGCTTCGGCGATGCGCCGCGCATGGCCTGGGACGCGTGGGCCTTCGCCCGCGCTATCATCGATCCTCAGATCCCTCTGAGCACGACCGATCTGATCTTCCACCCGCTCCCCGACGTGCCGACACTGTGGGAGGGAACGCCTTCTCTGCTGCTAGCGGTTCCTCTGGAACTCCTCTTCGGGGTGGTGATCAGCTACAGCCTGATCTTCGTTTTGTCATTTGTGCTCGCGGGTTCTTTCACCTTCCTCCTGGCCAGGCACCTCTCGGTCAACAGAATCGCCTCGTTCGTAGCGGGTGCCATCTTCTCCTTCTGTGCCTACCAC
>DAOUEW010000191.1:0-1770 GCA_034430275.1 Anaerolineae bacterium | reverse complement strand
GGCCGGTCCTGCACGTGGCGGGCCGGGCTCTGTGCCCGTTGCCCTATGCACTATTGGCGATACTGCCCTTGTTCGAGGGGCTTCGAGCGCCCAGCCGGTCCGGCATCACTCTGATGCTGTCTGTCTCAGTTCTGGCTGGTTACGGTCTGAGCGATGTCCTGGGCAGAATCTCGGACCGAGCGATGGGCAAAGCGATCGTGGTGTCGGTGGTCGTCCTGATGTCGTCTTTCGAGTCGCTTCTGTCTTTCCCCTTCCGGTCCTCTCCCGTCGCGGCGCCGGTGTTCTATGAGCAGGTGCTTGACGGCCTCGAAGGTGGAGCCCTCTTCGAACTCCCATCTGGTGCGGGGCACCAGCAAAGCACGGGGTGGTACATGCTCTATCAGATCTACCACCACAGGAAGCTGGTGTCCGGCTACCTGGCTCGCGATCCTCTGCCCGTGGTGCTGTTCCCTCACTGGGTGCTGCGCGGCAAGCTCCTGTCGCCGCCGGTGACTCTCTTGGAGAGCGACGACTGGCCGGCGTTCGAGATCGCCTTTGGCAAGCTTCTGGCCTACAATGACATCAGATACGTCGTGGCGCAGCGACAAGCTGGACCTTATGCCGAGACATACACCGGCAGCGATTATGAGGAGGTGAGGGCCTTCCTGCGCCGCGCTCTGGGCGAGCCCGTATATGAGGATGAGGGACTGGTGGCCCACGAGGCGCCGCGCCAGGAGTCGTCAACCCGAGCGACGTTCTCAGGGCGACTAGAGCTCCTGGATCACCTGCTGGTAGAATCGACCTGCTGCCCCGATGGAAGTCCGAGTTGTGTGTTCCTCGTTTCCTTCTGGCGGTCCAACTCGACCCTGGGTGAGGACTACGACATGCGTGTCCAACTCATCGAGGGCGGCGCCGACAGAATAGTCGCTCGAGTCTCTCACAGGCTGGGGTATCAGTTCCGCCTCGACGGGCAGAGGGCCCGGTACGGGACCTCGTGGTGGGCGCCGGGTGTGGTTGTCGCCGACTATACACTGTTACCCTCCAAGGACTCTGAGGGGGATCCGCTTTCCGGCCCCCTGGAGATAGGCGTCCGGGTCGTGCAGCCAAAGACCAAGACCACCCTGACTGCGCGGTCCGAGTACTACGCCATAGATGGCAGGGGGCGGCTGCTGATCGGTAGCTTCTGCCCCTGAGCAGGAGGGCGGGAGGTTCTGGATCGATGGCGGCCATGGCCAAGCCGTGCCTGGCAGGGATAGCCGTCTGACTGGCAGAAGAAGCAGGCTGTTCCCTCAGGGCACGGTGTGGCGGCCGGGCTAGGCAACCAGTATGTCAGACACAGGCACAACAACTGGCGGTGCGCCCAGGCGGCTCTCGGCAGGGCGGGAGTTGGCCCTGGTCTCTGCCCTGTACCTGCTGCTCACCGGCATACTGACCTATCCCACGATGGTCAGATTGGACAGCCACATTCCAGGCTTTGGCGATGCGCCGCGCATGGCCTGGGACGCCTGGGCCTTCGCCCGCGCCATCACCGACCCTCAGGTCCCTCTGAGCACGACCGATCTGATCTTCCACCCGCTCCCCGACGTGCCGACACTGTGGGAGGGAACGCCTTCTCTGCTGCTAGCGGTTCCTCTGGAACTCCTCTTCGGGGCGGTGATCAGCTACAGCCTGATCTTCGTTTTGTCATTTGTGCTCGCGGGTTCTTTCACCTTCCTCCTGGCCAGGCACCTCTCGGTCAACAGAATCGCCTCGTTCGTAGCGGGTGCCATCTTCTCCTTCTGTGCCTACCAC
>DAOUEW010000190.1:0-15987 GCA_034430275.1 Anaerolineae bacterium | reverse complement strand
CTACTACGGCGGCCTGCTGGAAGGGTTGACCCTCGCTGCTGCCGACAAGGACGAAGTGGAGGGCCGGGCCTTCCTGGAGGACGAAGAGGCGGCGGTCGTGGCCGACGTAGCGACTGATCCCATGGGTTTCGTCTTGGAGGAGGCGGTGGGACGTATCTTCGAGATCTACGTAGTCGCCGAAATCGAAGGGCAGTTGGTCTTGACCAAGGGCGGCGTCTTCTCCCACTACGAGTTCCCCTGGCCGATGAGCGACCGTCTCACCGATGAGGCGTGGCGGGAGATGCTGGACGCGGGCCAGGTTCCGGAGCGACCCTACTGGACCGGGAGCTTCATGGCTGAGTAGACTGGGGACAGGACCACGCAGACAGGCCAAACCGGGGGGACTCCGAGGGAGGAGGAAGGATGCAGGAGCGAAAGTTGGTGGAGTACCAAACCATGATCCGGGACCTGCCCGAGAGCGAACGGCCTCGCGAGAGGCTCCAGTTCTACGGTCCCGGTTCTCTCTCCACCTCCGAACTGCTGGCCATCATCCTCCGCACAGGGACAAAGTCCGAAAGCGTGATCAACCTGGGCAGCCGTCTCCTGGCGCAATTCCACGGCCTGGCGGGGATCGCCAAGGCCAGCTTCGCCGATCTGTGCGACGTCCACGGACTGGGCCAGGCCAAGGCCGCCCAGCTCCAGGCCGCCCTCGAGCTGGGCAAGCGGCTGATGGTAGCCTCGCCCGATGAACGTCCCCAGGTCAAGTCACCAGCGGACGTGGCCAACCTGCTGCTGCTCGAAATGGGCCTCCTGGAGCAGGAACACCTCCGAGTTGTGCTTCTGGACACCAAGAACCGCGTCCTGGGCATCCCCACCATCTACATCGGCAGCCTGAACGCCTCCGTGATGCGGGTGGGGGAACTGTTCCGCGAGGCCGTGAGGGCCAACTGCGCAGCCGTGATCGTGGTCCACAACCACCCCTCAGGCGACCCCACCCCCTCTCCAGAGGACGTGAACATCACCCGGCAGATCGTGGAGGCGGGGAAGCTCCTAGATGTGGACGTGCTGGATCACCTGATCATCGGCCAGCAGAGGTACGTGAGCCTCAAGGAACGAGGGCTGGGGTTCAGCTAAACTTGGGTGTCTGGCCGCTCTCCAGATTCCCTTTCTCATCTCTCGAGTAGCGCCGGCCTCTCTGCTCGACCACCGCAGAGGCGTGTTCCCTCTCGGCCTTACACCACAGGCACTCATCGCCTTCGTAGGGAAGGTGGCAGACCCTGCAAACCCTCTCTGAGGTCTTCGCCCCCTCACTCTCCTCCTCACCGCCCACGTGACCACCTCCCACTGTCCACAACGTCCGCCAAGGGTCGACCTCGACAGGCGCGGATTCAACCGGGGAAGGACTACAACCCCACCTTGTCCTCCCACCGGTCGATAGCCTCGGCGGCGTTTTCCAGGTGCTGGCCCCCGCTGATCAGGTAGTCCTTCGCTTCCAACGCCGCCCCCAGATTCATCGTCTGGCAGGCAGACTGCACCAACTGGAAGCCCTGCGCCAGGTCGTCCAGCGCAAGATTCAACTCGTCGTAGGCCTCGTGTAGATCGGGATCGTCCACAGGCGGCTGGCCCACCTGGTCCAGCCCCTGCTGCACCTCGGCGATGGTCCCCACCACTACGTCCACACCCGTGCAGATGGCGACGAGGTCTCCCGCCCCGCTCCCGATCCCCAGATCGTCGAGGGCCGTCACCATCTCCTCCAGAGGCTCCGCCACCTCTTCCCTCAAAGCCATGGCGTACTCCCACAGCGCCACGAGCTCCGGGTCCACCATGGCCGTGGGTATGGGCGAAGCCGGGGCCTGGGGCTCCTCGGGGGGCGGCTCACTCGCCTCCTCAGTGGGGGCGGCGGCCGGAGGCTCCGGCGTCGCCGTCTCTTCCGATGCCGACGGTACGACCAGAGTGTTGGTCGGAGTCGGCGCCTCAGGCTCCGCTGTGGGGGCCTCAGGGGCGGCCGTCTCTACCACCAGAGGCGTGATCTCCTCCAGGGGCGGAGCCGTGGCCTCCTCCTCGGGCGGTTCGGCCGGCTCCACGTTGATGGAAAGAGATGGGATCGTGCAGCCGCCCATCACGAGACAGACAACCGCCAACAGTGTGAGACAAGTCCGGACCTTCATCGTGACTCCTCCGACGAGCGATGGGCAAACGTAGTAGAGTGTATTGTAGCTGTCTTGGCCACCTTTGGCAACACCTCGGACCCCATTTTCCACCATCTCGACCGACAATGGTACGCTTCTACATTGACTGTGGCTGTCACCGCGCATACAATAGGGCGATCCTGTCACTGATCAGGCAACAACGACAACCTGATGACTGCTAGAAGTGCCCACAGCGCCAGACGTGTGTCGCGCAAACGGTTCCTACGGCTCTCCGCCCTCTTGGCGGGTATGGCGGCCTTGAAACCTCGCCTCCCCCTGGTCGCAGCGCCCAGCGCGCCCAAACCCAAGGTGGTGCACGTCCATTGCGCCCGGGCCACCACCTGGGACTTCTCCACCGGTTGGTGGGGCGACTACGTGAACCAGGATGTGGTCAGCGAGATGGTGGACCGTGGCGTCATGGAGCTCACGGGGAGAAAGAGCCGTGGAGACGCCTGGAGGGCGCTGCTCCCCGACTACATCCCAGGCGAGAGGGTGGCTATCAAGGTCAACTTCAATAACGCCGGTTCCTTGGCTGACAGCGACAACGCTATCGACGCCCTCATCGAGCCGGTGAATGCGGTGATCGCCGGTCTCAAAGAGGTCCCTGTTGCAGAATCGGACATCTGGGTCTACGACGCGGTGAGGTCCATCCCCACCCGCTTCAAGAATGGCTGCGACTACCCGGGCATCCAGTTCTCGGGGGACTCGACCAGCAACCCCCAGGGCTTCAGCTCCACAGAGACGGTCAGCTTCGACACCCCACCCGGAGAGCCAACCCTGGCCGATCAGCATATCAGCAACGTTCTGGTCAAAGCGCGGTATCTGATCAACATGCCCATCATGAAGAAGCACTGCTGTGCGTGGGTTACTCTCTCCTTCAAGAACCACTTCGGGAGCATCCACAACTGCGCTGCTCTGCACCGCTACACATTCCCCTCCGAGGACGACTTTACCTCGACCTACAACCCTCTGGTGGACATCTACAAGAATCCGCACTTCGTGGGCAAAACGGTGCTGACCATCGCCGACGGGCTGTATGGCAGCCGCGGCGACCAGTCCTCCGAGCCGGAGCGGTGGGCCATCTTCGACGACGACGCACCTCGCAGCCTCCTCTTCTCCCAGGACCCGGTAGCCATAGACTCCGTGATGTACGACTTCTTGAAGGCGGAGGCTGGAGTGCCGGACGACGCAGACGACTATCTCGCACTGGCGGCCAACGCGGGACTGGGCGTCTTCGAACATCGCGCGCCGGGCGCCTCGAACCCTGAGGACTGGTACGACCAGATAGATTACGTCTACGTCGATAGCTACGTCAGGCTGCGGGGCCTATGGAGGGACGGCACGGCGTACCTCTTCTGGAACAAGCCCCAACACCCTGACCTGGATGGATACCGCGTCTGCTACTCCAGCGACGGCGGCGGCGATGCCGACCAGGGGGCATCGCCGATTCCTATCACCGATCCCGACCAACTGTCTTGCGAACTGACCGGTCTGAGCGACTGCTGCCTCTACCAGGTCTGGATCGAGCCGTACGAGAGCGGCGGACAGGATTTGCGAGAGTCGAACAAAGTGCCCTTCTTGCCATCGGACACCGTCCAGCATCTCCCGCTGGCCACTGCCGGATGAAAGAGAGCCGCCACGAGATCCTGCTGCAAGGCGTGGGGTTCCTGTAGACTAGCGGGCAATTCTGCGAGAGCCAGTCGGCGCGTAGTACTCCTTCGCCGGTTGGGTCCAGCCGAAGAGTGTGGACATTGGGGCCTCAATCCCCTGGACGCAAGGCGACCGAGGCCCTTGACGATCAACTCCGAACGGCCAGCCAGCCTTGAGCCACCAGGTAGGTCATCAAACCGCCGGCCAGCACCAGGCCGAGGAACCCGCTAAGCTCTTGCTGGTGCGATAGTGCGCCCCAGACGATGCCTGCTCCGACCAGCAGAGTCTGCACCACGAAAGCGCAGGTTGCTGCCCTGCCGCTGATCGCCTGGCTCCGCTCGTCTCGTCGCATCGGCGCCAGGGGCCGATCTTCGCGAACAACGTACCTCCCGCTGCGCGGCAACCACACGAAGTAGGCGATCATGGCCGCAGCGGGAAGTGCGCTCGCCCAGATGGGCAACCCAACGACCGTCGCAGCGAGAAGCCACAGGCCAACGATCAGCAATCGAGTAACATAGTACCAGGCCAAACCTCTCATTATCATGAACCCTCCACATCATCTTCTAACCAGAAGGCTTCTTCCAGGGGCACTTCAAGGACGCGGGCGATGCGCAACGCCAGCTTCATCGAGGGGGAATACCGCCCCGTCTCGATGGAGTTGATCGATTGCCGCGACACCCCCGTCTGGTCAGCCAGTGCTTGCTGAGTTAGATGGTGCCGCGCGCGCAGTTCCTTCAACCGGTTCCGCAAAGCCATGTTTCCTCCTGGCTGGTCATCCGTTTGGCTATTGTAAAGTTTACTTTACCTAGTAAACAGTATCTTTGACTAGATGTCAAGTATTCTTTACCTTAAATCTTCGTGCGTACTGCCGAGGCTCACGTTGTGCTTGCCCCGGCTCCACATCCCGTGGTAGAATGAGACCGCGAAAGAGAGCGAGGGATCCCCGCCGTCATCGCCAAGGGGACTCTGGTGGCCAGCGCCCGGGCTGCTCCGGTCGCGAAGCTTTCCTCACGCGTGGCAGACCTACCACAGCGACGATTGCTACTCCCGCCCGTATGCTTACGCACACGATGAGGCAATCCAACCTGCCTCTCCCTCACCGCGTAGTTGAGGAGACGTCCTTGAAAACCGTCGTCGCCGCAGCACTAGGCGAATGCGTCCACGTTGCTGGAGTGATGAACTTCCTCCGGCTGGCCGAGGCTGCCGGCTGGCGCACGGTCTTTCTGGGTCCCGCCGTGCCCATAGACGAAGTGCTGGACGCGGCCCGGCGAGAGAAGGCCGACCTGGTGGGTGTCTCCTACCGGTTGACGCCGGAGACCGGTGAGCGGTTGCTGGGCGAGTTTGCAGAAGAGGCGGACGACCTGAGGAAAGCTGGAGTGAGGTTCGCCTTCGGTGGCACCCCACCCGTCGCTTCACGGGCCCGGGCCATTGGCTTCTTCGAACGGGTCTTCGACGGCAGTGAAACGGTGGAGATGGTGTTGGCCTACGCCAAAGGTCAAGTGCACACCGACCTGGTCGAGGAGGATTTCCCCCAGACCGCAATGGAGCGGCTCACCTGGAAGGCGCCCTACCCCATCATCCGCCACCATTTCGGGCTGCCCACCGTGGAGGCGACCCGCGAGGGTATAGAGCGCATCGCCGAAGCCCAGATCCTGGACGTCATCTCGCTGGGCACAGACCAGGACGCCCAGGCCAACTTCTTCCATCCGGAGCGCCAAGACCCTCGTCGGACGGGAGCGGGCGGAGTGCCGGTGCGCTCAGCGGACGACTACCGAACGCTCCACGCTGCCAGCAGGCGCGGCAATTACCCGCTCCTGAGAACGTACTCCGGGACAGACGACTTTATTCGGTTGGCGGAGATGTACCTGGAGACCATCAACAACGCCTGGTGTGCTATCCCCATCTTCTGGTTCAACCAGATGGACGGACGAGGTCCCTGGGACCTGGAAGGCTCCATCCGGGAGCATCAGCGTCTGATGTCCTGGTACGGCGAGCGCGGTTTGCCCGTCGAGCTGAACGAGCCCCACCACTGGGGTATGCGCGACGCTCCGGACGTCGTGTTCGTCGTCGCTGCTTACCTCTCCGCCTACAACGCCCAAGCCTTCGGCGTGAAGGACTACATCGCCCAGTTCATGTTCAACAGTCCGCCCGGCCTTTCCGACAGCATGGACCTGGCCAAAATGCTGGCCTGTCTGGACCTGATCGAGCCTCTGGCGGGGCCAGGTTTCCACATCTGGAAGCAGACGCGCACCGGACTGCTCAGCTACCCTCTCGATCCGCACGCTGCGCGCGGACATCTCTCCGCGAGCGTCTATCTCCAGATGGCGCTGAGGCCAGAGATCGTACACGTGGTTTGTTTTACCGAGGCCCACCATGCTGCCACGGCAGAGGACGTCATCCAGGCCTGCAAGCTAGCTAGACGGGTCGTCGAGAACGCGCTTCGGGGACAGCCCGACATGAGCTTCGACCCTGTCGTCCAGCAGAGGAGGAAGGAACTGGTAGAGGAAGCGAGAATCACGCTGCGGTCCATCGGCCGGTTGGCCGAACCGGATGTGGAGGACCCACTGACGGACCCAGTCGTCTTGACGCGAGCCGTGACCGCCGGACTGCTGGACGCACCGCACCTCCTCAACAACCCTTTCGCTTGCGGCGAGATCGTGACTCGTATAGACAAACGAGGCGCCTGTGTGGCGGTGGAGCCAGCCACCGGCCGCACGTTATCCGAAGAAGAGAGAATAGCCAACCTGGAGATCTCGTTTCCAGCACGAATGTGACCAAGCAACGCTAGAGAGGAGTACAGCGCTCATGAGCGACGACACGCGCTATACGGTTATCGGTGCCGGACACGGCGGCAAGGCCATGGCAGCCCACCTGGCCCTGATGGGCTTCCCTGTCACCTTGTACAATCGCACACCGGAAAACGTGGCCGCCATCAAAGCTCGGGGTACGATCCATCTCACCAGCTACGAAGGAGGACCCCACGGCTTTGCGGAGTTGGCCTTGGTGACCTCGGACATGGCCGAAGCTCTCCAGGAGGCCCAGATCATCATGGCCGTGTTGCCCTCCTCTGCCCACGCCGATGTCGCCGGGAAATGCGCGCCCCACCTCCACGATGGGCAGATTCTAGTCCTCAACCCGGGCCGGACTGGTGGCGCCCTGGAGTTCGCCAAAGTCCTCAGGGACCGCGGGTGTCAGGCTGACGTCACTATCGCCGAAGCCGCGACGTTCATCTACGCGAGTCGTTCGGAAGGCCCTGCTGAGTCGCGCATCTTTCGCATCAAGGATGCGGTGCCGCTGGCAGCACTACCGGCCACCCGAACAGAGATGGTGCTGGAATGCCTCCATTCGGCCTACCCCCAGTTCATCGATGGAGTGAACGTGTTGCACACCGGACTGAACAACATGGGAGCTGTCTTCCACCCCGCCCTCACCCTGCTCAATGCAGGCCGTATTGAATCAACCAGGGGCGACTTCCAGTTCTACATCGACGGCGTGACCCCTGCGGTGGGCCGCGTTCTGCAAGTCCTGGACCGCGAGCGCGTGACTGTGGCCTCAGCCCTCGGCATCCGCGCCCAAACCGGGCTGGAATGGCTGAAGATGGCCTACGACACCATCGGCGCTGACCTCACCGAAGCCATACACAACCAGCCTGGCTACCAGGGTATCATGGCGCCCCGCACCCTCCGTCACCGGTATCTCTTCGAAGATGTGCCCATGAGCCTGGTGCCCATGGCAGCCTTGGGACGACGGTACGGGGTTTCCGTTCGCGGGATGGACAGCATCATCCGTCTGGCTTGCTTCGTCCACCACACTGACTACTGGCGGCGCGGGCGGACCTTGGACAAGTTGGGAATAGAGCAGTTGAGTGTCGGTGAGCTGACGCGCTACGTCAACGAGGGCACCGCCCCCAGAGGGACGATGTGAGCGCCGACCAGGGCGTCCTCCTGAGGTCGCTTCTTGGGACCTCCGAGGTCTGCAAGTCAGTCGAGCGCCGCCACAGCCAGTTCCACGCTCTTCTTGGGGCTGACCTTGATCTGGGCATCCACGATGCGCCCCTCTTCATTGATCACAAAGTGGCTCCTGATGATGCCCATGAAGGTCTTCCCGTACATCTTCTTCTCTCCCCACACGCCGTACGTCTCCGCCACGACGTGATCCGGGTCGGAGAGCAGTACGAAGGGCAGGTCGTTCTTGGCCCTAAACCTGGCCAGGCGCTCCGGCGGATCCGGACTCACGCCGATCACTTCGCCATTGGCCGCTCTGATGTTCTCGAATTCATCACGGAATCCGACCGCGTGGTCCGTTCAACCCTTGCTCAGAGCCTTGGGGTAGAAGTAGAGAATGACCTTCCGGCCTCTGAAGTCGGCGAGCCTGACGGTTTCGCCAGTGTCACTGGTCAGCTCGAAGTCCTTCGCCTGTTCGTTCACACCCACCATCACCATACCTCCCCTGCCGACGTTGTCCGAGAAAACGCTACGGATTTCACCCCCCTGAAGCTGGTCGCGTCGAGGAATACACCAGGTAGCGTCACATCCGCAGCGGATGTCCACCAGACGGTCCTGCACGTTACGCACCCACCATCGCGGTCGAATCCATTGTACAACGTCGGGGGAGCGTCGACAAGCCCGCCACGGTTTCCACTTGCCAAGAGCATGAGGCCAGTGTATAATGTGTTACAGTACCAAGAAAAGGAACGGTTGTGTCAGATAAAAGGAGCTTACGCGACCCTGCGCGTACGGCTAGCTGGCTGGCCGATATGCTCAAGCAGGGCAGGCTGATTCTGCGGCTACTGGGCGATCGACGGGTACCCATCTGGCCCAAGCTGATCATTCCGGCCACGATAGCCTACATCGTCTGGCCCATAGACCTGCTCATGGACCCCATGCTGGGGCTCGGCCAACTGGATGATGTGGCCGTCTTGTTGATCGGCCTCAAGCTGTTCGTCGAGCTCTGCCCGACCGACGTCGTGCGACAGCACCTGGAACAGTTGTCAGCCGTCGTCGAGGGTACCTACCGCGTGGTGGAACAGGATCGCCCTGAGGCCGGCGATGCCCAGGTCCAATTGAGCCAGCCCGAACGAGAACTGCCTGCTGGGGAGACTGACCAGAGTTAGACGTGGTGTGGGGTGCGGAGGCATAGCTTCTTGAAACTGGAGGAAGGGTGTAGCTGAAATGACAGACGGCGAACTGAGACAACCCGGCGACGTCGCGAGGGAACTGGACATCTCCACCTCAACCCTCCGTCGCTGGGCAAAGGAGTTCCATCCCTACCTGTCCCAGACGGCGGCGAAGCCGGACAGTGCGAGTTCCGGAACGGCGAGTCACCGGCGTTATACCGATGAGGACGTGCAGCTCCTGACGCGAGTGAAAGTGTTGCTCGACCAGGGACTGACCTACGACCAGGTGATCGAGCGCCTCAAGAGAGAGGGCGCCGCTTTCTCCGACGAGTACCCGTCGCGTGAAAAGACCTACCCCATGGTGGCCCCTGAGAAAGACATGGAGGCCCCCGCTTTGGGATCCAGCCTGGTCGTCGTCGCCGACGCGCTGCGCAACATCAACGACAACCAGCAGGCTTTGCAGAACAGCCTCCAGGTGAACCGTAACCTCCTGGGAGTCTTGATTCAAGACAACTTCAATCTCAAGGAAGAGAACTCCAAACTGAGGGAGCGGGTGCTGAAGCTCGAGCAGTCGGTCAACCAACTCAAGCAAGGCGAGAAGGAAGAGTCCCCTCTGAGCCAGGCACAGCAGAGAGAACTGCAGAGCAGGAAAGGATGCCTCGGTTCACCCGCGAGATAGGTGCTTCCATTCAGGTTTCCCTCACCGCAGTAGCGATCGAGTTCACGCAGTGCTATGACGCTTGTCTTGGGACGAGGGCCAACCCGGCTTCCTGAGAGCGGCTGTGATCAGACGGTTCAATCTATCCGACATCCTATTGGTCCGAAGACTCCAGGAAAAGGTCGCCTGTCTCGATCTGGAGACAGCCCTGCTCTGGTCTCCTGCACCGCTGTCGCTGGCCCTGCTGGAGTGTCTCTCGTTCACGCAGGGCCGGAGCACTACCTTCGTCGAGGATGACCATTCCGTCGACCAGCGCGCAGCCGGATTCCTCCAGGCCTGGGATCGAGCCGGCAGCCTCTCATGCGATGTGGAATTCGTGTCGCCTTTCCTCGACGGCTCGACGGCCACGGCCCAGCTTTGGGACGACCTGTTGCAGCACTTAAGCGTCGTCAAGGGCGAGTCGGGCCTCCAGCGCATCTTCGCCAAGGTTCCCGACGATGGCCAGTCCGTTGAGGTCTTCCGACACGCAGGTTTCAGCGCCTATGCCCGCAGGTATGTGCTGCGACTGGATCAACCTTCTCGACACTTGCCAACCCCGGGCAGCAAGCACCTCCGTCCGGCAGAGGAGCACGATGCCAGCGCCCTGAAACGCCTGCGAAGCTCGCTGACTCCCCGGCTGGTACAGCAGATGGAGGGAGGAACTGAGGTGGAGAGGGACCTCACGGCTCTCTTGCCCTGGTGGATGAGCCGAGAAATGAGCGAATACGTCTGGGAGGACTCTGGTGAGATCCGCGCACACCTTCGCATCTTCACCGGTCAAGACGGTCACTGGCTCAGAGTTCTGCTCGAACCCAGGGCCTCTGAAGACGCAGAACTGGTGCTGTCCGAGCTTTTGTCCATGCTCGCGCCAACCCCGGAGCGACCTCTCTACTGTGGCGTGCGAGAATACGAAGGCGGGCTACGGCCAACTATGGAAAACCTGGGCTTCGCGCCTCTGACCTCAGAGCTACTCATGACCCGGCAAACCACAGCTCCCGCCAGAATCCCGGCGGAGAAACTGAGCCCAGCCCTGGAAAAAGGCGTGGAGACAGCGACGCCCATATCGACCAGCAACCATTGCCAGGATGCGACCTAGAAGCTCTTCATCGCCCACGATGCTTCTGACACGGCAACTGCCAGCTTGTGAGGTACACTGACTACATGCAGCAGGAAATAACAGACGATCTCGATGCCCTCGTCGAGGTACTGCCCCCTCAGTTGCGCGAGGCCTTGCGAGACTTGAACCAGGAGGAGGAACTACTGGAAGTCGTCCTCGACCTCGGCCGGGTGCCCGAGGCCCGCTTTGTGAATCGGGAAGTGATCCTCAGTCCGACCGAGGTCAATGAGGAAGACGTCGACTACGTCGCCTCTCGCATCGGCCGCTTCGGCGACGACAACAGGGCAGGCCTGGAGCGCACCCTGCACCGCATCTCGGCCATCCGCAACCGGGAGGACAAGATTGTGGGCCTGACCTGTCGCGTGGGGAGGGCCGTCTACGGCACCATCGACATCATTCGCGATATCGTGGAGTCAGGCAACAGCACCCTCCTGTTGGGGAGACCCGGCGTGGGCAAGACCACGATGTTGCGCGAGGTGGCGCGCGTGCTTGCCGAGAAGAAGAGGGTCGTGATCGTGGATACCAGCAACGAGATAGGCGGCGATGGCGACATTCCCCATCCAGCCATAGGCAAGGCCCGGCGTATGCAGGTCAAGACACCGACCATGCAGCACGCGGTGATGATCGAGGCTGTGGAGAACCACATGCCGGAAGTAATCGTCATCGACGAGATAGGGACTGAGCTCGAAGCAGCCGCCGCACGCACGATCGCAGAACGGGGAGTCCAACTGGTAGCTACTGCTCACGGCAATACTCTCGACAACCTGATGATGAACCCCACCCTGGCGGACCTTATTGGAGGGATTCAGTCCGTCACCCTGAGTGACGAGGAGGCCCGACGACGGAGGACTCGAAAGTCGATCCTGGAGCGCAAAGCTCCCCCCACCTTCGATGTGGTCGTCGAGATCCAAGACTGGGAACGGGTAGCAGCGCGCCACGACGTCGCTGAGGCTGTGGACGCCATTCTGGAGGGCCGTTTCCTGCCGCCTGAGATCCGATACCGCGACGAGGAGGGCGAGACACACGTCGAGGAGATGCCAACCCCCATCGCTGAAGAGGAACCATCACCACTGATCCGCAGGGAGAAGGTGCTGCGTCATCGTCCCCTCGCCATCTATCCATACGGTGTGAGCCAGCACCGCCTCCAGCAAGTCGCTAAGGGCTTGAAGGTGCCAGTGCGGATAGTGGATGATATCGTCGAAGCAGAGGCGGTATTCACCCTGAAGAACTACTACCGCAAGCGGCCGCACAACATCAGCGAGGCCGAAAGGAAGGGGATACCCATCTACGTGCTGCGCAGCAACACCGTCACGCAGATGGAGAGTGTCCTGGCCGACATCTTTGGCGTGCAGGTGGACCTGGACCCTCTGGCAACTGCGGCGGAAGAGACCCAAGGGGCCATAGAGAGGATACTGTCCGGAGCACGGTCCGCAGAGCTGTCACCCCAGAACTCGTATATTCGCCGCTATCAGCACGAGATGGCACGGCAGGCCAATCTCTACTCGCGCAGCAGAGGAAAAGAACCTAACCGCCGGGTCAGGCTCTTCCCCAAGAGGTAGTTGGAGAGTTCACTGCGTTGTTCATAACGTTCGAGGGTCCCGAGGGCAGTGGGAAGACCACCCACGCCCGTCTGCTCTATGAGTATCTGCGAGACGAGGACTATCCGGCCGTGCTTACCCGTGAGCCGGGCGGCACGCGCATCAGCGACAAGGTGCGTGAGATCCTTCTCGATCCTAACCACACAGACATCCTGCCGCGGACCGAGATCCTGTTGTTCTCGGCGTCGCGAGCGCAGCTTAGCGAAGAGTTCATCCGCCCACACCTTGACCAGGGCGACATCGTGATCTGTGACCGATATGCTGACTCGACCATGGCCTACCAAGGTCACGGGCTGGGCCTGGATCTGGAGACGCTGCGCGTGATAACCGCTTTCGCCACCAGAGGCCTGACACCGGACTTGACGCTCTACCTGGATCTTCCGGTGGAAGAGGGATTGAAGCGCCGACTCGGCCTGACCAGTGACAGCGAGCTGCCCGGTCCCGGAACTCAACTGGCCCTCTTCAACAAGTGGGATCGACTGGATATGAAGGAAGTAGAGTACCATCGACGGGTACAGAAGGGATACGAACAGTTGATGCAAGACGAGCCGGACAGGTGGCATAGGATCAACGCGCGCCGCCCCGTTGAGCAGGTTCAGGACGACGTCCGGCACAAGGTCTTGTCTGTGCTGGAGGACAGTTCATGAGAGTAGTGTGCACGGGTTCCTCAGGTTCCGACCGTATGGGATACCTTCAGGGCGTTCAGGAACTTGCCCGCAAGAACGGGGTGGCTCTGGAGGTCTGCAACGTGGGCGACATGATGCTCGAGAAGGCACAGCACATCGGCAGCCGGGTCAGCCGAGAGAAGATACTGGACCTCCCCGCGTCTTCCCTCGAGTGGCTGCGCGGCACCGTATTCGAAGAGATCGTGCGCAAGGCCGCCAGCCACGACAACACCATCATCGCCACTCACACCTGCTTCCGCTGGAAGAAGTACCTGTCCCCCGCCTTCGACACCTACTATCTGTCACAACTGGATCCTGACTTCTACGTCACCATCATCGACGACTACGATCACATCAGGGACCGCTTGGAGGCCACCGAGCAATGGAGAGGCCGGCTCCGGCTCTGGGAGATACTCGTCTGGCGAGACGAGGAGGCGATCATCACCAAGATACTAGCCCAGAACTTCCGTAAACCCCACTACGTCATTGCCAGGCAAGAGCCTCCGGAGATCCTGTTCGATCTTATGTTCCGGCCAGAGCGCAAGAGAGCCTATCTGAGTTACCCCATCACCGCCATCGAGGAGGGACAGCCCGAGCAACTGGAGAACGTTCGGGATTTCCTCGCCGAGCTGCGCAAATACCTCACCGTGTTCAACCCCCTGGCCATGACCGAGCTGGAACGTGCCAGGAGGCTCCGTGGCGACGAGGATGATGAGATCACACCCGAGCTGATGAGGATTCTGGACGATCAAACCGTCGCGCGCGACTATCAGTTCATCGATCAAAGCGACATAGTGGTGGTGTTCTATCCAGTAAGAGAGCCCTCGCCGGGTGTACTATCGGAGCTGATCCACGGCTTCAGCCACAACAAAGAGGTGTACATGGTCTTCCCCTACGAGATTAGCCCGTTTCTGCAATTCTACTGTACCGCGATCTTCAAGACGGGCGCAGAGCTGATCGAACATCTGGCCAAGAGCGGGATCATCAGTATGGATCAATCGGAGACTCGTGCGTCGCCACCCGGGCGGCCGGACGCGGACCAGGAGGGCTGCTGACATGAAACTGGTCATGAGCATCGTGCACCGCGACGACGCCGACACTCTCTTGAAGGCGCTGACCGAAGCCGGCCACAAGGCGACCCTGGTCAGCACGACTGGCGGCTTCCTCAGAGAAGGGAATGCTACAGTCTTCATCGGCACGGAGAACGACGCACTGGAAGAGGTACTGCAACTCGTGAGGGAGAACTGCCACAAGAGGACGCGGTACCTCAGCCCTATCGTGCCGGTGACCGAACCCTCCGAGTTCTACATCCCGGAGCCAGTAGAACTAGAGGTCGGGGGTGCGACTGTCTTCGTGGTGGACGTGGAGAGATACGAGAGGTTCTAGGTGCTGCACCTTTACAGGGGGGCGACTTCCTGTTGACCTAGATATCGTAGTCTCCGAGTCCCTCGTCGCCCAGCTCGCCCATGGACTCTTCGACCGCGTCGGGGCTTTCGCCGGCTTCGAGTCGCCCCACCATCTCGTTGAACTCGGGGCCCATGTCCTCGCCCGTCTCTTCGCTCATCTTTCTCATCCAACGGGCGACGCTGCGGGGATCGTTTTCGTCCAGGCCCGCCAGACTGCCAGGGTCTGCGAGACTTTCCAGCCGGCTCTCCTCGGACTTCAGGACAGAGACCCGAGAGACGAGCCTGAAGAGATCCTTGCTCTGGCACTCGGGGCAGCAAGGCGCGCTGGTATCAGAGAAGCTGCGTAGCAGCGTCACGCGCCGCTTGCAGGCGTTGCAGCGATACTCGTATAGAGGCATGATCGACTCCGTATTTACTATCATATCATAGCTACTGCTGGCATTCAAACTCTGGAGGCCTCGCCTCACCGCCCCAAGGAGCTGCCTCTGCGTCCCAGGAGCCCTCGTGGGCATGGCAGAAGGCCAATCGTCCAGCAAGGAGGAGTGTAGCTGTCATGGACCCGGTGCACGTCGGTTTCGGAGGCATCGTCGCTGCCAATCGTATCCTGGCCATTCTGGACCCCAACTCACAACCTGTCAGGCGTATGGTGCGCCGAGCAAAGAAAGACGGAATGTCCATAGACATGACCTATGGGCGCAAGACCAGGACCGTGATCATCCTGGACACAGGGCATATCATCACCGCAGCCATCCAGCCGGAGACCCTGCTGGGCAGGTTGCAGCAGCCCTTCAGGGGTCCGCAGGTAGAGCCGGAGTGATGCGCTTCCCGCGAAGGGCCGGCCTCTTCGGCACGACTGACGATCACGCTGGAGAGGGTACCAAGGCTTAAGCCTCCGGCATTCAGGAGACCAGCAATCCAGGTAGAAAACGCTCATCGTGCAGGCGCCGGGAGGGAAAGATGAACAATGTCGCTCCCAACACCATCAGGAGATCCGCCATCGCCGGGACCTGGTATCCCGGCTCCGCCTCTGCGCTGGCCGACACTATAGACGGGTTCCTGGCAGCCGCCGAGACGACGCCGGTGAGAGGCGAACTGAAGGGCCTGGTATCGCCCCATGCAGGCTACGCTTACTCCGGCGGGGTAGCTGGCCACGCCTACAAACAACTGGAGCGGAGGCCGTATCCCCACGTGGTCATCGTCAGCCCTGTGCACCAGCCGTATGGAGGCCGCTACCTGGTCGCCGACGCTCGCTACTACGAGACCCCCTTCGGGCTGGTGGAGGTGGATGCCGACCTGGTCAGCGAGCTGGGCCAGCAGGTCGATTTGACCTTCGTGAAGCAGGACAGGGAGCATTCCCTGGAGATACAGCTACCCTTCCTCCAGCACACGCTCGGTGAGTTCACGCTGCTGCCCGTGATGATGGGCGAGCAGTCCTTCGCCTCCTGCCGCCAGTTGAGTCAGGCCCTGGCCGGGGTGCTGGAGGGCAAGGAGGCGCTCCTGGTAGCCAGCTCCGACCTGGCCCATCTGAACGACTATAACGAAGTGGTCGCTCACGACCGGATCGTGCAGC
>DAOUEW010000189.1:0-4395 GCA_034430275.1 Anaerolineae bacterium | reverse complement strand
CCAGGCTCCAGGCCTAGTGCCGCCCCCACTCTGTCATATCCATGCCGCGGAGAAACGCGGGTCAGGAAGCCATCGACAGCCTCGATCACCCGCCAGGTGTTGACCATCACCAGTGGCTTGGTCTTGGCCCGGGATACCTTGCTGGAAGCGACATCGATGCGGTTCTTCAGAGACTGCCACGAACCCAGGTCTTCCTCCACCAGAAAGTCGCCCAACCCGTTCAGAACCTCTACGATCGCATTCACGAGTTGTAGGACCCTGTCCCGTAAGTCGGCCAGCTCGCCCGTTGCCAGTTCGGAAGCGTCTGCCACCATCTTCTCACCCACCAGCCTCAGCGAATGATGGTATAGGTCCAACTGCGTGAGCGTCTTCTGGATGCCCTGTGTTCGCCTCTCTTCTCCCGTCACTGGCGCCACCTAATCATTCGTTGTACTTGCTTGAGCCCCATCAGCGATTAGCTCCCTCGCCATCTCTTCCTCATCGTGTAGCGTCTCCACCTTGCCGTCCAGCTTCGCATCCCGTAGCGCGCCCAGCACCTTGGTGTAGAGAGGTCCGGGCGGAAGCCCCATACTCCTCAAGCGGTTGCCGTCCAGGAGTGGCGTTACCCTGCGCAGCTCGCTACGAAACAGCTCCAAACGCTTCCGTAGTAGGCTCTCCTCGGATGCCTGCCAGCAGACGAAGATGACGTCGGCTGAGAAGGGAGCCAGCAAACGATAGATGGCGCTTCTGGACAGCCCTGGCTCTGCCAACGAGGGCAACTGGCGGGCCAGACGGTTGACCTCCATCAGGAACTCCGTGTGATCCTTGGGCAGTTTCAAACGGCGCGCCAGGGCCGCGATGTCGTCCTCTTCGACCTTCATGCTGACCAGAGCAAGATAGGTCATCACCAGGCTTGGACAGCCTGCATCAGGGGCGACTTGGCGATCCGGTCGCTGCTCTTGCCAGCGAACGACGTCCGCCGGGTATTTCATCACCCTGGCCTTCAGCCAGCCGTTCCACACGAGCAGCGGGGATATCTGGCCCAGTACTCCCAACTCGG
Organism: Anaerolineae bacterium; assembly: GCA_034430275.1. GTDB lineage: Bacteria > Chloroflexota > Anaerolineae > UBA7937 > B3-Chlor > JAUVXJ01. Next base: position 3,356 of record DAOUEW010000189.1, on the reverse strand, counting down.
CCAACCGCCGCAAGGGCTTCCACGGCTCACCCTCCTGGAACACGGCCTCCAGTTCCTGGCGTACTCGCTCTCCTCCTACCCGATCAAGGCACTCCAGCGCGTCGGTAATGAGCTCCTCCGTCATCTCCTCCAGCCTGAACCCGAGCCGCTGCTCCAGGCGCACGGCCCGCAGCATACGGATAGGATCCTCGATGAAGCTGAGATTGTGAAGCACCCGGATCAGGCCCTCGTTCAGGTCTCTCTCTCCGCCGTAGAAGTCAAGCAGCTCGCCGAATGTGTCCTCGTCCAGATTGATAGCCATGGTATTGATGGTGAAGTCACGCCGATAGAGATCCTGCTTGATGGAGCTTCGTTCCACCTGAGGCAACGCCGTCGAGTATTCGTAGAACTCCCTCCGCGCGGTCGTGAAATCCACGAACGGCAGAGGGCCATTCTGATCCTCGAAGATGAGCTTGGCGGTGCCGAACCGGTCATGACTGTGCACGCGACCGCCCACCTCTCTGGAAAGGCTTCTGGCCAGAGCGATAGCATCGCCCTCGACCACGATATCCAGGTCCAGGTGCGGCTTGCCCAACAACAGGTCTCGCACGAAGCCTCCCACCAGATACAGAGAATAATTCCTCCTCTTGGCCAGCTCACTGGCCTTGAGCACCAGGTTCAGGAGGGACTGGGGTAGAGCCTCGCGCACCTGCTCAGCCAGATCGCCGACGTGGGAGGGGTAACGAGGCTGCGCCCATTGTTTGATCAGGTCGGTGCGGGTCACGATGCCGACTATCTCGCCCTCTTCCACCACCGCGACCTGACCCTAGTCATGCTGCATCATCACCTCTTGCAGCTTTTCGACCGAGTCGGTAGGGGCGACGACGATCTCTCCCCTGTGCATGTAGTTGCTAATGGGGGCGTCTCCCCTCTCATACTGGAGAGCTTTGTCGATCTCCCTTCGCGTCAACATGCCCAGCACCCTACCGTTCTTCCCCACGACCGGGAACCCCTCGTGCCCGTAGCGCTGCATGACCTGCGCCGCTTCCAGGACCGAGGTATCCGGCGACAGGGTGTAGACACCGTGGGACATCAGATCAGTCACCTTGATCGACGGCTGCACCTCCGTGGCCAGGATTTCCAGCAGTCGCTCACGGACCTCTTGCAGACTCCCATCTCTGATCAATGCGGCGGCGGCCTTGCTGTGACCCCCACCTCCGAAGCTGCGGGCGATCTCCCCCACATCGACCGCGTCCGACCCGCTCCGTGCCACCATCTGTATGCCGGACTCCAAGTCCACCAGTAGAAAGAGAGCCGACGGTTCGTAGAGGTCCCTCAGCTTGTGCGCCAGGGTAGAGATACCCTCGAGATAGCCCGTCGCTTTGGCAGCAGCAACGACAACTGTCTGGCCAGCGAACTCGTGGAACTCTGTCGCCTCCACCAGCTTTTGATACAATCCCCTTTGGCTGTCGCTGAGTGGGCGGTGCAGGAACTCATTCACCACCTCCAGCCTCGCACCCTGTTCGAGCAACCACGCGGCGCAGCGCACATCCAGTGGCCTGGTACCGGGATAACTCAGTGAACCCGTGTCCTCGTATATGCCCAGCAGCAGCAGGGTAGCCTCCACGGGCGACAGGCTCAAGCGAGCTTGGGAGATCTGGTCCACCAGCAAAGTAGTGGTCGAGCCCACGTCGCCGCTGTGGAAGCTCATTCGCGGTTCCAGATCTCTCTCCAACGGATGGTGGTCAATGAAGCGCATCTCTGTCTCGTCAGACAAGCCTCTCAGGGAGGGGATGCCCTGGGTATCCACCAGAATGAGAAGCTCAATCGGACCCCGGGGAACGTCCTCACGCCGCGTGAACGGTAACTCATCACAGTACAACGCCAGGAAATCCCGAAGGTTGCGGTTGAGCCGCTGAGGCAACACGGGTGTAGCCCTGGGGTACAGCTTGACCGCGCCCAGCATAGAGGCGAGAGCGTCGAAATCCGTGTGTTCGTGGGAAGTCACTACTTCCATCCTGCATTCTCTCGAGGTATTGTATCAGAGCGCGTCCCATTTGACAATCGTGCGTTGCTCGCCTATAATCGCCGGTCAAACGGCACGCCCACTGTGCTTCTGCGAACGGAGTGGTATCGGTGTTCTCTAGCCTCAAGGCAAAGCCCAGGCTCTGGCTCCTGCTCGTCTCCCTGGTCGTCCTCGCTGCGTTGCTAGCCAATATCCTGCTCCCACTGGCCATGTCGGCTAGAACCGCCGCCTCCGACTATCGCACCCCCAGCCCCATTCCCAACGCCGACGTCAACCCATTGGGCGCCAACTTCTTCCTCGACCGAGAAGTCGAAGAATGGAAGCTTAGAAAGACGCTGGAAATGGCGCACGAGGCCGGTCTGGGGTGGGTCAAGCAGCAATTTCCGTGGCAGGAGATCGAACCGGTTGAGAAGGGGCAGTACTACGACGAACGCGCGCGACGCCCAAGTTGGGAAAAGTATGATCTGATTGTGGACTTGTGCGAGGAGTATAGCCTCAAGCTCATAGCCCGGCTCGATCGGCCCCCAGACTGGACGAGAGAGGACAACAGCTACAAGGAGCGTCCGCCTGACGACTTTGACGACTTCGGCGACTTCGTCTACGCCTTCGTTGATCGATATCGGGATCGGATCGCGTACATCCAGATCTGGAACGAGCCTAACATCTTCCCAGAGTGGGGCAACAGACCCGTAGATCCTGCGGGCTACGTGGATCTGCTGCGCGTGGCCTACCAACGGGCCAAAGAGGCTGATCCCAACGTCCAAGTACTCAGCGCACCGCTGGCTATCACCCTTGGGCAGCCGCACCCAGAGGCCGGCAAGTGGATCAGCATGAATGAGATCGAGTTCCTGGAAGCCATGTACGAGGCGGGTGCCAAGGACTACTTCGATATCCTGTCTGCGAACGCCTTCGGACTCGGCAGCCCGCCTGAGGAGCCACCGGAAGCGGGAACCCTGAACTTCCAGCGGGTGCTCTTCCTGAGAGAGGTGATGGAACGACACGGGGATAGCGACAAGGCAATCTGGTTCAATGAATACGGGTGGAATGCCTCGCCTGAAGATCTGCCCGAGGAGGAACTGATCTGGCAGCGGGTCAGCGAGGAGGAGCAGGCGGCTTACACCGTAGAAGGTATCGAGTACGCTCTGGACAACTGGCCGTGGGCAGGCGTCTTCAATATCTGGTATTTCCGTCAGGTCGGCAACATCTCTCCGGATCGATCAGACTACTATTTCCGGATGGTCGACGTCGATTTCACACCCAGGCTAGTGTACTACGCGGTCCAAGAGGCTGCCCAGGAGTTCGCGGGCCCCGCAGGCCCTGGCTACTACCAGGAGACGAACCCCTCTGTTAC
>DAOUEW010000188.1:0-1942 GCA_034430275.1 Anaerolineae bacterium | reverse complement strand
TAGGGGTTAGACAACCCTTCTTCCTGTGGGTGCACTATATGGATCTGCACTATCCCCTCAATCCGCCGCAGCGCTATGTCCGCCAGGTCCGTCCCGGGGGCATCCCACGTCGGCAACAGGCCCGGCTCATGGTCCGCACATTAGAGGAACCCGGCGCCCTGAGCGAGGCAGAGGCAGAGGCCTACCGTGACCTGTACGATGCCGCCTTGCTGTATGTGGACGAGAGCGTGGGGTCCCTCCTCGAGGCGCTGTTGGATGTGGGCCAGCTCGACGAGACCATCGTTGCCCTGACAGCCGACCACGGCGAGGAGTTTCGCGAGCACGGCGACTTTGGCCACGGTTCGCAGATCCACGTGCTGCGGGAAGATTCGGTGCGCGTCAAGCTCTACGACGAGTTGCTTCACGTACCGCTCCTGGTCTGGGCGCCAGGGGCCGGCGTCCGGCCGGGCCGGATCCACGCCCTGGCCAGCTTGATCGATTTGGGGCCCACCTTCCTGGACTTGCTGGGGTTGGGGCCAGTGGAGTCGTGGCACGGTGTGAGTCTGGCGCCCTTGCTGTGGAGGGAGGTCAGGTCGCTGCGTCAAGAGGTCTACAGTGAATACGCCATCCGCCGAGAGGGCCCCTGGCAGGCGATCGTCTCCTGCCGCACACCTCGCTGGAAGTACATCGACGACGGTTCCTTCGGCCACCACGAGCTGTACGATCTCGAGGCGGATCCGTCAGAGCAGGAGAACCTGTTCAGGTGCGGAATCCCTGTTCTATCGACCCTGCAGGAGAAGGTGCGGGACCATCTGGCCCTGTTCCGCTACCGTCCGACGACCTATCGGGAGACCGAAATGGATCCCGAGGTGGCGGAACGCCTCCGGGGCCTGGGCTATCTGGACTAGGAGCCGCAGTGAGGCAAGGGGAGGCTCCTCGGCCTAGGGCCAGCGTCATTATCGCCGCCTACAACGGCCGACCCTACCTGGACGGCTGCCTGGGGTCCGTCCTTGGCGAGCTCGGTCCCGGCGACCAAGTGATCGTCGTCGACAATGCCTCCAGCGACGGCAGCGCCGACTTTGTGAGCGAGCACTACCCGCGGGCGCACCTCGTCCGTAACGCCGAGAACCGCGGCTTTGCTGCGGCCTGCAACCAGGGTGCGGCGCTGGCCTCGGGAGAGGTTCTGGTCTTTCTCAACCAGGACACACGGGTGCAGGCCGGGTGGTCGCAGGCTCTGGTCGAGGGCCTTGGCAAGGGTAACACGGTCCGTCTCACTACATCCAAAGTCTTGGTGATGTCGCAACCGGACCGGATCCAAGTCTGCGGGCAGGACGTGCACTATGCGGGGCTTGTCTTTGCCCTACGATTTGGCACGCCAGCCGGCAGCTTGGACGGTGCTGAGGCCGTCGGCGCCGTGGCCGGCTGCTCCTTTGCCGTGCGCCGTGAGGTGTGGGAGGAACTGGACGGATTCGACGAAACGCTCTACATGTACTACGAGGAAACGGACCTGTCGTGGCGCGCCAGGATGCGTGGGTATCGATCTTTCTGTGTGCCTGACTCGGTCGTCCACCACGACTACCAGGCGGGGCGGGCGACGCCGTTCCGGCTCTATCAGTCGGCCCGCAACCGGCGCATCCTGCTGCTCAAGAACTGGCGCTGGGGGACGCTGTTCCTGCTGGCTCCGGGGCTCGTCGTGGCTGAACTGGTCGAGTGGGGACTGGCCCTGCGCCAGGGCTGGGTGGGGCTCAAGGCCAAGGCGCGGGCGGACCTGTGGCTGGCGAGCCACCCGGGCCTGATCCGTAGACTCCACACCGATGCGCAGAATGGGCGCAGTGTCTCCGATGCCGACATACTGGCCGAGCGCCTCGACATATTGTTGCCGCAGGAGACGACACTGGGGACTGTCGGGCAGGTGGCTGTGGCTGTCAGCAGCGCCCTGTTTGCACTCAACCATCACATTGCT
>DAOUEW010000187.1:0-1765 GCA_034430275.1 Anaerolineae bacterium | reverse complement strand
ACGTAGAGCATGGCGTCGTCGTAGGTGTGGGCCCCGTTGATGACACCCCTGTCGGTGAGGACGTCCTTCTTGAGGGAGCCTTTGAGGTCGTAGCCCCGGTGGGGCATCGCTACCAGGTCCGGCGCCTGGGGATAGCACTCGCCGCTGTAGATCTCTTCTCTTTTGTACACCCTCTCGATCATGGGCTCGCCGCTATCGGGGTCTGACAGGCCCGAGAGGGATTCCACGAGTTCGTCCCTCAAGGCTTCGTATTCCTTCCCCGGTTCCACGCTGCCCCGAGGCTCGCGCCCACGCAGATTGATGAACACACGCCCTGGATCCATGCTATAGGCTCTGGAATCGGGATGGATGTCCGTCAGCGATTCCGGAGGGTCCTTGGTGAAGGAGAGCCACCCGTGGTCCTGGAGCCAGCGGTTGACGTAGACCTCTTTCTTCATCAGGGTGAAGCCGTGGTCCGACATCACCAGAAGCGTAGTGTCGTCGCTCAGGCGGTCGTAGAGCCGGCCCAGCAGGCCGTCGATCTTGTGGTATAGCTCGAGGAAGGCGGGGGCGTACTTCTCGTCCCCGGTCTCCATCTGCTCCCACAGGAAGTGGTGCAGCCGGTCGGTCTCCATGATCTGGAGCATGAAGAAGTCCCAGTCCTCGGTGTCCATAAAGTGGACCATGGCCTCCTCGCGCTTGTCCAGGGTGTAGTAGAGGTCTTCCAGGAACTTGTCCTTGTCCTCCCGGGCCTGCCAGGGGTCCACGTCCAGGCGATAGCCCATCTTCGCTAGCTCTTCGCCAACCTGGGGCGGGTAGGTGCCCTTCTCCAGCTTGGGGCCGAGGAAGCCGCAGACCAGGATCCCGTTGACCTGGCGTGGGGGGTAGGTCACGGGCACGTTCATCACCACCACACGTTTGCCGTGCCTGCTGAGGATCTCCCACAGGGTCTCGGAGCGCATGACACTGGAGTTGGGGATGTAGGTGTCGTAGGTGTTGGGCTTGCGATCCAGAAAGCCGTAGATGCCATGCTTGCCGGGGTTCTTCCCGGTCATGAAGGAAGACCAGGCCACCGACGAGACCGCCGGAATGGCCGAGGTCATGGGCCTCACGCTCCCGTCCTGGAAGATACGCTTGAAGTTGGGCAGTTCCCCCTCGTCGATCAGCCTCCGTACTAGACTCAGGGGCGTGCCGTCGGGACCGATGACCACCACCTTCCTGCCTTTGCCTTTGCCTCTGCCGAATAGACCCACGTGCCTTATCCTCTCTGGTTCAGTCGAATAACGACTTGTTCTCAGACACCCAGTGGAAGAGCCTCTCGATGCCCTCTCGGGCCGAGAAGCGTGGTTGCCAGCCCAGTTCACGCTGCGCTTTGCTGGTGTCGCTGACGTACACCGGCTGGTCTCCGGGCCTCCACTCGTCGTAGCTGACCGCCACTTTGCGGCCCAGGAGTTCCTCGATGATCTGCCCGAACTCCGCCCACACGGAGATGATGTTCTTGGGACCGCCCCCCACGTTGTATACCTGCCCGGCGGAAACGTCGATCTTCTCCACGGCCAGCTCGAAGGCGTCCAGGAGATCGTCCACGTAGAGGATGTCTCGCACCTGCTTGCCGTCGCCGTAGATGGTGATAGGCCGCCCCAGGACCGAGGAGATGATGAAGTGGGCCACCCAACCCTGGTCCTCCACGCCGAACTGCCGCGGGCCGTAGATGCACGACATACGGAACACGACGGTCCTGAGACCATAGATGCGGGCGTAGTCCCTGACGTACTGGTCACCGGCT
>DAOUEW010000186.1:0-1616 GCA_034430275.1 Anaerolineae bacterium | reverse complement strand
GAGCCTGGCCAGGCCGTGGTGCTTGGCGATGGGCACGTCGATCACCAGGTCCGCGTTGAGGATCTCGTCGTAGATGTCGCAAGAGCGCAGGTCTCTCCCCTCGGGGATGTCGGCGGGCAAGAACTTGAACTGGGACATGATCTCCATCTCGCCACCAGCGGCCTGTACCTGCTCCTGTATCCCGCTGCGTTGATAGGCCTCTTCGGGCGTGCCGCCGAAGGGGCTGTCCATCACCCGGACCCGACCCGCGCCTGCCTCACGGCACAGCTTGACCAGGCCCGCCACCACCCAGGGGTTGGTCGTGGCTGCGTACTCGTAGGTGTGATAGGCCACGCAGATGTTGGGCTTGATGATCACGTTGTAGCCGGGCTGCACGAAGCGTTCCATGCCTCCCAATGCGGCCATGGCCTGTCGTACCAGATCCTCGGGCTCGCCTCCGCGAGCGACCACCAGATCAGGCGGATTTGCAGAAGGGGTTGCCGTGGCCGTGGGGGCCTGGGCCTCCGTTGGCGCTGGGGCCTGGGGTTCACCTTCAGTGGCCGAGGGCTGGGCTTCGGCTGTGGCAGAGGCCGTGCCTTCACCCACCGTGGCCGTGGCAGCCGCGCCCGTGGTCGGCGTCGAAACAGCTTCGGTGACGGTCGGGGCGACCATGTCCTCGCCTCCACAGGCGCTGAGCAACCAGCCGCCGCCCAGCACGCCCAGGCCAGCCGCTAGGCGGTTGAAGAACTGCTTTCTACTCAATCGTGGCATGCTATCAAATGCCTCCTGCTAGATCTTTGGGACAGCATCGTCGAATGACGGTGATCCCTCGATTATCAGATTAACGGAAACGCTTATCCTACATCAATTCTACGTATCGCGGGGCAAGTGGTCAATCCAGGCTTTCACTGAGGGACCGTGGCTGGCTCGACGAGAACGAAGTGCGACAGCGGGACGAAGCCTGCCCGTGGATCCGCTCGCGGAAGGCTCAACGCCATATGCAAGGGGAGCTATCTCGAGGACACGGCGAGAGACTCTCAGACCTCTCTCTCAGCAGCCTCGTCTAGCGGTCTCTGGCGGGGACGCAGAAGCACTGCCTGAAGAGCCTCTCCACGCAGTCTACATCAGCATCCAGAGACTGGCCGCCATCACCGCCATCCCCAGACCCACGCCCACGATGGAGAGGTGTTCCTGGCCAAAGGAGCGGGCCACCGGCACCAGTTCGTCCAGGGAGATGAAAACCATGATGCCCGCTACTACCGAGAGCAGCAGCCCCAGCACTGCGTGTGTCAGGAAGGGGAGCAGCACTAGAGCCGCCACTGCTGCACCGACTGGCTCCGCCACCCCAGAGAGAAACGACCACAGGAAGGCCTTCCTGCGGCTGCCGGTGGCCGCGTAGACCGGCGCCGACACCGCCAAGCCCTCGGGGATGTTGTGCAGGGCGATGGCCCCGCCGATGGCCAGACCCAGGTTCACGTCCTGTAACGCGCCCGCGAAGGTGGCCATACCCTCCGGGAAGTTGTGGATACCCAGGCCCAGTGCCACCAGAAGGCCGGTCTTCATCAGGTCACCCTGCGCCCCTCCCTCCGTGCGGTGGTGTTCGGCCATGTACTCGTGGGGAATCAGGAAGTCGATCA
>DAOUEW010000185.1:0-14791 GCA_034430275.1 Anaerolineae bacterium | reverse complement strand
TGACCTTGACCCGAAACCTGCCGAGGGCGATCTCCGCCTCATCTTCTTCCAAAAGAGCGGTGATCTGCCCTCGCTGTCGGAGGTCTTCGACCCATACGGATTGCCCCACGCGAAGCCGAGCTTTGTCGATCGGATAGCGCCTGAGCCGCGGCTCGGGAGGCTCTATGGCCTCCTCTATCTCCTTCAGCTTCGCTTTGGCTTCCGACAGAATCTGTGGTTGGGGCCGGGCCTTGAGGCTCTTGGAAACGGCCTGGAGTTCCCTCCGCATCTCTGCCAACTCCAGTCGGGCCTGCTGGCGAGCTCGGTTCAGGATCTCCCGGCGGTCCTCATCCACCCCCGCGAACTCTTCTTCGAGGGCGGCCTTCGTGCGCTCGGCCTCGGCGCGCGCCTCGTCGGTGGCCTGACGGGCCGACACGGCCTCGTCGCGCGCCTCCTTGATCTCTGCCAACAGGCTCTCGACCTCCAGGTCTTCTGGCGACAAGGATCTGGCGGCCTGGCTGACGATCTTCTTGGCCAGGCCCAGACGCGAGGCGATGGCCAGGGCGTTACTCTGGCCAGGCAGGCCTATGCTCAGCTTGTACGCTGGCGCCAGGGTCTTGGCATCGAATTCGACAGAGGCGTTTTCCACCCCGGGAGTGGCATGGGCGAAGGCTTTCAAGTCTGAGTAGTGGGTTGCGACCAGGGTCGTGATGCGGCGCTTGTGCAAGTGGGTGAGAATGGCTCTAGCCAGGGCCGAACCTTCCACCGGGTCGGTGCCCGCGCCCAACTCATCCAGGAGGACCAGGGACTTGTGGAAGGCCTTGCTCAGGATGTCCACGATTCTCGTCATGTGAGAGGAGAAGGTGGAGAGGCTCTGCTCTATGCTCTGTTCCTCACCGATGTCGGCGTGGACGCCCCTGAAGACACAGAGGGCTGATCCATCCGCAGCAGGGATGTGCAGACCAGCCTGGGCCATGAGAGCGAGCAGGCCCACGGTCTTCAGACAGACCGTCTTGCCTCCGGTGTTGGGACCGGTGACGACCAGGATGAAGAAGTCGTCGCTGAGGTGGACGTCTATGGGCACGACTTCGGAGGGTGACAGAAGCGGGTGACGTGCCTGGATCAAGCGCAGAGTAGACCCGGGGTGCCGGAAGCCTCGTTTCGACACTGTCTTGTCGTCCACGGTGCGGAAGGGTGGAAGCTCAGGCTCGACGGCTCGAATACTCAGGCTGTAGTGCGCCTTGGCGAAGGCCAGATCGAGGACGGCGAGCGCTCTAAGGGTCCTGGCGATGGACTCCTCTTCCTCGGCGACCCTGGCGGTCAGTACTCTGAGGACGCGCTCGATCTCTCTTTCCTCCTCCACCTGCAACTGCCGCCAGAGATTGTTCAGATCCAGCGTAGCGAGGGGCTCTATGAACAGAGTAGCACCGCTGGCGGATTGATCGTGGACCACTCCTGGTATCTTGCCTTTGAAGTCGGCCTTGAGGGGGATCACATATCTCCCGTGGCGCTCGGTGACCAGCTTCTCCTGGAGGAAGTGGCTGTTGGCAGAGGAGGATACGATCTTCTCCAGTCTGTCCAGGAGTTCCTCGTGAGCCTCGTTCACATCGTGGCGTATGCGAGCCAGCTCGGGACTGGCTTTGTCGACAACCTCTGCTCGGTCGTTGATCGCTCCAGAGATGTCTTCGGGCAAGTCCGAGTAGGCTTCTATCTCCTCGGCACGGGCTGCCAGGAGGGGGAAGCTGTCCTGCAGGGGCGCGATGGACCGCCGCAACGAGCGGGCGGCGAGAAGTGTGGTACGCACGTCAAGGAGCTCGCTGGGCGTGAGGGTAGAGCGCAGCCTGGCCTTCTTCAGCAAGGGACGGAGGTTGGTGACACCTCCCAGAGAGAGCGTCGGCTTGACGTCCAGAAGGCGTCTGGCCTCACTGGTCTCCTGTTGCCTTCGCCTGACCACATCCTCTCTGGACGAGGGACGGAGTTTGAGCGCCAACTCGTGGCCCAGGGAGAAGGAGGTGTGCTCGGCCAGTTGGCTCAGGATCTTGGGATATTCAAGGACTTGCCAGGACTTCTGGTGCATGACTTTCGACAAAGCAACCCCCGCTGGCAGCGGCCAACGGGGGAAGAGAAACTGGCGCTTCCTGGGCTGCCATCAACCGAGTTTCACGAATCTGGGTCTACCTTCCGGTAGCAGTGCGCCGATGACTGTGACCAGCACCGCCAGCAGATTGTACAAGGCATAGGCCAACGTGGAGGCCTTGAGGCCTCTCACGAGACCCAAGCGTAGGCCGTCTCCGACGGGCCAGGAGAAGCTGACACAGAACCGCAAGGCGAGTACCACGATGCTCATCTGTAGGATGACTGTCAGCACAGCGACCAGCAATCCTAAGACCCGGTCCAGGATGCCGATAGAAAGGAGACGGGTCTCGGGCATGACTCGCCGGTGAAGAACCTCCAGCGCTGAGATGAGCAGCACGACTGCAAGCAAGAAGCCTGCCGTATCCGTGGTTGCCACGTCGGTGCCAGGGAAGGTGAAAGCAAAGAAGGCGGCCAGAGGCACGTGCAAGTAGGTGCCCAAGATCAGACCACAGGCAACAGCCGCCAGGCTCATGACCTCCCGCAGCAGTCTCTGGCGGTATCCAACAAGCACACCCGCCGAGAACAGCACAACCAGTATGATGTCCAGCCAGTTCATATACCCGCCTCCGGAGCGCATCGCCGGCTCAGTGCGACAAAGTATACCATGAGCTTCTGTGGCTGTCAACGATAGGGGATGATGCGACTGGCGGGACGCGGGCATCGAAGCCCCGGGAGGTCTACTTCACCAAGATGCAGCCCACCACGACCCGGTCGGTCGGCATTTCCTGCTCGGGTGTGCCGACCAGAAGTCGCTCGCCGGTTGTGGCGTCGTACAATCCGAGCGCCAAGTTGTACTCGCCTGGGGGGATATCGGCTGGCAAGACTAGGCCGTGGTGGTCCGTGATCTCCTCCCCGCTTTCCCAGGACGACGTGGGACAGGAGCAGCCCACAGGGTGGCTGTCGTGCTGGACCCAGATACGCCCGCCCTCATCTATGAGGTGCACGAAGACTGTGTAGTCCGTATCCATGGGCTGGAGCGAGCGCCACGATAGGCTCACGTGGATCACGTCGGTCGAGCCGCGAGGACCGGGGTCGAGTGCGCAAGCCCTCAACTCAATCCGGTCGGCGAAGACGGCCTGGAGCGGTGTCTCCTCCAGCTCCGAACCGCATGCCGAATAGGCTGTGATACGGGCGTTCTCCAACCACTCAGCGCCGAGGGGAAAGGCGTTGCGGTTGAGCCAATCCTCCACCAGGGGATTGGAGCGTTGGTCGTCCCCGGAGCCAGTGTACAACACATACAGGTGAGGGTGGCGGTTCACCAAGCGCCGTAGCGCGTCCTCCACATTCTTCTCGTCGGCCTTCAGCAAGTACATGCCCTTGCTGGATACCAGAAAGCTGTACAACTCGTGATACAGACCTTGGTCGGTGCAGATCACGCCTGCCGCGGGCTCCGCGTTGAGGAAGTCGATGGTTGTGCGGTATGGGCTTTCTGCGTATCTCTCGGCGGAGTAGTCGCGAAGAGCCAGTACACCAAGAGGAGCACTTCCCACCACTGCCATCAAGACGAGCGAGGTTAGCACCAGCTTCAGAATCCTTCGCCCCCGCGCGGAGGGGAACAGTATCAGCCCAAAATCTGCCGCTAGCACGACCAGCAGCAAGGTGCGGTACAGCACAGCGGTGGTGAAGATCCAGGTGTGGTTGGGTATCAACATCAGGGCGACGGGGAACTCCAGCACATTCACCGCCATCAGGAGGACGGAGTAGGCTACACCCCGCAGGTTCGGCATCAACAGGACGATGAAGGGTAAGAGGTTGACTATCCACTGGGGGCTATAGCCTTTGGAGAAGAGCAGAAAGAGATTGATGGAGAGGCCGCAAAATGCCACCGCCTTCAGATCATTCTGCCAGTCTATGTCTCGGGTATAAAGCATCAAATAGAAGGCAACAAAGATCAGGGCCACAAGGGCATAGGGGAACTGAGACTCTCGTGAAGGCATGATGATGGTTGCCAGGTCGAAACGCATCTCCAGAGGTGGGGTCACGCCCCCCGAGTAATAGCCATCGAGGAGCGCCCAGATGGTTTCCCAAGGCCCGCGACTTGCCTGGTGGACAAAGGTCGTGAGAAAGAGCCCCGCGTTGGTCAAGAGGAAGGGTAGCGCGATGAGCAGAGCCACCAACGCGGCCATGACGACATAGGTGACCTTGTGTGACACCTTGGGGAAGACCCTGAGAGCCACGGGGCCGACGAAAGCGGGCACAATCTTGACCAGGAAGCCTACGCCAGCAGCGACGCCTGCCCATACCGGTCTCCTGGTGATGATCATGTAGACGCCCAGGAGGAGGAAGAACAAGGGGACGTTCTCAAACCAGAACAGCAGCGTCATGAGAGGGAAGAAGAGGCCAGCATAGAGCCAAGCGCATCTTACGGCACCTTCGCGCCCCCGCAATCGCAGAGCTATAGCGTAGATGAGGACGAAGTTCCCCACTGCGAAGAGGAGGAAAGTGCAGCCCAGTAGCAGGTCAAACCAGAGATTCGGATCCTTCCACGAGGGTAGAAACAGGCTCAGGCGGTAGATGACGACAGATAACCAGGGAAACAGAGGGGGGTAGTCCATCCAGTAATCGATGGCGGGGTAATAGCCCCAGTCGGACAACTGAGCGAAATCAGCACCGGGTATGTAGTATCCCGACCAATCCAGGATGTGGCCGCCAGGCTCGAAGAGCAAGAGGGCCATGAGCCGAAAGCTCGTGAAGAGGATAGCGAGCAGGAAGAAATGCCTGTGCTCTTCATACTGCTTTCTTGCCCGGTCGGTCATTCTGCCAAGCATGTCGCTCCCGGGGATGGCCAAGCTCTACTCCCTGCTACTCCTGTCGCAAGCGGGGGCTGGTCTCGGCGTCTTGGATCTGCATCAGGGTTTCACACTGTCCCTTGTCGACCACTGTGGAGCAACCGCCAAGACGGCGACAGGCAGGCATGCGACCGTGTCGAGCGCACACCGATAACGAGGAGGCGGGTCCAGGGCGCCACTATCGTGTGGAGAACCTCCAGCGCGAAAGCGGGAACCGCAACCGCATGCCACAAGCCCGCCATGTCCGTGATCGCCGTTTCGGTGCCAGGATAGGTGGGGCAAACAAGGCTGCTGGGGGCATGCGAAGATAGGTGTCGGGGATGAGCGTACAGGCAACGGTTGCCAGACTCATGAGCTGCCGCAGCAGCCGCTGGTGGTATCCACCAACCACACCCGTGGCGAACAGCAGAACCAGTATGATGTGCAGCTAGTTCATGTGCCCACCTCCGGAGATGCTCGCATGATCGGTATCAACAAGTATACCATGTTCTTTCCTCGCTGTCAACAATGGTTAGTGTTGCAGCTGAGGGAACAGGGACAGGACAGCGGCATTGAGAGCCTGACCTCTGGGTGGTCGCGGCGGATGGTGTGGTGGGCAAGCGGCGAGACGCGAAGAGGATGGCTGTGCAATCGGCCGAGGGTTCGAATCTTGGGGAGGTTGCTTGTCTGGGTCAGCGAGTGATAGAAACGGGACCCAGCACGACCCGGTCAGCTGGCGTGTTCTGCTCGGCTCTGGTGACCAAGAGTCGCTCGCCGGTGGTGGTGTCGTAGAGCCCCAGCGCGAGGTCGTACTCGCCTGGGGGGATGTCGTCAGGCAAGGCCAGGCCGTGGTGGTCGGTGATCTCCTCACCGGTTTGCCAGGCCGATGTGGGGCGTGAGCCGCCCACGGGCTGGCTGTCGTGCTGGGCCCAGACAGACCCGCTGGCGTCGAGAAGGTGCACGAAGACGGTATAGTCGCGTTCTGTTGCTTGGAGCGAGCGCCACGAGAGACTCAGGCGGAGGGCTTCCGTGGGCGCGAGAGGACCGGCGTCCAGAGCGTATCTGGTCAACTCGATACCATCGGCGAAGACGGCGTGGAGCAGTTGCTCCTCCAGCGGTGACGTGGACGTGGCATAGGCTGTTACGCGAGCATCCTCCAGCCACTCGGCGCCGAGGGGGAACGCGTTGCGGTTGAGCCAATCCTCCACCGCCGGGTTGGAGAGTTGGTCGTCCTCCGAGCCCGAGTCCAGCACGTAGAGCCGAGGGTGGCGGTCCATCAGGCGCTCCAGCGCGTCGTCCAGGCTCGCATCGGCCTTCAGCAAGTACATGCCCTTGCTGGCCACCAGGAAGCTGTACAACTGATGATAGAGGCCCCGGTCGGTGCAGATCACACCGCCCGCCGGCTGCGCATTGAGGAAGTCGATAGTCTCGCGATAGGGACTCTCTGCGTGCCGCTCGGCGGAGTAGTCGCGCAGGGCCAGGGCTGTAACGGGCAAGCTCCCCATGATTGTGAGCAGCACAAGCGAGGTGAGAGCGAGGCCGATGGCTCTCTTGAGTCGGGTGGAGGGAAAGAGGATCAGCCCGAACTCGATGGCCACGAGGATCAGAAGCGCGGTGCGGAAGAGCACTGCCAGGGCGTACAGCCAGGGGTGCGCTTGCACGAGCATCATGCCGATGGGGAACTCTGCCACGTTGGCGAGCATGAGCAGGACAGAGTAGGCCACACCCCTTAGGTCTGGCAAGAGCAGCACGAGAAAGGGCAGGAGGTTGACTATCCACTGGGGGCTGTACCCTTTGGAGAAGATCAGAAAGAGGTTGATGGACAGGCCGCAGAAGGCCACCGCTTTCAGATCGTCCTGCCAGTCGATGGAGCGCGTATAAAGGAACAGGTAGACGGCGACGAAGGCCACGACGACCAACCAGTATGGAAAGCTCGATTCGTGAAAGGCGACGACGATGTTGCTGGGATCGAAGCGCATCTCGAAGGGGGTCGTCTCGCCTCCCGAGTAGTAGCCGTCGAGGAGCGCCCAGATGGTTTCCCAGGGGCCGGTGCTTCCCTGGTAGAGGTAGGGCGTCAGGAAGAAGGTGGCGTTGGTGAAGAGAAAGGGAATGCTGACGAGTAGCACCACCAGGGCAGCCACGACGATGTAGGTGGCCTTCCTGGAGAGCCCGGGCAAGGTGCGCAGGGCGACGGGGGCAATGAAAGCGGGCACCAGCTTGACCAGGAAGCCCAGGCCGGCAGCGAGACCTCCCCACACCGGTCTCCTGGCGATGATCATGTACACGCCGAGTAGAAGGAAGAACACAGCGAAGTTCTCAAACCAGAAGAGCAGGGTCATGAGCGGAAAGAAGAGGCCGGCATAGAGCCAGGCGCTTCTCACCGCTGCCTGGCGCCCCCTCACTTTCAACGCTATGGCGTAGACGAGGAGGAAGTTGCCGATCTCGAAGAGCAGGAAGGTACTGCCCAGGAGCAAATTGTACCAGAGCTCCGGGTCCCTCCACGGGGGGAGGAACAAACTGAGGCGGTAGACGAGAACGGACAGCCAGGGAAACAGCGGGGGGTATTCCATCCAGTAGTGGGCCACGGGGTAATAGCCCCAGTCTGACAACTCGACGAAGCTGGCGCCAGGTATGTAGTAGCCGGACCAGTCGAGGATGTACCCGCCGGGCTCGAAGAGCAGCAGAGTCAGGAATCGGAAACTGGTGAAGAGCAAGGCGAGGAGGCAGAAGTCGCGGTGTTCTTCGTAGGCCTCTCTGGCCCTGATGCTCAGTCTACCGACCATAACTCTCCCGCTGATGGCCAGGGTCTGCTCCTAGTCACTCCTGTCGCAGGAGGGGGCTGGTTTTGGCATCCTGGCTCTGGATCAGGGCCTTCCACTGTCCCTTCTGGACCACTTCGTCCTTCTGGTTCATAAGGGAGACGTCGAAGGTGATGAGGCCCATGCCGAGGCGGGGCATGGGTTTCTTGTGGCTGACCACGACCTTGAGGTAGATGGTATCGCCGATGAAGATGGGCCCGGTGAACTTCCACGAGACTTCTCTCAGAGCCACGGCGGTGCCCTCGATGAAGCCCAGCCGGGCGCCCAGGCCCGAGGCTATGGACAGGCCCAGCAGACCATGGGCGACTCTCTGTCCGAAAACCGTGTCCTTGCAGAATTCGACGTTAGTATGGATCTGGGTGTAGTCACCGGTCAGGCCGGCGAAGAGCTGGATATCCGTCTCCGTGATGGTGCGGCCTGGGGTCACCATCTCTACGTCCTCCTCGAACTCCTCGAAGTAGAGTCCGCGAGGCCGATCTTGCGACATAGCGCTCTCTTCTGTCATTGGACCCTCCCTGAGTCTGTGTTCAAACAAGGTGCTCCAGCAGTCGCCGCACGCCGACGGGGATCAGGTCCCCTGCGGCTCCGCTGCCTACTGCGTCCATGCCCACCAGGTAGAGATTGGGGATGGGGCTCTTGGGCTCCATTCTCTGGTCTCCTACCTGCCCAAAGGTTTGGCCGGTCTCGGCGCCTGTCCAGGCTCCGGTGAAGCACATGGGCACCACCATGTCCAACACGTCGTCGAAGTTGGGGAACAGGGTCCGCAGGTCGTCCATAGCCAGTTCGAGTTCCCGGGTCCGATCTTCGGAGTAGAAGGGGAGAAAGACATCCAGCATGTGCTTCCCTGGTGGGGCGACGCTGGGATCCAGGAAGCTGGGCTCGAAGATGCCCGCCACACGGTTGGTGCCTGGGGTCATGAGGATGGGTGCCTCGGTAAGCAGCGATTCGGTGGTGCCCACGATGATGGCCGCGCAATCCACGGGCACGAGTTTCTCGACCCGGGATACGTAGTCTGACGGGAGGTTCTCCGGCCCTACTAGCTTGACCAATCTTCGCACACCGCCGTTGTGGATCACAGTCTCCGCCCGGACCCGATCGCCGTTCTTCAAGGCCACGCCCACGGCCTTCCCCTCTTCCAGCAGTACGCGGCTGACCTCCGCACCTGTAAACACCTGACCACCGTGGGAGGTGACGACCTTCTCCAACGCCTGGATCAGGCTGCGCACGCCACCGACCGTGCATGCGAAATCGAGCCCGGCGCCGGCGGTGTCCTTGGTGACCACGATGTACTCGCTGGCGGGAAAGTGATCGCTGTCCACTCCGGAGGCTGTGGCCGCTATGGCGTTGACGGTGGAAAGGAGGTCGTCGTTGGAGACGTGTTCCTCTACGTAGTCGTGGGTGCTGGCGTCTGTGAGGTCCATCTTCCTGCCCCGGACCATCGCTCGGACGTAAGACCGCCATTCCTGGCGCGAGAGCATCGCCTGCAGGGAGGGGAAGTCCCTACCGTCCTGGAAACGGACAGTGAACTGCTGGTGGCAGCCCTTGTCGCGGAGGCTGACGTACTCCACCTGGGCTCCCACTTCCTCAAGGAACGCTCCGATATTGGACTTCGGTCCAAGGGACGTCCACGCGCCGGTGGTCACGGCATAACCACGGTAGTCTATCTCGGTGTAACGTCCGCCGACGAAGGAGAGCTTCTCGAAAACGCCCACGCGCCGCCCTTCCCTGGCCAGGGCTGCCGCGGTCATCAGACCACCGATTCCGGAGCCGATGATGGCTGCGTCATAGGCCGGCTCGTACTGGGGCACGGATTTGGTGGGGGTTACGTCGCCCGCGATGGCATCGTTGGGACAGACAGTCGCGCAGATTCCGCAGCGGGTGCACTTCTCTTGGTCCAGGGTGGCCCAGCCATTGGAGTCTATGGCCCCCACCGGGCAGCTCAACAAGCAGTATCCGCAACCAGTGCACCTGTCCCTGTCGATTTCCATGTCTTTCCCCCTTCTGACACGTACGGTGGAGATTATAACTTCCCGAGCGCGTGGTGTCAACGGAGGACGCCGTGGTTGGCAGGTCACGGCATCGACGCAGGGGCGCTGTGGGTGACGACCGAATAGGAGGTCCATCCTCAGGTTCTGCAAGACGGGTCTGCGTTGCGGGGAGAGGGTTTTCATCCGATCGACATAGTTGCTTAACTACTTCTTCATATTCTACCCATATCATTTCGTCGAGACGTACTTATGTAGCCAAAGGAGACCTGCTTCCGCATAGCGTCGAAGTCGAAGGTGCCCAAGAAGGAGGCACGATACACATGTCCGCGGCCGTCCAACCCTCCGGCCCCGTGGCTCACCTTCCGATGCTGCGTGCGGCCTGTCCTTCGACGGGCTCAGCGCGGCTGAGGATGAGCTTCATGGCGACTCCAATCTCGATCTTGTGGCACCCTCGAAACCTGAGTTGGCGCGTTTGCGCCCTGTAAGGTATAATGGTAGAGTACATAGGGTATCGGAGTCTCCATTGTGTTCTGGTTCACGCATCGGGCAGCAGAGTAGATACTACATGGGAGGTAGCTATGAAGACTAGCAGATTCCGGGTAGGCTTGCACCGGGCCGCGAGGGCGGTTCTCTTCACTCTCGTGCTGCTGGCCTTGGTCACGCCCGCGATTGAAGCAGGCGCCACCCGCTACTGGCTAAAGCGGTACAACGGCCCAGCGAACGAGGTTGACGAGGCTGCGGCACTGGCCTTTGACAAGTCGGGCAATGTCTACGTTGCCGGCAGGAGCGACGGTGGCTCTTCTTTGGAGGACTACCTGGTCATCAAGTATGGGGCCAACGGGGCCGTGAAGTGGATGAAGCGCTACGACGGCACCGGAAACGATTGGGACGGAGCCAGAGCCATCGTCGTGGATGACGATGGCAACGTTTACGTGACCGGTCGGAGCTTCGGCTCTAGTACCGACGGCGACGTAGTCACGGTCAAGTACAACTCCTCCGGTGCTCAGAAGTGGGTGAAGCGGTATAGCAGCGCAGGCTCCAAAGACGATGGTGGCATGGACATGGCGCTGGATAGCTACGGGAACATCATCGTGACCGGTTTCAGTACCGGAGCGGGGTCGGCCTATGACTTCGTGACCATCAAGTATGCGCCGGATGGAGCCACGAAGTGGGTCAAACGGTACGATGGTCCCGGCAACGGTGGCGACATCGCACGGGCTGTGGCCGTCGACGCCGATAACAACGTCTACGTAACCGGCCCCAGCAAGGGCGACGGCACCGATTGGGACTACTGCCTGGTGAAGTACGCTCCGAACGGAAAGCAACTCTGGGTGGGACGGTGGAACAGCAGCTATAGCGAGAACGACGGGTCCCTGGACATCGCCCTGGATAGCTACAATTTCCCGTACATCACGGGTTACAGCTACCGCACCTCGGCGAACTGCGACATCGTCACCGTGAGGTTCAGCAGGTCCGGTAACGTCATGTGGGCCAAGCGGTACAATGGCAATGCCAACGGGCCGGATGTCGGCTATGGCATCGACGTCGAGGGCAAGGGTGTATTCGTCGCCGGTTCCAGCGTGACCGGACGCGGGGATGCCGACTACGTTATCCTCCGCTACAGTCGCAAGGGTGTGCAGAAGTGGGTGAGGCGCTGGGGTTTCCAACTAGGGCAAAACGATGTGCCCAACGACATCGAAGTCGAGAACAAGAGGGTCTACGTGACCGGCTTCAGCTCGAGGGCTGCCACGAGTGGGGACTTGCACATACTTGCCAAGGGGGTTGGTGGCGGCCACAAGTGGGCGAACCGCTACAATGGACCTGGGAACGCGTTCGACCAGGGGAATGCGGTAGGAGTGTGCCCCACCACCGGCAACGTCTACGTCGTGGGCGGTAGTGGAGGCAAGGGTACCGGGTCCGACTTCGTGACCATCAAGTACGCACCGTAGGATCGGGCCGCATCGCGAGCCGACCGGCCTGTCCGGGCACGCGTGTGGTGCCCGATGGGCGGCCCCGGTTCGATTAGGCGACAAAGCGAAAGCTCCCTCGGCAACGGGGGAGCTTTCTTTGTCTTCACCCGCTCGTCGAGGGAGGGTTGCAGTGAAGGTGAGCACGGCCCGCGTCGCCTTCGACTGGGCTCAGGGCAGGCTTCGACGAGCTCAGGACGTATCCCCTTCGACCGGGCTCAGTCGGGGTCGGGAGCGCGTGTCGCCGATGTAGCATGCTGAGTGGGCCGAAGGGCGTATCGAAGCATGCGGGTCGGACTGGCCTACTGCCCAACGGCTGAGCAAGCGGCAGGGTTCGATGCGCTGCTCGGCGACTACTCAGGATGCTTTCCCGGGTCCAGCCTGCGAATCGGCCTCGCAGGGGGGTCTTGCCCTTCAGCATGCGCCAAAGCGCATACTACAAGCCGCTGCGAGCCTCCTCCCCCTCGAGGGGGGAGGAGTGGAGGTGGGGGTGAGGGGAGCGGTTCACCCTCCCCTCAATCCCCTCCCATCGAGGGAGGGGAAGACCTTCAGAAGCCGGGCCGCCTGGGCGGCGAGGATGGAATGGGACCCAAGGCCCCAGGCCCGAGCTACTCTACCGGGATGCCGTTATAGTTGGTCATCCACTTGGAGGTGGTGTACTTGGCGGTGTTGTGGGCCAAGCCCGTTATGCCCAGTGGGCTGGTGGTAGTCACGACCACCGTGCCGCTCCAGGTGTCTTCGAGAGGCTCGAGTGTCGCGGCACCACCGGGGGTCTGACCACCGTAGCGTGTGTTGTAGCCGTGGGAGCCATTGGCGGGTATGTCATCGTCGAACTCTATTGTCTGGAACTCTTCCTGCTGGTCATAGTAGAACCACCGGACGTGGACAGTGATCTCGTTTTCAGGATCGGGGTTTTGAATCACGACCCCAGAGTACATGCGCCAGGTGCTTCCTTCCTTGACCCGATAGGCTATGGGAAAGGCCAGTTCGGAGGAGCCTTCGGTGACTGCCGTGTAGGCAGATGACACGCCATTCAGGGGCACGCGGATCCCGCTGCACGAACCCACGATGGGATAGGTGGAGGTGACCACCGCACTGCCGCTGAACGGGTTGACCATGTTCTCGAACCTCGCATCAGTCTTCATGTTGTAGGTCACAGACTCGTAGGGATCGAGGTTCTCTGAGAGAGCGAGTTCCAGGCTTCCGTCGCGTTCGTAGAAGTTGACGTAGATGGTGATACCGAAGGCGTTGGTATTCTGCACGCTGAGATTGGACCAGTCCGATTGGCCGGACCAATCATCGAAGTTCCTTCTGTTGAGAGAGGGGAAGTAGAGGGTGGTGTCGGTCCCGGCGAAGCAGGAGTTGTAGGCCGAGGCGTGTCCCTTGCGGCAGTGGGTGCGGGCCACCCCTGCGATCTCCTGGGTGGAAGTGACCTGGAGGCTGCCATACCAGGGTGAAGGCGTGTACTGCTGCTCGGGGATGTTGGGGTTGAGAGTGGGGTCCCAGGGGTCGTAGGTCTCCTGGGAGAAGGGCTGAATAGTGTCCTCGAAGGGACTGCCGGTGATGGCAGTGCCATCGCGGTCGCGGTAGGTCATGAAGACGTGACAGTCCTGGGTGTCCAGGCACTGAATGGTGGTTATGGTTCTCCAGTATCCGGTCTTGGAGAGGCCGGGGAAGAAGATCTCGTGGCCCCCCTGGGCCGCGTCGATGTAGCCAACGGCGCTGTACCCATCGCCTCGGGGGATGTCCTCCCAGTGGACTTCCACAGCGGCTACGATAGGGCGCAGGGAATCGATGGTCATGGAGCCCAGCCAGCCGCTGTCCACGCCGGAATCGGAGGGTGCGAAACTGGTGTTCCAGAGGGGTGCGATGGTCTCTTCCACGTATGAGGCAGCGTAGCCGTCGCGGTCGAGGAAGGAGGCGACGACGTTGGCGTCCAGGGTCTCGTGGACGTTCATGACCCAGGTATCGGTGTTGCCAATGCCTACGCTTTCCTCGGGGTAGAACGCCGCGAGAGCGACAGAAGCGCAAAGCAGAAGACCGAGGAAGAGGGCCACGGATGCCAGTGCTTTGATTCTCATTCTTCTTTCCCCTTTCGAGGGTGCGCCACCATTCTGCGTGTGTCTCTGTTACCGCCAGGTTGTGCTCTGTTGGGTATGTGAGACTCAGCAAGCTTGCCAGGCCTCGCTGATGAACTGACTCGGGTCACGACGTTCTCCTCCAGAAACGGGGAGCTAGTATGTCTATGACACGCCCTTTGGACACTCTTCACTCGTCCTCAGTGGCCTCAGTGGTCCTGGGGTCCGGCATGCCCAGCCGCTTCCGCACCTCCGCAACCCACTCGTTCTGAGTCTCCACCGTGTCCATCTTGCTGGCCCACTCCTCAGCCTTCTCCTGGTCGGTGCCCACCTCCTCCTGGGCGGCCTCCCGCAAGAAAGGGTAGATGTCCGGGTGGTTCTCCTTAAGGTGCCTGATCCACTTCGGCTTCAGCCACCAGGGCTGCCAGAAGCCCACAATGAAGGCCAGGATGAGGGCGGAGCCGAAGCCATACAAGAGCAGATCCTGCCTGGTCTCCACATCTCCAGGCAACATGGCAACCCCGAGGACGATCAGGATCGCGCCGAGCAGTATCATGAAGTGATAGTTGGCCGGCCCGAAGAGAGGAGCTGGCCCCTGCACCAGGAAGTACCGCTTGTAGTAACCCAAACGTATGGACAATCCGTAGCCAAAGAAGGCTGACCCCACACCGAACGTAGCGAGGAACACAACACAGGCATCGGCAATATCGGGATCTGGTGCAGTCATGACGCTTACCCCCTCAGTTAGGGCTACGGGCTGAGTAGCTTGAGTCTATTGGCGCTGGTCATCACGGTTGGCCTGGGCTCATAAGGTCCATACAAGGCGCCCCACCTGAAGAGGCGTGGCGCAACCCACCAGTCCCAGGCCGCCTGCACCGCCACGGCCGCCATGATTCCAGCCGCCGCAGCTACTACAGCGGGGGCACCCACCATTGCGGCAACTGTCAAGCCCGCACCCGCGGCGAGGACACCACCGCCAATCCCCACCAGGGCCCTCGTGGCTATCTGCTCGTTGGTCAGCCCATAGATGTCTCGCATCTGGATATCCTCATACAA
>DAOUEW010000184.1:0-11575 GCA_034430275.1 Anaerolineae bacterium | reverse complement strand
ACGCCCGATAGTCCGCTAATCCCTTCAAACTCAAAACCTTCGTCATCGCTGCCGTCAATGTGGTCTTCCCATGATCTACGTGCCCGATCGTCCCCACATTCACGTGCGGCTTGTCCCTTACAAACTTCTCCTTCGACATACTGTCAGACCTCCTTATTTCCTGAAACGGTTGTCCGCTTCCGACAGCCGGACCGAACCTACTGGGGCCAAGAGGCGCTATCCACAACACACACTCTCTCGCCCGCGACCGAAAATCCGCGCCCGCGCTCGGACTACGGCTTCGGTACCTCAGCGTAGTAGTCGAATTCCATGGTGAACGTCCCACGGCCCTGCGTCAGCGAACGCAGAGCAGTGGCGTAGCCGAACATCTCGGCCAGAGGAGCGTGAGCCCTCACAGCCTGCAGGCTGCCTCGGGCCTCCAGCCCCTCTATCTGGGCCCTTCTGGAGTTGAGATCCCCCATCACTTCGCCCACGAAATCTTCAGATACAACCGCCTCCACGTTCATGATCGGTTCCAGCAGAATCGGTTTGGCTCGCTGGACTCCGTTCTTCAAGGCCATCGACCCTGCTATCTTGAATGCGAGCGGGGACGAATCCTCCTCGTGGAACGAACCATCCACCAACTTCACTTTGATGTCCACAACGGGGTAACCTGCCAACACCCCGCTCTCCATGGCCTCTTGAATACCCTGATCGACGGCGGGAATGAACTCCTTGGGAACCTTGCCGTTCGATATCTCGTTCTCGAACACGTAGCCAGACCCTTTGGTGAGGGGTTCCATCTCCAGCCAGACGTGCCCATACTGGCCGTGACCACCCGTCTGGCGGATATAGCGGCCCTCCGCCCGAACAGGTATGGTGATCGTCTCTCGGTACGACACTTGCGGTTTTCCCACATTCGCCGAGACGTGGAACTCCCGCAGCATCCGATCCACCAGGACTTCCAGGTGCAGCTCCCCCATGCCGGAGATCAGGGTCTGACCCGTATCTCTGTCCACGCGTACCTGGAAGGTAGGATCCTCCTCCGCCAGCCGGTCTAGAACTTCGTGCATCTTCTCCTGATCTGCCTGAGTGCGAGGTTCGATGGCCACGGAGATGACCGGCTCGGGGAACTTGATAGCTTCCAGAATGATGGGAGCATCGCCGTCGCACAGGGTGTCGCCTGTGAACGTCTGCTTCAGGCCGATGACGGCAGCGATGTCTCCGGCGTAGACCGCATCGATATCCTCCTGACGATTGGCGTGCATACGCAAGAGACGGCCCGCTCGCTCTTTGCGCTCCTTGGTGGAGTTGAAGACCCGTGAACCCGTCTTCAGCGTCCCCGAGTACACTCTCACATAAGCCAATCGGCCCACGTATGGGTCGGAGGCGATCTTGAAGGCCAAGGCAAAGAAGGGCCCTTCCTCATCTACGTGGCGTATCTCCGTCTCTCCTGTCTCCGGGTTGACCCCTTCCATGGGCGGTACATCCAGAGGCGAGGGTAGATAGTGGACTACTGCATCCAAGAGAGGCTGGATGCCCTTGTTGCGGAGGGCAGAGCCACAGAACACCGGTACCAACTTGGAGTGGAGCGTCGCCTCTCTCAGGGCCCGCCGTATCTCCTCGACGGGGACATTCGTTCCCTCCAGGTAGTCCGTGGCCATGGCATCGTCCACTTCACCCAAGCTCTCCAGGAGCACGTCCCGATACCGCGCTATTTCCTCCTCCATGTAGGGAGGTACGTCCACCTCCTCCTGGCGAGTTCCCATTTCGTCAGCCCATACCAGTGCCTTGCCGGTGATCAGATCCACGGTCCCTTCAAACTTCTCCTCGCTGCCCAAGGGGATCTGGACTGCCACCGGCTCGGCTCCCAGACGGTCTCTGATCGTCTCTACCGCGTGCCCAAAGTCGGCACCGGGCCGATCCATCTTGTTGATGAAACAGATACGGGGCACGCCGTACCGATCGGCTTGGTGCCACACCGTCTCGGACTGTGGCTCCACCCCGGCCACTCCATCCAACACAACGATCCCTCCGTCCAAGACCCGGAGGGAACGCTGTACTTCTACTGTAAAATCTATGTGACCCGGGGTATCAATGATATTGACTTGGTGACCCAGCCAATAGCAACTGGTAGCGGCTGCCGTGATGGTGATACCTCGCTCTCGCTCCTGGGCCATCCAGTCCATGGTGGTGGTGCCGTCATGGACTTCCCCCATGCGATGGATCCTCTGGGTGTAGAACAAGATGCGCTCGGTGATCGTCGTCTTCCCGGCGTCGATATGAGCGATTATTCCGATGTTCCGCGTCCTCGCCAGGGGATACTCGCGAGGCATCTTCCACTCCAGCTACCAGCGATAGTGGGCAAAAGCCCTGTTGGCTTCCGCCATCTTGTGGGTATCTTCCTTCTTCTTCACAGTCGAGCCTGTGCTACGGGCAGCATCCATGAGTTCGTCGGCCAGCCGCTCGGCGAGAGGTCGACCCTTCCGACTCTGCGCCGATCGAATCAGCCACCTTATGGCCAAGGAGGTGCGACGCTCTGGTCTCACCTCGACCGGTATCTGATAGGTCGCCCCCCCAACGCGTCGAGGCTTGACCTCCAGTATGGGAGTGGCGTTCTCCACCGCTTGGTTAAAGACCTCCAACGGGTTCCTGTGAGTCCGCTCCTCCATTATGTCGAAGGCGTCATACATGATCCTCGTAGCCAGGCTCTTCTTGCCCCGGTTCATCAAGCGGTTGATGAATCTGGCCACCAACTCACTGTTGTACTTCGGATCTGGTTGCACCTCTCTACGTGGCGGTCTGTAGCGCCTCGGCATCTGTTCCCTCCATTCACCCAATAAAAACGGGGCCGAGGGCCTATGCAACAGCGTGCCTGCAAAGCCCTCGCCCCCTGCGTACAGCCCTGGGCTGGCCCTGGGCTATCCAGGGGGACCGCGTTTCGCGAGTATTTGACCCTTCTGTTCAGAAGATGACTTGAAAACGGGCACTTAGTCCCCACACATTCAAAGAGACTAGCCTTTTCCGGCCTCTAGTCTCTTTGAAAGCCTCCTCGGCAGGTACGATTCCAGACTTGCATCGTACCTTAATCCCTACTAGTTGAGACAGCTCAAGTGCATCTCAACGGGAAGGTTCAGATCCTCTTCTTCGGACGCCTGGTGCCGTACTTGGACCGACCACGCATTCGTCCTTCTACGCCAGAGGCATCCAAGGCACCACGGACAATGTGGTAGCGCACCCCAGGCAGATCCTTCACACGCCCTCCGCGGACCAAGACCACGGAGTGCTCTTGAAGACCATGACCCTCACCGGGGATGTATGCCGTTACCTCTATGCCGTTGGTTAGCCTGACCCTTGCTATCTTGCGCAGGGCCGAATTGGGTTTCTTCGGCGTCATTGTCCTGACCAGGGTACAGACGCCTCTCTTCTGAGGAGACCCCTTGTCATCCTTCATCGTTCTTTGGCGAAGGGCATTATGTCGATAGCGCAGCGCCGGCGCTGAGCTTCTCTTGGCTCTCTGCTTTCTACCTCTCTTGACCAGTTGGTTTACGGTCGGCAATTTGCTTCTCCCGTTCCGTTATCGATCAACAATGTTCTCGACGGACGACCGTTCAGTAGTGGATTCTGATGTGCAAATTCTAATTATATCACTTTTCTTTCTGTACGTCAAACACGTAACTCGCTTGGAAAGCCCGGCTCCAGACGCAGCCGCGAATCCCTGTCCACTCCGTCATCCTTGCCGAATTCATACCGCTTGCCAGCCTTGTCGATGACCTCGACAGCAAGCCCTAGACTCTGGAACTCCTTGACCAGTACGCGGAAGGACTCGGGTATTCCGGGTGGACCGTGCTTCTGGCCCTTGACTATCGCCTGGTAGGTTTGGACTCTACCTGTCACGTCGTCGGACTTCACAGTGAGCATTTCCTGTAGCGTGTGAGCCGCACCGTACGCTTCCAGAGCCCAGACCTCCATCTCGCCGAAGCGCTGCCCGCCAAACTGAGCCTTACCACCCAGCGGTTGCTGAGTAACGAGGGAATAGGGGCCTGTGGATCGGGCGTGGACTTTGTCCTCCACCAAATGGGCCAGCTTCATCATGCTGATGATCCCCACCGTCACCGGCTGATCGAAAGGCTCGCCGGTCTTCCCGTCGTGGAGAACCATCTTGCCCCACGTCGGAATAGGCTGGCCCGTCTCCAGGCTGACTTTCCCTGCTGCCTCCCCCAGTTCGTGGTCCTCAAGCTCGTCCGTCGGGAAGCCGAGCTCCTGCATCCACAGGCGCAGACACGTGCGGTGAGCGAGGTTGTCGGCCTCCTGCTTGTCCGCGTAGGCGCTCGTGTCGTCCTCGAAAACGAGCACTTGCTGCGGGTCGTACCCCAATTCCGTCAGTGTCTGAGCCAAGACGCTGCGCCGGGCATACATGTCGTCGGATAGCAACCGTTCGAGATCGTATCCACTCTCTCCCAGCCAGTGGGTCAAGTAGAGGGAACGAGCTTCCCGGTCGTCGCTCAACTGCTCGAACTCGTACTCCTGGTCTCTCAACCATTCCCAGGCCTGCTCGGACGCTTTCTTCCAGGCCCAATCGATCAGCCAGGCGCGAGCCAGTTCGGCGGTGATCTCTTCCTCATCCGCGCCGTCGAAGACAGGGGACATGGCCCTGAAGCCCAGGCGATCCGCAGCCCAACCCAGGTGGGTCTCCAGGATCTGTCCGATATTCATGCGGCTAGGGACACCCAGAGGGTTGAGAATGATCTCGATGGGAGTTCCGTCCGCCATGAAAGGCATATCCTCGATGGGCACAACCTTGGAGATTACGCCCTTGTTGCCGTGGCGCCCGGCCATCTTGTCGCCCTCAGTCACCTTGGACAGGTGCGCGGTGCTCACCCGCACCAGCTTCTCGACGCCAGCAGGCAGGTCGTGACTGTCGTCCCGCGTGAAGGTTCTGACGTCCACGACCTTGCCCCGCTCGCCATGAGGCAGGCGTAGAGACGAGTCTCTGACCTCCCGGGCCTTCTCTCCGAAAATGGCCCGCAGCAGCTTCTCCTCCGGGGTCAGATCTGTCTCGCCCTTGGGGGTTATCTTGCCTACCAGTACGTCCCCAGGATTGACCTCAGCGCCAATGCAAACGATCCCCTCTTCGTCGAGATTCTTCAGGGCCTCCTCACCCACGTTCGGTATGTCACGAGTGATCTCCTCGGGCCCCAGCTTGGTGCTTCGCGCCTGTATCTCGTGCTTCTCGATGTGCACCGAAGAGAACTTGTCCTGGCGCACCAGACTCTCGCTGATGACCACCGCATCTTCGAAGTTGTGTCCCTCCCAGGACAGAAAGGCTACGAGCACGTTCTGACCCAGCGCCAGTTCTCCGCTCTCCGTGGAAGAGCTGTCGGCCAGAACATCTCCCCTCTGTACGTAGTCTCCCTTGCGAACTATGGGCCGTTGGTCGATGCAGGTGCCCTGGTTGGAACGGTTGTAACGACGTAGCGGGTACGTCCGGGATCCACTCTTGCCTTCGACCACGATCTCGGTCGACGTGGAACTGGCTACCTGGCCAGCCTCCAGCGCAATCACGACCTGACCGGAGTCCAGTGCGGCCTGGCGCTCTATGCCGGTGCCGACGGAGGGAGATTCTGGCACGATGAGCGGCACTGCCTGCCGCTGCATGTTGGAGCCCATCAGGGCACGGTTGGCGTCGTCATGCTCCAGGAACGGGATCAGCGCGGCGGACACGCTCACGATCTGCTTGGGCGACACGTCCATGTAGTCCACCTGGTCCGCGGGCTCTATCAGGTACTCCCGCCGGCTCCGTGTCGAGATCCGATCCTCTACCAGCGAGCCATTGTCATCCAGCTTGGCGTTGGCCTGAGCGATGACGTGTTTCTCTTCCTCGTCGGCCGGCATGTACACGATGTCGCGCGTGGCGATGGGGCGAATAGCCACCTGATCGAGAGGAAGCTCAACTATCAACTCCGCCACCGCAGGACTGATCAAGGTCCCGGCCGTGGCCACGAGCTCCCCCGACTCAGGGTCGGTAACATCCTCGCGCAGAGTCTTGCCCACCAGAGTGTGGAAGTCGTTGGGAATGACGTTGATCACCTTGCGGTAGGGCGTCTCGATGAAGCCATACTCGTTGATCTCGGCATACGTGGCCAGTGAACCAATGAGCCCAATGTTCGGGCCCTCAGGCGTCTCTATGGGGCAGATGCGCCCGTAGTGGCTGTCGTGCACGTCACGCACATCGAACCCAGCCCGCTCTCGTCGCAAGCCCCCGGGACCCAGAGCCGAGAGACGCCGCTTGTGGGTAAGCTCGGCCAACGGATTGGTCTGGTCCATAAACTGGGAGAGTTGGCTGCCCCCGAAGAACTCCCTGACCGCCGCCACGACGGGTCTGATGTTGATCAGGGTCAGAGGGGTGATCTGCGATGGGTCCTTGGTGCTCATGCGCTCTTTGACCACACGTTCCATACGCAGGAATCCGATGCGCAACTGATTCTGGATCAGTTCGCCGACGGTTTTCACCCTTCTGTTGCCCAGGTCGTCTATGTCGTCCGCACCGTCAACGCCGTTGTTGATGAGAATGATCCGCTCCACCACCTTGACCAGATCCATCTTGGTCAAAGTCAACTGGTCGAGTGGGAAGGACAGTTCCAGTCTCTTGTTCAGCTTGTACCGCCCCACCTTGGCCAGATCGTAGCGGCGAGCGTTGAACAGGAGGGACTCCAGATACCTCTTGGCGTTGTCCAGGTTGGGAGGATCTCCGGGCCGCATTCTCCGGAAGAACTCCACCACCGCGTCTTCTGCGTTCTTGGTGGGGTCCTTGTCGATGGTGGCCTCCAGGTAGCCCCGCTCGGGCATGTTGTCACAGTGCTCGAAAAGCGCATGAAGCTCCTCGTCGCTGCCCTCGCTAAGCCTTCCCTCGAGCGTATCCTCATCCCCTGCCGAGACGGCGGCCAGGGCCCGCAAGAGCACCGTGACCGGAATCTTACGCTTGCGGTCTACCTTGACCGATATCACGTTCTTCTTGGTGGTCTCGAACTCCAGCCAGGCCCCCCTGGAAGGGATGAGTTTGGCCATACAGAGCTGTCTGCCGCTCTTACGATCCTCTTCAACGGTAAAATAGATGCCCGACGAACGTATCAACTGGCTGACGACCACTCGCTCGGCTCCATTGATGATGAAGGTGGCGTTGTTGGTCATCAAGGGGAAATTCCCCATGTACACGTCCTGCTCGAGTCGCTCGCCTTGCTCATTGACCAGCGCGGCCCTAATGTGGAGAGGAGCCGAATACGTCATGTCCATGACCCGGCATTCCTGCTCGCTGTAGGGGGCCTCCTCGAACC
The DNA here is from genome assembly GCA_034430275.1 of Anaerolineae bacterium. Taxonomy (GTDB): domain Bacteria; phylum Chloroflexota; class Anaerolineae; order UBA7937; family B3-Chlor; genus JAUVXJ01. Next base: position 4,262 of record DAOUEW010000184.1, on the reverse strand, counting down.
GATAGTCGAGGAGCTCGAGCTTCATCTTGCCATTATAGCTCTTGATGGGGAAGGTCTCTTCGAATAGCTCGCGCAGCCCATCCTCTTTGAACCAGTCGAAGGAGCGTACCTGAACGTCGATGAGCCGAGGAAGGGGATGGATTTCGGTTATGCGGGCATAGCTCTTGCGCCTATCCCCGGAATGCCGGGAGTCAGCGATCGTCGTAGACTCAAGATCGAATAGAGTTCTCTGCGCGCTTGGAGCTGTCCCTCTCGGGTCTCCGGGATTGCGGCCGGCAGATGAAGGCTCTCTGTCTTCAGCCATGGAGCGATACACCCCCTCAAGTGATATTTGCGAGCGATCTCGCAATGCCAAATAAACATTATACCACAATATGGCCATTCCCGTCAAGTTCCCCCCACGGCATTCCATACACCATCTCCCACCATCGCCACCGCTCACCTCTATCTACCGCCCGATATGTAGTACCGTCAGCCTGCACGATACCACTACATCTCGAATCCAAGATGCCCTCGACCGCCGTACGGCCTGCGGAGTCCGGGCGCCGAGCCGGGCGTGTCCCACGCTGCAAGCACAGAAGTTTAAGGTTGCGCGGCCGGCAAATGCGCGGATTCCCCCGAGCGGGTGCGTCTCGTTGAGGAATACTGCCAGCGCGGCACGACTGCTTGCGACTCCGCGAGCCGGAAGGGTATAATGGTCGCATCATTTGGCGAAAGGATGTTTGGTCGTGTCTCACAAGAGACGTCTCCTCTATATGGTGCTCCTGTTCTTCCTCCTCGCCTGCGTCGTTGGGGCCTACTTGTGGGGTGCGCTCCCCAGCGCTCTGCGTTACTGGACGGGCGAGCAGAAGCTGGTGGAGCAGATCAAAGGGCTGGGCGCTCTGCTGCTGATCAAGATAGAGACACCCACATTGGACGTCGAGCCCTACGCACCGGTTGCCTACACAGGGATGAACCCCTATGGCATCAACACCTTCCTCGAGCAAGAGGTGGACGACTGGAAGATCCACCGTACTCTCCGGCTGATCAGCGAGGCCGGGTTCAAGTGGATCAGGCAAGAGTTCCCTTGGGAGGACATCGAGATCGAGGGCAAGGGTGTGTTTCAGGATCACCGCGAAGGTCGCGACGTCTCCTCGTGGGAGAAGTATGATCACATAGTGGACCTGGCTGAGGAGTACGGGATGGGCATCATCGCCCGCCTCGACAATCCACCGGCGTGGACTCGGGCGGCCGGAAACGAGCTGGGGACACTGGCACCCCCCGACAACTATGCGGACTACGGCGACTTCGTCTACGCGGTGGTCAGCCGCTACAAGGGGCGGATCAAGTACTACCAGATCTGGAACGAACCCAACATCTATCCCGAATGGGGCGAGGCTGCCGTCGATCCTGAAGCGTACACCGAGCTGCTCAAGGTGGCATACCAGCGGGCCAAGGAGGCGGACAGCGAAGCCGTCATCCTGTCCGCAGGATTGGCGCCCACCACGGAGAGGACGGAGAGCAACCTGGAGGACTTGATCTTCCTGCAACGGATGTACGACGCCGGGGCTAGGGACTACTTTGACATCTTGTCGGTCCAGGGCTACGGCCTCTGGAACGGGCCTACCGACCGGCGCGCAAGTCCGGACCGCGCTAACTTCTCCCGGGTGCTGCTGATCCGCGAGTTGATGGTCCAGAATGGCGACGCGAACAAGGCCATCTGGGCCTCCGAGGTCGGCTGGAACGCGCTACCTCGTGATTTCGATGGCTTTCCCTACTACGGCCGGGTCAGCGAGGAGCTCCAGGCCGCGTATTCGGCCGGGGCCTACCAGCGGGCCCAAATGGAGTGGCCGTGGATGGGCGTGATGAGCTACTGGTTCTTCAAGAGGCCGGGCGATTACGAGAAGGACCAGGCCTTCTACTACTTCCGCATGATGGAGCCCGACTTCTCCCCTCATCCGGTGTACTATGCCTTGAAGGAACAGGCCACGGCACAGCCCGTCCTGGGGCTGGGCTACCATCAAGAGGATCACTGGGCCTTGCGCTACGAGGGGGCCTGGGAGGACGTGGCAGACGCCGATGCGGTGCTGGGCGCTTACCGGGCCAGTGCAAATCCAGGCGACAGCCTGAGTTTCGTCTTCTGGGGCACCGATCTGAGTCTGGTGCCGGTGTGCCGTGTCACCTCGGGCCAGTTGGAGGTGGTCGTCGACGGGCAGCGCACACAGTTGGACCTCAGCGCTCTTGAGACCTCGTGCGCCACCGAGATGCTCCTGGTCGGCGGCCTCCCCGAGGGCACCCACGAGGCGCGCCTGACCGTAGCGGACTCGACACAAGGCGGTGGCCAGGTTGCCATCGACGGTCTGATCGTGCGCCATAGTCCTCTTTTTCTGGTCCGGCGCGGCCTCTCGTGCTCAGTCCTCGCTTGCCTGGTAGTCTCCATCCTCTATATACTGTGGCAGCACTGGGCGCATAGAGGATCTCCAGGATGAAGCAAAGGCAAGCCTGGGTTGAGTGGCTGATCCTGGGCCTGATCCTGCTCCTGGCGCTGGTTCTGCGCTTCTACCGCCTCGATGGACAGAGCCTCTGGGCGGATGAGGGGAACAGCGCCGCTCTGGCCTTGCGGAGCCTGTCCACCATCACCCGGGACGCCTCCCACGACATCCACCCTCCACTGTACTACTATCTCCTGCACTTCTGGGTGGGCCTCTTCGGCAACACCGAGCTGGCCCTGCGATCCTTGTCCGCACTGGCCGGCACAGCGCTCGTTCTCGCCACCTACCTGCTGGGACGGGATCTGTTCTCTCGCCGCACGGCATCCATAGCCGCGCTCCTGGCTGCCTCGTCGTCCTTCCAGATCTACTACTCCCAGGAGACCAGGATGTACATCCTGGTCTCCCTGTGGGCGGCCCTGGCCGTCCTGTTCTTCGTGAAAGCACTGAGGACGTGGGTCCAAACCGGGCGTGACCGGTCAAGGCTTCTCTTGTTCCCCGGCTTGTACGTCTGCTTCACCACGGCTGCGCTGCACACCCACTACTTCGCCTTCACCGTGCCCCTGGTGACGAACCTCTCTTACGCACTGGCGATGATCGTCTATCCACCCCTTCGCCGTCTACGAACCCTGGCCGTCTGGGTTGGCGCCCAGCTAACCATCGTGGCCCTCTACCTGCCCTGGCTCAACCTGGCAGGCGGGCAGTTGACCACCTGGCCCGCCGTCAGCGAGTCCTTCAGCCTCTCCTTCCTGGTGCAGGAACTGCTCCGCATCTTCAGTCTAGGCCTTTCGGTGGACCAGGGGACCACCCCCGTCGTGCTCGCCTTCGGCCTGTTGCTGCTGGTGGGTGCTCTACCCTTCGTCTTCTGGGCTCCAGGACAGAACCGACCAGGTCTACCCCACCTCCTCTCGCGACCGCGCCTAGCCGCTCTGGCCTTCACTCTGCTGTACCTCTGTCTACCTATTCTGACGATGTACGTCCTGTCTCTCAGCCGCCCGGCATACGATCCCAAGTTCCTGCTCCTGGTCACGCCCGCTTTCTATCTCTTGCTGGCCAGGGGAGTAGGCGCAGAGTGGCTGGCGGACGAAGCCGGGGCCCCGCCGGGACTCCAGGTCGCCACCATCATCCGCTACGCCCTCACCGCTGCTCTCCTGTTGTCCGTCATCGCCGCGAGCGTTCCGGCGCTGAAGAACTACTACTTCGACGAGCGGTACGCCCGCGACGACTACCGGGGCATGATCTCCTACATCACCGCCGCAGGACGAGAGGGCGATGCCATCATCCTGAACGCCCCGGGCCAGATGGACATCTTCTCCTATTACTACGAGGGAGACCTGCCCGTCTATCCTCTGCCGGGCCAGCGCCCCCTGGACCAGGCCAAGACCGAGGAGACCCTGGGGCGGATCGTGGCCCAGCACCGTCACCTCTACGTGCTCTTCTGGGGCACCGAGGAGAGCGACCCCGGCCGCTTCATCGAGGGTTGGCTGGATGAGCGGACCTTCAAGGCTATGGATTCGTGGTTCGGCAACGTGCGTCTGGACGTCTATGCTGTGCCTGAGGCCGAGGTCAGTGCAGAGATCCAGCATCCCCTCGATCTCTTGCTTGGCGACGAGATAGCCCTGCTGGGCTACAGCATCTCCAGCTCTGAGGTAGAGGCCGGTGACATCCTCCAGTTGACCCTGTTCTGGCAGGCGTCCAAGACCATCGAGCAACGGTACAAGGTCTTCACCCACGTACTGGACGGCCGGTCGCAGATCGTGGGGCAAAGAGACGCCGAGCCGGTGGGCGGGACCA
>DAOUEW010000183.1:0-46240 GCA_034430275.1 Anaerolineae bacterium | reverse complement strand
GGTCGCGGACGAGCTCCACCGCCTCGGCGCCATCCCCGGCCTCGCCCACGATCTCGATGTCGTCGTGATAATCCAACAGAGCACGCACCCCGGCACTCAGAATGGCGTGGTCATCGACAAGCAGCAGGCGGATCTCAGGCACCACGGTTCTCCTGCGGCGGGACAGGGACGGTAACCTTGATGACCGTACCCCGCCCCGGTTCAGACTCTAGACTCATTTCGCCCCCCAGGGTGGCCACCCGTTCCCTCATCCCGCGCAGTCCCAGGCCTTGCCTCTCTGCGTCTACCGACGTCGTGACGGGCACCCGAAATCCCCTGCCATTATCCCGCACGCTCAGGAACGCGGTATGGTCGTCCACTTTGAGAGTCACATGTACCCTGGAAGCATCAGCATGCCTCACGACGTTGGTCAGGGCTTCTTGGGCGATGCGGAACAGGGCGGTCTCCAGAAACGAGGGAAGCCTGGCCTGCATCTGGTCGCATTGGAACTCCAGGGCTATCCCCATCGTCTGGAGCCGCCGTTCTCCATACCATGCTATGGCCGCAGCCAAACCCAGATCATCCAGCAGCGAAGGGCGCAGATCGTTGATCAGACGGTGTGTATTCTCAAGCATGGTCTCCGCGATAGATTTCGCGGTCTGGAGATGTGGCTGCGACCCAGGCTTGCCCGTAGCCAGAGAAAGGGCGCAGGTGTCGAGGCTCAGCATAAGCGCGGCGAGGTCCTGGCTGGTCTGGTCGTGCAGCTCCCGGGCAATGCGCTTTCGCTCCTCCTCCTGGGCGGTGATGGTCTTGGCCAGCAGCTCAGCGCGCGCGTGCTGTTCCTCTTTCAAGGCCTCGTAGAGACGTGCGTTGGTAATGGCTTGGGCCGCAAGATCGGAGAGTGCCTTCAGAAAGGCAAGCTCGCCCTCAGCAAAGCGGTGTACCTCGCCCAGCGCAAAGACGCACAGAGTGCCGACCAGATGGCCCTCGTGCACCATCGGCGTGACCACCAACGTCCTGATATCGAGCGCAGCAGATAGGGACGCATCAGACAAGCCAGGCTCGGTCCGGAGGTCGGGGACGATCACGGTCTCCCCCGCTTCTAGACGTGGCAGCCAGGCTTTCCAGTCCAGGGCGTCGATCTCCTCGACGGAATCCTCCGGCAGGCCGCAGTGGGAGACGATGCGAAGGGTGTCCAGTTTCTCGTCGTACAAACTGACTGTAGCTGCGCGCACCTGCAAGGCTCGTGTTGTTTCCACACAGACCAGGCTAAAAACGCTCTCCGGGTCGAGTTCGGCGTTGAGACGGGCGGCGATGGTGGCCAGGGCCTCCGCGCGGGCACTGTGGAGCCGCAGCGCCATCTCCGAGCGGTCGCGTTCTGACTCGCGCTCCTCAATGGCGGCCGCCATTTCATCGAAGGCCTGGCCCACGTAGCCCAGTTCCCCGCTGCCGGCCTTGTCGCCGACGCGCGCTCCCGTATCGCCCGCTTTAAAGCGCTTGATGGCCCCCAGCAAGGCGTTCAATGGGTTCAGCACGAAGAAGCGTGCTCCTCCCCAGGCTGCGCCAAGTACCAGGAGGCTGGCTGCCGCGAGAGTGGCCAGGTTGCGGATCAGCAACTGCCGGGCGTCGGCGTACACCAACGAAGTAGGAATCCCGACGCGTACGAAAACGTCCCCCGCCGGCAGACAGCACAATCTCGTGGTCCCGTAGAGACGCGGAATGCCATCGATCCCCTCTGCCTCGTTGACCAGCTCCAAGTGAGCGAGGAGGGGTTCCATCACCGAATCGTGCAGCACCTTCCCCCGCCAGACTTCGGGGTCCGGGTAGCGGGTGAGGATGGTGCCCGTGGAATCGACGACAGTGAGGCTCGAACCCGGCGGTAGGTGGGCGCCGGCGACGAAACTATCGAGCCAGGCCAAGTCGATGCCGGCGAAAACCACGCCGCGTGGCTCATCAGCCTCGTCAAGCACAGGATATGTGGTGCCCAAAGTCGGCCTGCCGGTGATACGCGCCACCATGTAATCGCCGACAACGAAATCACGGGTTTGAAGAGCAAGCCGGAACCACGAGCGGTCGGACATGTTGGTTCTTGTCGCGGATGGGACGGCACTGCAGAATATGTCGCCGTCGAGGTTCGCCGCCCCCAGGTTCTCATAAAGCGGATACTTCTTCAGGAGATCGGCGAGGAAGCAGCTGCATTCGCCCGCGTCCTGCTTTTGCACCGACGGAAGCCGAGCCAGTACGACGAGGAGCTGTCTTGCCCCCTCAGTCAAACGATCTTGATCGTTGGCCGCGAGCCGCGCGAGTCTCAGGGCGCTCGCCTGTGCCTCTGCGGTGGCCGCGTGCATCCCCTCCGAATAGCTGTGCAGCACCAGGCCCAGCATCGGGACCACGGCGAGGAGGACAAGAATCAGCAAGCGAATTCGCAGGCTAGCTAAGAGCTTACGCATGTTAGAGAGCACCTCAGACCTTGCTCAGTCAACAGCGCCCAGTCCCAACCCATTGTCTCAGAAAGCAGTACGCTTGTCAAAGCATGGAAGTTGACATTCGATGGGTGGTCGGAATCTGGTCTAAATCGGATACAATTCCTCGTGATTAGCGACGACTCGCCCTCCCACACACTCGTCAGGCGACCGACCATCCAGTGCAAAAACGCGTCCAATGCAGAGACCAAAGCCCAGGCTGTGCTGGAATCAGGACCACACGCGTGCCGGATGATGGGCACGGCCGCATCCTTGCAGAGCAGCAGCGCCTCGGTCAGGGCAGAGGCATCGGGGACCGTCTCACTGTCCACGGGGCACAGACCCGCAAGGTACTCATCCAGAACGACAAGGGAACCTGCCTCCAGGCTGTCCGCCATCGCCTGCACTCCCCGCAATGTCAGCGAGCGCACCTCCTCCAGGGGAAGATCTCCGTACGAGGAGTCTGCCAGACCCCGGATTCTCTCCGCCCAGGCCGTGGCGATCTCCTCCTGGTGCTGCTTCAGCAGAACAGCCAGCTCTGAGCGCGCCTTGTCGCGTTCCGTTTTGGCCTGCTCTGTTTGCCTGGCCTTGGGCTCACCCATCGCTCTTTCCTGCTTCACATTGTACCAGAATGGTACACGCGAGTCCAGCAGCCAAGGCTACCGTTCCCTGTAGAGAAACAACAGGAGAAGGGCCCAGTTTCACCAGGCCCTCCCCTCGATCCGCAAGTTCCTGACCGCCCAGACGCCATAGGGTCCTCTACGGAACCGTCCACCCCCAGGCGTGACACTGCGCGCAGTAGTCTTCGGACTCCTTGTGCATCTTGTGGCAGAGACGGCACTCCATCTCCCCGTAGTGGGAGTTATGAGGGTTGGCCCCTATGACCGACTCGAAATGGGCGGTTCTCTCAGCGAGCTCCTCGTAGCTGCCATGCTCGTGGCACTGGAGGCAGTCCTCCATGGGGTACTTCAGCTCCCTGAGAGGTACGTCGTAGTCGCCCTGGACGTACACCACCAATTCGCGCACCTGCTGCTCAAGGGTCGGCACGTGACAGTCCAGGCACTCCACGTCGTACTGCCCGTGGTAGTTGGCTCCCAGGTCAGATGCCTGCCACGAGTCCAGATAGGGTTGCATGATGTGGCAGGTGGCGCAGAACTGCGGTTTCTCGTGGTACTGCCAGAGAGCGGCTCCCCCTACACCACCCACCACGACTACCGCCGCCAGGACAGCCACCACGATCTTCCACCTTCTCCCCATGATCTGCGGCCCTCCCTTCTTTGAAGGCCAGTCTATCGAATTCCGAGAGTGCTGTCAACCGGCCTCTGGTCAGCACACAGAGAGAAGTGTCAGGAGGAGGGGTCACGCTGTCGAAGCTCACCCGCAGGCGTCTGTTGCTCTCTTGGCCCCTTCTGTGCTATAATAGGGTGTTGGACTACGAAACACGGAGAGGGTCTGTTTGTGCTTCTTTCAGCCGTGAGATCCGCCGCGGTTGATGATCTTCAAATCGCAGGTATCGTCGCTAACCCCCTACTCCTAGTCGCCCTAGAGAGCCTGGGGTTGCTGGTCGGCACACCCCGGACGGAACTGGAATGCCTGAAAGAAACCTTTCGGGCGTTTTCTTTTCAGGGATCCTGGCAGCTCGATTGAAGCGATCAGGCACTACGTGGCAATGGTCGATCTGCCCTCTGACGGGTGACGGCCCGGATGGCAGCGGCAAGATGGAGAGTGTATAGCCGTGCTCAAACTGGTATCCAGGTTTGCAGGTGACCCCAACGCCAAGGAACTAGACCGCCTGCAACCGCTGGTCGATGAGGTCGGCGAGCTCGAACCTCGCTTCAAGGACCTTACGGACCAGCAGCTGCGGGACGGAACCGCTGAGTTCCTCAACAGGCTACACGCCGGCGAGTCTCTGGACGACGTGCTGCCAGAGGCCTTTGCGGCCGCCCGGGAAGCCTCCAAGCGAACCACCTCCATGCGTCACTTCGACGTCCAGATCCTGGGCGGCATCTTGCTCCACCAGGGCAAGGTAGTGGAGATGAAGACCGGCGAGGGCAAGACCCTGGTGGCTACCTTGCCTTTGTACCTCAATGGCCTAACCGGACGCGGAGCCCACCTGGTGACGGTGAACGACTACCTGGCTCGCCGCGATGTCCAGTGGATGGGTCCCATCTACCACCTCCTGGGCCTGACGACAGGTCTTCTCCAGCAGGGTGAAGGCAAAGCCTTCGTCTACGATCCAGATCACACTCGGGGCGAGTTCAAGTATCTGCGCCCGGTGCCCCGGAAGGAGGCCTACCAGGCCCACATCACCTACGGGACCAACCACGAGTACGGATTCGACTACCTTCGCGACAACCTCGCCTACTCCCTCGAGAGCCGCGTCCAGCGCGAGCTGCACTATGCCATCGTGGATGAGGTCGATAACATCCTGATCGATGAAGCCCGCACGCCTCTCATCATCTCCGGTCCGTCTGACGAGCCTTTGGAGGAATATAGAAGGTTCGCGCGTATCGCCCGCAAGCTGCGCCCCGACCTGGACTACGAACTAGACGAGAAGGAGCGTAACGTCGTCCTCACCGAGACGGGGCTGGCCAAGGTGGAGACGGAGACAGGCATCGAGAACATCTACGACGAAGCCAACTACCAGTACGTCCACTACATGGAGCAGGCGCTGAGGGCGCAGGTTCTGTTCCACAAAGACCGTGACTACATCAGACAGGGCCAGCGCATCGTCCTCGTGGACGAATTCACCGGACGGCTGATGCCCGATCGGCGACTCAGCGAAGGGCTCCATCAGGCCATCGAGGCCAAGGAAGGCGTGCCCATCAGGCACCGTATGATGACCCAGGCCACGATCACCCTCCAGAACTACTTCCGTATGTACGAGAAGCTGGCGGGCATGACAGGGACGGCATCTACCGAGGCGGAGGAGTTGGACAAGATCTACGAACTGGACGTCATCGTCCTCCCCACCAACGTGGAGTACATGGCTCGGGGCCTGGAATCGTCGTTGGTGGAGAAGCGACACAAGGAGGACGGCGTCGAGATCGTGGAGTACTATGACCGCGACGATCCCGACGAACCCCTCTTCTTCCGGCGCGCCGACTACCAAGATGTCATCTACAAGTCCGAGAAGGCCAAGTGGGAGGCCATCACAGGAGAGATCCAGGAGCTCCACCGTCTAGGACGCCCCGTGCTCGTGGGCACGACCTCCGTGGAGAAATCCGAGCGCCTCAGCGCGATGCTCAAAGAGAGGAATGTGCCCCACGAAGTCCTCAACGCCAAGAACCACACCCGCGAGGCGGCGATCATCGCCGCAGCGGGAGCACCAGGTGCCGTCACCATCGCCACCAACATGGCCGGGCGCGGCGTGGACATCAAGCTGGGCGGCGAGCTGACAGAAGACACCATCAAGGCCGCCCACAGGCTGCTGCGCGGTCGCGGCGTGGACCCCTACCACGCCACCTCGGCGCAGCTCTACACGGCGATCGCCGAGGTCCAACCGGACTACGTACGGCGTCGAGAGCAGGCACTGGAACTAGGCGGGCTGCACGTTCTGGGCACCGAGCGTCACGAGGCACGGCGTATAGACAACCAGTTGAGAGGGCGGGCCGGGCGCCAGGGCGAGCCCGGATCTTCCCGCTTCTTCCTCTCTCTTGAGGATGACCTCATGCGCCGCTTCGGCGGTCCTTCGGTGTCCAGTCTGATGGACAGGCTGGGCGTGGAAGAGGACATACCCATCGAGCACGGCATGGTGAGTAAGACCATTGAGGGCGCTCAGACCAAGGTCGAAGGCTACAACTTCGACATCCGGAAGCACCTTCTGGAGTATGACGACGTCCTCAACCGCCAGCGAGAGTTGATCTACGGCCGCAGGTACAGGTTCCTCACCAGCCAGGACCTGGAACCGGAACTGTGGGACATGATAGAGAGCGAGCTGGATGCGAGGTTGCAGGCCGCAGCGGGCAAGGATGGTGATCAGATCGGGCTTCTCGCCTATCTCAACGACGTTCTGCCTCTCTCCCTTGCCCCTCCAGACAGCCCTTTTCCATATCAGTTCCCGTTCCTGGGCAAGTTGACCTGCTTTCCACCGTTTACCGTGCTCTTCCTGTCCAGGCAACTGGCGGAGCTGCCCGGAGAGGAGTTGCCTGGGGCGCTCCTGGAGATCGCCCAGCAGGCCAGCGACGAGTACCGCCAGCATCTGCTGGAGACGGCGGTGCACGAGCCGTTTGTCACCGCCCTGGACCAGTACAAGGAAACCCTCGCCACGTACACCGAGTCTCTGGAGAACAAGATCGACGACTATGTCGACCTGATGGAAGAGCAAGGCAAAACCGTCAGCAGCCAGGACGTGCTCCAGTACGTGCAGAGCGTCTTCCCTCTCACCCTGGACGTGAAGCCCAGCGATTTGAGAGGCCTGTCGGCAGACGAGGCCACCGACGATCTTCTGGCGCGGTTGCAGAGCGCGTACCATCGGGAACTGGGCGACAGACTGCTGCGCACTGTACAGTCACGTTTGCCTCCGGCGATGAAACCCGACCAGGTCAGAGCCTCCGACGTCAAAGCCGAGGACATGCAGCCCCTCCTGCAGAGCTCCTCGTCCGACTCCGGCGAGTCATCCCGCAAGCGACTGGCCGCTCTGGCTCAGAGCAAGGGGAGCCTTCTCGATACACTCTCACAGATGAACGCTGCGGCCACACTGGACCTGGACGTGCTGAGGAGGATCTTGGCCCAGGCGGTGACCACGATCTACGACGGCTGGGCGCGAGCGCAACTCGACGAGATTGGCGACGTCCTCTCGCAGAACGAATCCAAGCTGCGGTCGGCGTCTGGTCAAGAGCTGACCCTCCACTTGTTGCGGGTGGTCCACGGCGAGAGAGCAGAGTTCGACAAAGGTCACCTCAAGCGCCTCTCCTTCGCGCCCCGTCTGCCGCTCCAATATCTGGCCTTGCCTTCATTCAGGAGGCTACGCCCGGATGCCGCCCGCGACGCGCTGCTGGAGACCCTGGAGACCGCCTTGGTCTCCCGCGAGGAGACCTGGGGTCGCCAGGAGCTCGGGCGCCTCGGCCAATACCGTCTCAGCGAGCTGGACAGCGACTTCTCCGAAGGGTTCGCTGAGCAACTCGGTTCGTCGATCATCGAGCAAGTCGAAGACAAGACAGTGTCGCAACTCGAGGATCGGCTGCACGATCAGGTGCGAGCCTATCTAGGGCTCAGTGAGATCCGAGATCTCACCCTCGCCGAGGTGGGAATCCACGACCAGTTGGTCCAGCAACTGGAGCATCGACTGGACACGAAGCTCGCAGATCCTGAGGTCGTCCCCGAAGGTCGTCTGACCAAGGAGATCGAGGGGTTCCTCCTCGAGGAAGGTTACTTCGAAGAGAGCAAGAGCCGGGGCGAGTTGCTGCGAAAGCCTATCGCCCAGATTGGGAACACTGTAGGCGAGAGCATCGCTGCTCTGATGGGCCAGCAGGAACTGTCCGAACTGAGGAACGCGCCGGTCGGCGACTGGGAGGAGGCCCTCCGAGTCGGAGTTCTCGACTATCTGCGAGGGCGAGGCCACTTCGTGGACGAGCAGAAGGTCCAGCGCTTCTTCGTCCACGGCACCCTGGGGGATCTGGATGGCGACGCCGCACGAGAGGCCTGTGCCTACATCACCAGAAGACAGCTCGAGAAGTTTGGGGACCGCACCCTCAGTTCTCTCAAGGGCGATCTTCGGGAAAGCGTCCTCGGCCACTTTCAGCAGCAGGGGCTTCTGGTGGATGAGCCCAAACAGGCCCGCGCCAACGACCGCCCCCTCTCCGAACTCGATGAGGCTGCCGCCGCCGGTCTGATCGAGCACCTGGGGCGACAGCAGTTGGAGGCCGCGGGGACCGCCTCGGCTCTTCCCCGGGACGCACTCGAATACCTCCAGACTCAACTGCGAGAATCCGGGTTCTTCGTAGATCAAAGTGCACTGGACTCCCTCCCTCAAACCAAGTTCTCAGACTTGGAGGGAGAGACCTACAACGCCGGGCGGGATCACGTACTGGCAGATCTGGAGCGGGACCTGAACGAGAAGCTCTTCGGAGAACTCCCTCCCTACGTGCGAGACATCATCCTCGACTATCTTCGTGGAACGGACTATCTCCTGGATGAGGACAAGGTCGCCCAGTTCGAGAGCCTCACGCTATCCGCGCTGGACGCAACTATCGTCCACGGGATGGAGCAGCAACTTGGAGACGCGATAGTGGCCGATCTCGAACAGCGCAAGTTCGTGAATCTGGATCAGGAAGTCCGAGAGGCCATCCTGCGCTACCTGGATATGGAAGGTCTCTTCACCAAGAAGAAAAAAAGGGAGCAGTTCGTCAAGCTCAGCCTGGCAGAGCTGGACAAGGGCACCCGGGATGGGATCGCCTACCACCTGGGCCGGGAGCGCCTCGCAGAGCTCAGAGAGGTCAGATTCTCCAGCCTACCGGAGGACATCCGGGACCACGTGAGGCAGCATCTCCAAGATAACGGGTACTTCTTCAACGCCGAGAAGGAAGAGTACCTGGAGATCGAGGAGCTGAAGAACCTCGAGCCGTCGCTGCGTCAGGGGGTTCGTGAAGCCCTGAAGCGAGGCCTCGACGGACTACTCAGCAACCGTACCGTCGACAAGCTCCCAGAGAAGCTTCAGGCCGCCGTCCGCGAGTATCTGGAGACGCAGGAGTACTTCGTTGACCACGATCGACTGCGCGAGTTCCAGGCCGCCCAGGCTGCCGAACTAGACCCAGAAACCTACACCGTGGTCTGCCAGCACCTCGGCCAGCGCAGCTTCGCCGAGATGAAAGACAAACGGCTCCCTGAACTGCCCCAAAGCATTCGTGAGGACGTCGAAGCCTATCTAGAGAGCAGCGACTACTTCGTCGACGAGGCCAAGAAGGAGAGGTTCCTGCAGCGCAGGCTGGCCGATCTGGACGGAAGCATCTACGAGGGCCTGGTTAGCTCTCTTGGTGACGAGTTGGCGCGGGAGAGCGCGAGCAGTCCCGTGGCAGAGTTGGATCAGAGCGACCGCGAGTATCTCCGGGACTACCTGGACAGCGTCGGCTACTTCCTGGACCAGGATGCTCTCGCGCATTTCGAGCAGGGAACGCTAGCCCAGTTCAGGCTTGACGGCAGAGACTACGATGGGCTGGCCTCCTGGCTGGGTCAACGTTGGACAGAGAGGAACGGCGATCGTAGATTCGAGGAACTCGATCAGGGAATCCAGGAGAAGGTGCTGGCCGATCTGCGCGCCTCAGGCTACTTCCTGGACAGGGACAAGCTAGAGCGGTTCCGCGAGGAGGGGTTCGCGGCACTGGACGAACAGAAGCGGGGCGACGTGCTGCGATACCTGTCTGAGAAGCGCGCCTCGGAGATCGAGGAGAAACGGCTCACCGATCTGGACCAGGAAACCCGTCGCCAGGTCGAGCTTCTTCTGCTAGAGCAGCAGATCGGCGTGGACGAGCATCGTTTGGCTGGCTTGAAAGGGCGCACGCTGCGAGATCTGGACCGCGAGTCGGACGGGGAACTGGCCACCTATCTGGGTCGCCAGCGGGCGAGGGAGCTGGACGACCAGAGGATAGCGGACCTCGATGAGTCGACCAGGGCGGAGTTGCAGCGCTACGTGGGCAAGAGACTGATGCATGACATCGAGAAGCGGTTGATGCTTGGTTTCACCAGCCGGCTCTGGGTGGACTACTTGACGGCCATCGAAGACCTGCGCCAGGGCATTGGACTCCAGGCTTACGGCCAGATGGATCCATTGGTCGAGTACAAGCGACGTGCCTTCGGCATGTTCGGCGAGTTGAATGACAACATCAACCGCATGGTGGCGAGTAACGTCTTCCGCTATCCCCCTCAGCCTTTGAGACTGGCTCAAGGCGGTGAGCGTGGCTAAAGTCCGTGGCGACCCTGACCGGGGCGGACCCGCCAATCGAAAGCAAGGGAGATCAGGACCTTGAGACTGGCCGACCTGATAGAGGATGCGCCTCCCATCAGCATCTTCACCGGGCGCTTCGGCACCGGCAAGACAGAGGTTGCCATCAACTACGCCCTGGCCCTGACCGGCGTCGCTGATTCCGTGAGGCTCACCGACATGGACGTGGTCACCCCATACTACCGCTCCCGCGAGATGACCGAGAGGTTGAGTCAGAAAGGAGTGGAGGTGGTGTCCCCTCCGGAGCTCACCAGAGACATCCATCTACCGGCCATCAGTGCGTCTATCTGGGGCACTTTGCAGAGTACAGATGGGCGCACAGTGATGGACGTGGGAGGCGACTCCCAGGGCGCACGAGCCATAGGCCAGTTCAAAGCGCTGGTGGAAAGCACTGGCTACGTGATGTACCTGGTGGTCAACCCCTACCGTCCCTTCAACGCCACGGTAGAGCGGATCGCCGAGACCAGAGATGACATGGAGGCCAACACCAGGCTCCAGGTCGGGGCGCTGGTGAGCAACCCCAACCTCATTGCGGAGACCACGCACGAGATCGTGGAGCAAGGGCACCTGCTGGTGGAGTGTGCCAGCGATGAACTCGGGCTACCGGTCGCGTTTCTGTGTATGGAGGAGCGACTCCTGGCAGACGGGGTTGAGCATCCCTACGCTCGACCCATCTTGCCTCTGACCAGGCACTTTCGCCCCCCATGGGAAGAGTAGTGTAGAGTGCAGCGGAGGTAAGGATACATGCCCACCATAGTCATCAACGAGGACCAGTGCAAGGGATGTCAGCTCTGTACCACCGTCTGTCCGAGAGACCTGGTGAAGATGGCCGACCATTTCAATGCCAAGGGCTACCATCCCTCCAAATTGGTGGACCCCGAGGGGGAATGCACCGGTTGTACTCTATGCGCGCTGATGTGTCCTGACGTGGCGATCACGGTCTACCGGTAGACCCTGAAGCCTCGTCCGCCCGACCTCTTAGCCGGTCGTGGGCCGACGAGCAGAGACAGGAGAGTGATCATGGCCAAAGTCCTCATGAAAGGTAACGAAGCTATCGCCGAGGCTGCGATTCGCGCCGGCTGCGACGCCTACTTCGGCTACCCCATCACGCCCCAGACGGAGCTGTTGGAATACATGTCCAAGCGCATGCCAGAGCTGGGGCGCGCCTTCGTGCAGGGTGAAAGCGAGGTCGCGTCGGTGAACATGGTGCTGGGCGCAGCGGCCGTGGGCAAGAGAGCGATGACCTCCTCGTCCAGCCCTGGGATCAGCCTCAAACAGGAGGGGATCTCCTACCTGGCCGGGAACGAGCTGCCCGCAGTTGTCGTCAACATCATGCGGGGCGGCCCCGGACTGGGAAACGTCCAGCCCAGCCAGTCCGACTACTTCCAGGCCGTGAAGGGCGGTGGTCACGGCGACTACTTCCCCATCGTCCTCGCTCCGTCAACCGTCCAAGAGGCGATAGACTTCACCATCCTGGCCTTCGAACTGGCGGATAAATACCGCAACCCAGCCATGATCCTGGGCGACGGCAGCATCGGGCAGATCATGGAGCCGGTCGAGCTCCCCGAGGTAGAGCCCAAGCCGCCGGCCAAACCATGGGCCTTGACCGGGTGCAAAGGGAGAGAGAAGAACATCATACGCTCTCTCTACCTCCTGGCTGGGCCTCTGGAGGCCCATAACATTTTGCTCCAGAAGAAGTACCGTGAGATCGAGACCCACGAACAGCGTCACGCTGAGTATATGCTCGAGGGAGCCCAGGTGGTCGTCGTGGCCTACGGCACGGTGGGAAGGGTTGCCCAAACGGCCATCGCCAAGGTGAGAGAGGAAGGCATACCCGTCGGGATGTTCCGTCCTATCACGCTTTACCCCTACCCCAAGGACGCCTTGTCCTCGGTGATCGATCAGGCCAAGGTGTTCCTGGTGCTGGAGATGAGCGCCGGCCAGATGGTGGAAGACGTGGAGCTGGTGGTCAAGGGTCGCGTTCCGGTGGAGTTCCAGGGCTGGCTCGGGGGAAGGGTCCCTACACCCACCGAAGCAGCTTTGAAGATAAGGGAGATGGCCGAGAGGTACATCAAGTAGACGCAGGCCTCTTGCGGAGAAGGGAGAAAGGGGAGCTACATGCCTGAGGGAAAAGTCGTCTTCGCCAGACCGGAGGCGTTAGAGCAGACACCAACTCACTACTGTCCTGGCTGCACCCACGGCACCATCCACCGACTCATCGCGGAGGTGATAGACGAACTGGGCATCCGCGAGAAGACGGTGGGGATCGCCCCTGTGGGCTGTGCGGTACTGGCTTATCACTACTTCAACTTCGACATGGCAGAGGCCGCCCACGGGCGGGCGCCCGCGGTAGCTACCGGCATGAAGAGGGTCCGGCCCGAGAACGTCATCTTCACCTACCAGGGCGACGGCGACCTAGCAGCCATCGGCACCGCCGAGATCGTGCACGCCGCCAATCGAGGCGAGAACATCAGCGTCGTCTTCGTCAACAACGCCGTCTTTGGCATGACGGGCGGGCAGATGGCCCCCACCACTTTGCCCGGTCAAGTGACCACCTCCACGCCCACAGGGCGCGACGTGAAGCTGGCGGGCTACCCGGTGAAAGTGGCCGAAATCCTGGCCCAAACCACCGGCGCAGCCTACGTGGTGCGAAGGACGGTCACCCAGCCCAAGTACATCCGGAGCTGCAAGAAAGCGATCAAGACTGCTTTCGAGACCCAGTTGGCGGGGTTGGGCTTCTCCCTGGTGGAGGTGCTTTCCACGTGCTCTACCAACTGGGGTATGAGCCCTATCGAAGCCCTGAAATGGCTAGAAGAGAACATGATCCCCTACTATCCCCTGGGCGACTACAAGGTGATAGACGAGGTCAAGGCCCTCGAAGAGGGATAGCAGGTGCCGCTTCCCCGGATGAAGCGACATCTGCGTGAAGGAGTGAAGGAGCGTGCCCATGTTCGAGCAGATCATCATTTCTGGCTTCGGAGGGCAGGGTGCCCTCTTCGCAGGGCAGTTGTTGACGTATGCGGGTCTCGAGGAAGGGCGAAACGTGGCCTGGCTCCCATCCTACGGCCCCGAGATGCGGGGAGGGACAGCTCGCTGCACGGTGACCGTCTCCGACGAACCCATCGGTTCTCCCCTGACCGACACACCCAGTGCGGTCGTCGCCCTCAACCCTCCCTCCCTGGAGATGTTTGAATCCAAGGTTGTGCCGGGAGGACTACTCATCGTGAATAGCTCCATCGCTAGGGAGGAGATCAAGAGAGACGATATCAAGTCCCTGAGGATACCGGCCACGGACCTGGCCAGAGATGAGTTCGAGAACGAGCGTATGGCCAACATGATCCTACTGGGGGCACTGGTGAGGATCACGGGTGTAGTGACTCTGGAGTCAGTGATGACGGCCCTCCAGAAGAACCTGCCCAAGAGACGACACCACCTGCTGGAGCCCAACAGAGTGGCTCTGCAAAAGGGGTGGGACATGGCAGAGGAGGCATTGAAGGGATAAGGAGTGTTTCTCGGTGACGTGGAGCTGACCATCATCAACGACGGACGCTGGTGGCAGGACGCCGGCGCCCACTTCGGCATCGTGCCGCGTGTCCTCTGGGAGCCCATCATCGCTCTCGACGACCGGCACCGGGTGCCCATGGCCCTGAACTGCCTCCTCATCCGCTCCGGCGGAAAGACGATCCTGGTGGACACAGGATTGGGGACCAAGCTCTCGGACAAGGAGCGAGACAGATTCGGTCTGGAGAGGTCGCAGGGGCTGGTGGGCGACCTGCGCGACGTGGGGGTGGCCCCCGAGGAAGTGGATATCGTGATCAACACCCACCTTCACTCCGACCACTGCGGCGGGAACACCACTCTGGACAACAACGGCAAGCCCCGGCCCACCTTCCCTAGGGCCGAGTACTGGGTTCAACGCCTCGAATGGGCGGATGCCCGGTATCCCAACGAGCGCACTGTCAGGACCTATCTTCCCGAGAACCTGCTCCCTCTGGAGGAGGGCCAGTTGACTCTCCTCCGGGGAGACACGTCGGTCACAGACGAAGTGCGCTGTATCGTCACGCGAGGGCACACCAGAGCTCACCAGTCAGTGGTTATCCGCTCTCAGGGTCAGACCGCCATCTATCTGGGCGACCTGGCCCCCTGGAAGGAGTACATGGAGAAACTGGCGTGGACCCCGGCCGTGGACGAGCTACCCATGGAGAATATGGAAACCAAGCGCTCCATCCGCCGGTGGGCGCTGGAGGAGAAAACACTGCTTCTGTTCGAGCATGATCCCAGGATCAGAGCGGGCTACTTGCGCCGATCCGGCGAGATCTTCCAAGTAGAACCAGTTGACCTGTAGCAGGAACACACTTGGACCACTGACCGATGAAGGAGCGAGACGATGCAAGTCGGGCCAGATAGGATCGCCCTCAACTGCCCCGCCTGTTCCAGCCCCATCACCGCCGACGTGTGGCAGGTCGTGGACGTTGGACAGGACCCAGACCTGAAGAGCCGCTTCCTGCGCGGACAGCTCAACGTCGTGACCTGTCCCCACTGCTCCAATCGAACAGCGGTGGCCACCCCCCTGGCCTACCACGACCCGGAGCGGGCACTGTTCTTGATTCTGGTGCCCAGCCAACTGGGCCTCTCCGGCGAGGAGCAGGACAAGGCCATCGGAGAGCTGACTAATCAACTCATGAGCTCCCTCCCCCCGGAACAGCGTAAGGGATACCTGTTCCAGCCCAAGACCTTCTTCTCTATGGAGAGCATGGCCTCGGAGATACTGCGGGCCGATGGCATCACCGACGAGATGGTACAGGAACAACAGCAGAGGGCCCAGTTGCTGCGTGATCTGCTGGCGCCGACCGAAGACGAGGAGGCCCTCCAGAAGCTCGTCGAGGATAAGAAGGACGACCTCGACTACGAGTTCTTCCTGTTCCTCACCGCCTCCATCGAACAGGCCAGGGAGGATGGAGAGGACTCACTCGTGGCACAGTTGTCGTCGCTCCGTACCAGGCTCCAGGAGTTTGTTTCGCCGGCCAGCGTACCCCCTCTGGAAGGGAGAGAGGGCGCCATAACGAGGGAAGAGCTCATCGAGGCAATACTCGCCCACAAGGACGACGAGGATTTCAAGACCCTCGTCGCCGCGGCACGTCCTGTGCTGGACTACCAGTTCTTCCAGACCCTGACCGGTCAGATAGAGACCGCTGAGTCTCAGGGTGAGAAGGAGAAGGCACAAGAGTTGACTAGACTCCGCACCAGGATACTGGACCTGGTAGATGAGTTGGACAAGGAGGCCAGAGAGGCGCTGGATCGCGCCGCGGGCCTCCTGAAGGAGATCGTAGACAGCGAGGACATGGAGGCAGCCGCTCAGGAGCACGTCGAGGAGATCGACGCAGCGTTCCTCACCGCCCTGGAAGCCAACATCATCGCGGCGGACCGGGCAGGGCAGGAGGAGGTGTCGGAAAAGCTCAACAACCTCAAGGAGCACGTGGTGCCGCTGCTGGAGAAACGTTTGCCGCCGGAGATGCGCCTCCTCAACCAGTTGCTGTCCGCGCCCGACCTGGACCAGCGCCGGAAGCTGCTCCAAGACCAGAAGGATTCCGTCAGCGCAGACTTCCTCGAGTTGCTCCAGCTTATCCTCGAAGACCTCCGCTCCCAGGACCAGAAGGAGGCGGCCGACCACCTCGAGGAGTTGATCCCGGAGGTGGAGGCGATGCTCCAGGCTGGGGATGGGGATCCAGCTCCGCCCGAAGGCCCCTAGTCGTCAGCTGCCCAGCGAACGCTGCCGGCTGGTTCGCCTCCTGCCGGGGCGCTCCCCATTCCATTTCCACCCCGCAAGGGCGCTTCACCCCTGCTCAGTGCTCGCACGAGAAGCTCCTTGACATAGAACAAAAGTTCGTATATAATAGGGGTGGATCCCATCCAAGGAGACGAAAGGTGGCCACCATGAACATGTCAGCGCGCCAGGAAGCCATTCTGGGTTTCATCAGTGAGTTCCTCCACGAGAACGGATACCCACCCACCATCCGCGACATCGGTGCGGCCGTGGGTATCTCCTCCACCTCGGTGGTGAACTACAACCTCAACGTCCTGGAGCGAGAAGGCCACATCGCCAGGGACCCCGACGTCTCCCGAGGTCTGAGGCTCGTGGGCCAGGCTCTGGACCGTGACGACGTGATTATGTTGCCCTTGCTGGGCAGGATCGCTGCTGGCGACCCCATCCCGGTGCCTGGCGATGCCGTGCCCGAGGAGCACCTGGAGCTGGCCCGAGGCATCGTCAAGGACGAAGAGGGACTCTATGCCCTCCAGGTACAGGGTGAGTCCATGATCGATGCCCTGGTCAACGACGGCGACGTAGTGGTCATGAAGCACCAGGAGACCGCCGAGAACGGCGACATGGTTGCCGTCTGGCTGCGCGACAGAGAAGAGACCACCCTCAAGAAGTTCTACCGCGAAGGCAGAAGGGTGCGCCTCCAGCCCGCCAACCCCACCATGCAGCCCATCTACGCCGACCCGGCCGACGTCGAGGTTCAGGGCAAGGTGGTCATGGTCATCCGCCAGCTCGAGGCCGCCTGAACCTTAAATCTCTCCCTCCCGCCCTCTAAAGCCCCCTCTGTGGCTTGACACAGAACATCCGTTCTGGTATACTAGGCAGTAGAACGAGTGTTCTAGTCTCAGTTTTCAGACCAAGCCTGCGCCCAGCAACGTCGGGCGACGCCACCCAGAGGAGGTCTTCAGTGCCACAGCGCCCTTGCCAGCAACGATCAGTCTCGGAAGACGGCCGAGTCACCTGTGACAAGATCGTGATGGGCGACCACGAGGTCTCGCCACAGGTCTGCGACGACTGCCCCGCCACCATCTGCAACTGCCAGTTTCTCCGCTTCGCTCTCGAGAAGACTGCCCTCACCCCCATCACCGTGCGTTGGGCCAGCGGCCGCATGGAGGTCTGGGACGACCAGCCTCCCCGAGTCTCGTTCCTCCGCGCCGCCTGCTCACTGAAGACGACGCGCGTCCTTTCTCCTACTGATTGTCTGGACTGCCCCTTGAGACACAGCGTCGTGCCAACAACCACAGACCAGCCCGCCGTGTCGCCCGTTCCTCTGGCTCTCGGGGACAACGTGATTCCCTTCGTCAGGCCGCTTCACCAGGAGCCAAGCCTGCCCTGCACTTCGCCCTGAAAGGAGACATCCCGTGTCCGTCGACGTCTGGTTCACCCAGGACATCGGTCAGATCATCCTCGCCGCGGTTCGAGCCAACGAGGACGCGCTGGCCGCAGGACTGATCGGCAGCGATCCCCAGCGGCGGAGGGTCTACCACCAGGGCTTCCGCGCCGCCCTCTCCACCATGGCCCTGGCCCTGGCCCTGCCGCAACTGCCGCCGGTGGACGATAGAGAGTCATGCACCGTCGTCAACACTACCGTGGCTGTCGACGACCGTCGGCCGGCCTTGGATCCGCGTGGGGACGTTAGCCAGCCGCCGGAGTTCGCCCTGGCTGGTGTGAGAGAGGAGTAAGCCTTGGAGGTGGGTCTCCTGTGGTACGATGACTCCCAGACCGACTTCGCCGTGAAGGTGCTAGAGGCTGCGGAGCGGTACGAGGAGAAGTTCGGCAGGCCGCCCAATCGCTGCTACGTCCACCCCCACTGCTTGCCGGAGGAAGGGGTACCGGCCAACGGCATCAAGGTGGTGACCAGCCCGACGGTGCTGCCCAACCACTTCTGGGTCGGGGTGGGTCCGAATGGCAACGGCTAGCGGACGTGGGGCAGGCCATGGAGAGCGACGGCGCACGGGCACGCCGTGCCGTGCCCCTGCAGTATCCCACAGTAGTGGATGCGATCAGGCGCAACCCCGTGCCTCACGCGTCGGGCGTCGTTTCCATCGCCAAGCCGAACTGGGCAAGAAGCCACAGCCATGACATAATGGTCTCGCCCCATCGACTCACTGGCTCAGCCGACACCTCACAAGGAAGGCAAGGCATGATGCACGCGGAGACGAGGCCTTTCGAACATACTTCGTTACCCTGGCTCCTGGAGCACGACCCCGCCAACCCCGGAGTGCGCTACTTCGCCTTGATGGATCTCCTCCACAGGGCGCTGGACGACCCCGAGGTACGCGAGGCCCAGCGCACGGTGATGTCTAGCGGGCCGGTCCCTGTCCTCCTCGACGCCCAGCAACCCGAAGGCTACTGGGAAAAGCCCGGCCCCGGCTACTTCCCGCAGTACCGGGCCACCGTCTGGGCGGTGACCATGCTCGGCCAGCTAGGCGCCAACGGCGCCGACGGGCGGGTCCGCAGAGGCTGCGAGTACGTCCTGGAGCATGCCCGCGACAAGAACGGGGCCTTCTCCATGGCCGCCATTCCATCGCAGGCCATCCTCTGTCTCAACGGCCACCTGCTGGCCGCCCTGCTGGACCTGGGATGGCTGGGCGACGATCGTGTGGAGAGAGCACTGGAGTGGATGGCCAGAATGGTCACCGGAGAGGGAGTGGCCCCTGCCGTGGAGAGAGGTGTGTCGTTGCGCTACCTCAAGTCCGGGACCTGCGGCCCAGGGTTCTGCTGCGGGTACAACGCCAAGAAGCCCTGCGCCTGGGGCGCGGTCGATGTCATGGACGCCTTCTCCAAGCTGCCGGAGGAGGCCCGCACACCTCTCATCGACAGAGCCATCCAGACCGGGCTGGAGTTCCTCCTCAGCAAGGACCCCGCCGTAGCCGACTACCCCATGGGTTCCGGCAGCAAGCCCAGCGGCAACTGGTTCAGGTTCGGCTTCCCTCTCTTCTGGGTCACGGACGTCCTTCACAACCTTGAGGTTCTCACCCGCTTCGGCTACGGGTCCGACCCCAGGCTTTCGGCAGCCCTGGAGCTGGTGCTGAGCAAGCAGGACCAGTCCGGCCGCTGGAAGATGGAGTACTCCTACAACGGCAAGACCCTGGTCGACATCGAGGAGAAGGGCAAACCGAGCAAGTGGGTCACCCTCCGGGCCTTGCGGGTGCTTCAGTGCAGTGCATAGCCCTGGTGCGAGCTCACCCTCAGCACCGAGATGGTCGTGTCGCGATGACGGCTTGACATTGCCCTATAGCTCCCGTACAATCCCTCGAAACCCTAGACATCACACGATCACGATGCGCGGAGGTGGAGCGTGACAGAAGAGTGGCTCGCCAGGCTCAACGAAGACCCAAGGCCCTGGCTCCTGGAGGACGACGCCGAGAACCCTGGCGTCCGCTACTTCGCTCTGAAGGAGTTGCTGGACACGCCGTCCGACAAAGCAGAGATCACCGAGGCCCGTAAGGCCGTGATGTCCACCGGGCCGGTCCCGGTCATCCTGGAGGCGCAGAAGCCAGAGGGCCACTGGGAAGAGCCTGGTCCCGGCTACCGCCCCAAGTACCGCAGCATCGTGTGGTCGGTATCCATGCTCGCGCAACTGGGGGCGGACGGCAGCGATCCGCACATACGGAACGCGTGCCAGTATCTGCTGGAGCACGCCATCGACAAGAACGGGGCCTTCTCTGCATCTGCCACCCAGGGAGGCGCTATCCTCTGTCTGATGGGGAACCTCAGCGCCGCGCTCCTGGACCTGGGCTGGCTGGGAGATGAGCGGCTGGAAGGAGCCATGGAGTGGATGGCTCGCGTCGTCACCGGCGAAGGCATCGCTCCCCAAGAAGCGAAAGATGCTCCGGTGCGCTACCTCAAGTCCGCCACCTGTGCGCCAGGCTTTTGTTGCAGCGCCAACGACGCCAAGCCCTGCGCCTGGGGCGCGGTGAAGGTCATGCTAGGTTTATCCAAGCTGCCTGAGAACGCGCGGACGCCGCTGATCCAGAGGGCCATCGACAGCGGCCTGGAGTTCCTGCTCAGCAAGGACCCCGCCGTGGCCGACTATCCCATGGGCTACAGCACCAAGCCCTCCCGTAGCTGGTTCAGATTCGGCTTCCCCCTCTTCTACGTCACCGACGTCCTTCAGAACCTGGAGGTCCTCACCAGCTTCGGGTACGGGTCCGATCCCAGGCTCTCGGCAGCCATGGACCTGGTGTTGGGCAAACAGGACAAACAGGGCCGCTGGAAGATGGAGTACACGTACAACGGCAAGACCTGGGTAGACATTGAGGAGAAAGGGAAGCCCAGCAAGTGGGTCACGCTGAGGGCGCTGAAGGTACTCAAACGCGCCCAGTGATCACTTGCCTAAGGCCACGTCCAGCGCCTCCCTCAGAGAGCCGGCCCTCACCACCTCCACACCCGGCGGCCGGTCCTTCGCCAACCGGACTGACCGTGGCAGAAGGCAGCGTGTGAAGCCCAGCCTGGCCGCCTCGTTGAGCCTCTTGGTGGGCTGGCTGATCGACCTCAGTTCCCCCGACAAGCCTATCTCCCCCATCACAGCCAGATCTCGGGCCACGGGTACGTCGCGACTACTGGAGGCGATGGCCAGCGCCACACTCAGGTCCGCCGCCGGCTCGTTGATCCTCAACCCACCCACCACGTTCACGAAGATGTCCTGGTCGTGCAGCCGCAACCCTACACGCTTGCTCAGCACGGCCGCCAGCAGCAACAACCGATTGAAGTCTATACCGTTGGCGGTACGGCGGGGAAGGCCGAAGCTGGTGGTGCTGGTCAGGGCCTGTATCTCCACTAGCAGCGGCCGCGTGCCCTCCAAGGTCACAGCGATCGCCGATCCCGTCCCGTCGGACCGCTCCGACAGAAAGGCCTCCGAGGGGTTGGTCACTTCCAACATCCCCTGGCCGCTCATCTCGAACACGCCGATCTCGTCTGTCGATCCGAAGCGGTTCTTCACGCTGCGCAGCAAACGATAGGCGTGAAAGCGCTCTCCCTCCAGGTAGAGAACGGCGTCCACCATGTGCTCCAGCACCCGGGGTCCCGCGATGGAGCCTTCCTTGGTCACGTGCCCCACCAGAAACACCGGCACCCCTTCTCCCTTGGCCACCTCCGTGAGGCGCGCGGCCGACTCCCGCACCTGGCTGATGTTCCCCGCGGCGGAGCTCAGCTCGGGGGCAAAGATGGTCTGGATCGAATCCACGACCACCAGTTGCGGCTGAAGCTCGTGGATGTGATCTACGATCAGATCCACGTCCGTCTCTGTCAGCAGGTATACCTGCTCCGCGGAGACCCCCAGCCGTTGCGAGCGGTTCTTGATCTGGGGAGCGGACTCCTCGCCGGAGACGTAGAGCACCTTCCCCACGCTGCCGCTCACCAGGGCTGCCACCTGGAGCAGCAGGGTGGACTTGCCGATCCCCGGGTCGCCCGCGATGAGTACCACCGATCCGGGCACGATGCCGCCGCCCAGCACCCGGCTGAACTCAGGCATGGGCACCGGGATCCTCTGGAAGCCCTCCAACGGCACGTCAGCGAGACGCTGAGGCTTGCCCCGGGGCCTAACAGAAGACGGTGGAGAGGTATCCCTGCTCTCCACCGTCTCCACCATGCTATTCCATTCGCCGCAGTCCGGGCAGCGACCCACCCACTTCAACGATTGGGCCCCGCACTGCTGACAGACGTAGATCGCCTTGGCCCGGCCCTTGGCCATGAAGTGGAACCCGCCCTTTCTGGGGACGTCTAGGAAGGCTCGCTACTGCGCTGCTTCCACCAACTCCTTGGTGCCCAGCGTGATCTCGTCGCCCTCAGCCTCCAGGAGAACCGTGCCTCCCGGCTTGTACCGCCCGGCCAGGATGGCCTCCGACAAGGGGTCCTCGATGGCCGTCTGAATGACACGGCGCAGAGGCCGGGCTCCAAAGTGTGGATCGTACCCCTGGCTGGCCAGCAGTTCCTTGGCCTCGTCGGAGACTTCCAGGGTCATCTCGTGTTCGTCCA
The DNA here is from genome assembly GCA_034430275.1 of Anaerolineae bacterium. Taxonomy (GTDB): domain Bacteria; phylum Chloroflexota; class Anaerolineae; order UBA7937; family B3-Chlor; genus JAUVXJ01. The sequence goes on along the minus strand of DAOUEW010000183.1, from coordinate 24,063 downwards.
AACGCTCCTGCACCTGGCTCAGCATCAGCTCTACGATCTGCCTGATCTGTTCCTTGGTCAGGGCTCGGAAGACCACCACGGCGTCTATACGGTTCAGGAACTCAGGACGGAAGGTCTTCTTCAACTGATCCAAGACCTTGTCCTTCATCTTCTGGTACTCTTCCTCGGCGTTCTTGGCCTCGTCCTGAGCCAACCGGAAACCCACCGACATCTGTCTCATCAGGTGGTCGGCAGCCACGTTGGAGGTCATGAGGATGATGGCGTTCCGGAAATCCACCCGACGCCCCTTGGCATCTGACAGGCATCCGTCCTCCAGGATCTGAAGCAGCATGTTGAAGGCCTCGGGGTGCGCCTTCTCGATCTCGTCGAAGAGAATGACCGAGTAGGGACGGCGACGGACCGCTTCTGTCAACTGCCCGCCATCATCGTAGCCCACGTACCCCGGCGGCGCTCCCACCAGACGGGCCACCGCGTGCCTCTCCATGAACTCCGACATATCCAGCTTGATCAGCGCGTCTTCACTGCCAAACATGAACTCCGCCAGCGCCTTGGCAGACTCCGTCTTGCCCACGCCCGTCGGGCCCAGGAAGATGAAAGAGCCGATGGGACGCTGCGGGTCCTTCAAGCCCGCCCGCGCCCTGCGCACAGCCTTGGCGATGGTGGTGATCGCTTCGTCCTGACCCACGATGCGGCGGTGCAGCTCCTCCTCCATACGCAGCAGGCGTTCCTGCTCCGTGCTGGCGATCCTGGTCACCGGGATCCCCGTCCACATGGAGACCACCTCTGCAATATCCTCCTCGGTGACCTCCAGTTGGACGCCTTCTAGCGAGCCCTCGAAGCCCAGGCGCATCTGATCGATGTCTGCTTCCAGCTCCGTCTGCCGTTCTCTCAAGCTGAGGGCGGCGTCCAAACGCTGCTCGGAAAGGGCCTGTTCCTTCTCCTCCCGCACCGACTTCAAGTCTTTCAGAGAGTCCTTGAGGCCGATGGTGTGAGGGATCCTGTACATACGAACGCGGGAAGCTGCCTCGTCCATCAAGTCTATGGCCTTGTCGGGCAGGTGCCGGTCGGGGACGTAGCGGGAGGCAAGGTAGGCTGCCGAGCGCAGGGCCTCATCCTTGATGTGGAGCCTGTGATGCGCTTCGTATCGCTCCTTGATGCCCCGCAAGATCTCAACCGTCTCCTCCACCGTGGGCTCATCCACAAAGATGGGCTGGAAGCGCCGCTCGAGCGAGGCGTCGCCCTCGATGTACTTCCGATACTCATCGAGTGTAGTGGCACCTATACACTGGAGTTCGCCCCGGGCCAGGGCAGGCTTGAGGATGTTTGCCGCATCCACAGAGCTGCCAGCGGACCCAGCGCCCACTAACATGTGGACCTCGTCGATGAACAGAATGGCCCCGCTGTCCCTGATCTCATCGATGACCTTCTTCAGGCGCTCCTCGAACTGGCCGCGATAGATCGTCCCGGCCACCAGTGAACCGACGTCCAGCATCACCATACGCTTGCCCAGGAGGTTCTCTGGAACCCTGTCCGACGCCACCAACTGGGCCAGCCCTTCCACTATGGCGGTCTTTCCGACCCCCGACTCGCCGATGAGGGCAGGGTTATTCTTCGTGCGCCGCGAGAGGACCTGCACTATGCGCTGTATCTCGTTCTGCCGACCGATCACCGGGTCCAGCTTGCCTTCGCCAGCCTGATCTGTGAGGTCGATACCCAACTGGTCGATGAGAGGCGTTTGTGTTTCCTTCTTCACTCCGTCACGCGCGGAAGGTCGTCCCTGGGTGGCCAACTGGTCCGTTTGACTACGGATCCTCTCCGGAGTGATACCGAAATTCCTGAGGATGTCTGCGGCGATGCCCTCTCCCTCCTCCACCAGGCTCAGCAGCAGGTGCTCGGTACCGACGTAGTTGTTCCCCATCTTCCGCGCTTCGCCCACCGCCCGCTCTATGATCCTCTTGGTGGGTTGGGTAAGATCCGGTCTCCCTACAACCCTGCGCTCGCCCTGACCGCTGATCTCCTCGACCGAACTTCGTACCTGATCGCCCTCGACGCCGAGACTCCGCAGAACCCTACAGGCAACGCTGTTCTCCTCTCGCACCAGGCCGAGCAGTAGGTGTTCCGTTCCGATGTACGGGCGCTTCAGGCGTCGGGCCTCCTCCTGGGCGTAAGCCAGAGAGCGTCGAGCCCTCTTGCTGAATCTCCGTAGGTTGTCGGCCATCAGGCCCTCCTATCCATTCGGTGTCGTAGAGTTCCTCGGCACCCCACACAACTATTATACTGAATTCGTTCTCTGCACGCAAAGCATGGCTCGTCGGAACGCCTTCTGAACCGAGACCGAGGTGCGGGACGGGAGGTTCTGGCATACCGCCAGCGCACGCCTTTCCGCCTCGGGTGAACGCCGGTCTCTCACGATGACCCCACAGGCCACCGCCCAAACACTTGACATATCAAGCCCAGGAGGATATACTGGCGACAGCTGCACACCACTCGGAGGAGAGAGCCAACCAGCAGCGGCCGCCACGCCGACGAAGGAGTTGAGAAGAATGGAAAGGATCATCGCCTATTGTGGTCTAGACTGCAGCGAATGCCCTGCCTATCTGGCTACGCAACACGATAGCGACGAGGAACGCCAGAAGGTAGCCGAAAGCTGGTCCAAGCAGTTCAACGCAGACATCAAGCCAGAGGACATCTACTGTGACGGTTGTCTACCGGGGGTCTCCAGGCATTTCCAGCACTGCTTCGAATGCGACATTCGGGCCTGCGGAGTAGTTCGAGGCGTAGACAACTGTGCCTTCTGCGAAGAGTATGCTTGCGAGAAACTAGAGCGGTTCTTCGCGTTGGTCCCAGAGGCCAAGACCCGGCTCGACGAGATCCGCTCTGCCCCCTAGTCCACACGAGTGGCGGGGACGGACATCAAGGCGGTGCTCACGAAGCTGCTTTACCTGGGCTCGGATGCTCGAAAGCTGGCCGGGAGAACAAGCTGTTCAGGTCTCGATCTCACCTGCCAACTCGTGCGCGCCAGCCTTCGTCACTCAGCCTACCAGGCTGTTTGGAACCGATCCTGGCCGATGCCCCTCCTCTACCCAAACGGCGGAGAGGCGACACACCGGCCAGGTTAGACACCGAGGTTCAGCAGCCCTACTCCGGTAGGTCCTCGAAACGCCCCTCCAGCTTCTTCACCACCTGAGGCATAGTGGTGTATTCCATCTCATCGAGAGGTAGACGGTGCGGCTCGAAGGGACCGTGACGCCGCATGTATTCGCCGGCCGTATTGGCCAGGCGGCGCGCCTCGTCGAAGCTGGGATCGTCGAACATGTCCCGCGGCCCGACCAGGGACCCATTGCAGAGTTGGAACCCCAGGCAGACCACGCGCGGGGGACCATCGAAGCGGCTGGGGTTGCTCTCCGGCACAGAAACCGGCATCAACGGTCCGTGGTGCGAGCCGCGCATCCACCCTTCCACCAGATGCGGAAAGGCGAAGGGATCCAGAACTTCGCCGACGGCCGGGAAGGTTCCTTGAGAACGCACGACGACCACCGGATCGTCCTTACCCACGTATCGCCCGGCAAGCAGGCTCAAACGTTGGGTCGACGACACGGCGCCTACGTCACCCGTGCCCCTGTGATACACGGCCTTGATCATGTAGCGCGCTGGCGCTCCGACGAAAACCAGCATGTCATACAGTTCGTCCGGGCAGTCAAAGTAGATCCTCTTACTCTCCAGCACGTCGTGGACCTCAAACCTGAAGCCATCGTGCATCACCGGGGAGATCACCAAGCCGATGGTGGTGAAAGGATCGGCGAACATCTTGACCAGAGGCATGTTCCAAGCCCCGGAGGAGGTCTTGTCGGCCATGAAGACCAAGATCGGCTCGGACTCCCTCTCCTCGAACTCCATCTCCGCCACGCCGGGTCCCATTCCTTTGACGTTGCCTGAAAAGGCATCGCTGAGCAGGTCCTGCCCTGCTCCGTGCAGCTTCAGGCTCTTGGCCACGTTGGTGGCTGCCTCCAGGGTGTTCCACGCCAACTGATGGATCCCGGAGTCATCTACGCCCTTCCGGTGGGTCATGATCAACTCCAGGTCGTCGCCCACACGGGAGACGTGGAAGTCGATCAGCGTCCCATCGCGCTTGGCCCCCTCTAGCTTCTCCTCCGCCTCCTCCATCAAGGCGGGGTGCATGCTAGAGTGGCCTACGTACCCGCCGACGTCAGCCTTGATGACACTAAGGGTCACCTTCTCAGCCATCACTGCTCCTTTCTCAGCTCCACTATCCTAGTGCCGATTCTGTAAACAACTACAAGGGAGGGCTATAGCCCTCCCTTGTTTGTAGGCTTGCCATCTGCTGGTACTAGCGTCCGCTGCGTACCAGTTGGAAAACGATATCCAGGTGATTATGTGGTGTCCCCGCTAGATGTCCCCAGTTCATGGCCACGTCCGACGGGTACTCGCACTCCAGGCGTATGGTGTGCGGACCACCGACGCGCGCATCGTAGATGTAGGAGCCCATGCCAAGAGCGAAGCCAACCTTGCCCTCAACGTTAGTGGCCTGGAGGACCTCGTCTCCGGGCCAGTCGAAACGCAGCATCATGTTGGGCATGGGATTGCCATCCTCGTCCCGAACCCACACATCGATGTTGGACGGACCTGACCTCTCCTTCAGTTCAACGATGCGGAAACACGCTCCTCCACTGGGCTGACCGTAGTCTATCCAGCCCCCATACTTACTGTTGGCCCAATCCAGGTCTCGCGGGATACCGTCCATATCTATGACCTTCACCGTGGGTGTGGGCACCCTCCCGCTTCCCATCACGTTGGGGGCAGTCCCTGGAGTAGACATCGCCGTCGGCGCTGCTGGTCGTGGTGTCGGTGGCACCGCGGTTGCCGTCGGAGTAGGAAGCTCAGGTGTCGGCGTTTCGGTGGGTACCACCGCCAGAATCACCGCCGCCTCAGCGCCCCCCGTCTCTGGAGGTGCCTCCACAGGGACCTCCGTGGGCGTGGGAGTATCGGTCGGCACGGGGCTCTCCAGCGTGCGCTGTGACGATTCTTCCATGATCAGCTCTTGTGTCGGAGCTGGGGATTCGAACACCGCCATCAAATCATCCTTCTCCAGAGATACCGACGATAACACCGTTGCCGGGAAGGTGATCCCACAGAGCCACAAGGCCAGGAACCCCACGACGGCCAGACGCAGCTTGACTCCGGTGCTACGGCTGACCAGCCAGACGACGGAATCCCGCACGCTGTTTGCCAAGCCCAGCTCCCGGCGGGGCCTGGGCCGCTCCTTCTTCCTGGGTTTGACCGCTGGCTTGGGGCGTACTACCTTCTCGGCTTTGGCAGGGGCTGCCTGCATCAGCGAGGTGCTCTCCAGCCGGTCGCTCAGGGCCCGGCTGATGGCCAGTACGAAGCGAGGATACTTGTGGGTAAGCTCGTCGAAATCGTCCTTGTCCAGAGCCCACAACTGGAGATCGCTAGCTGCGCGCACCGTCGCTGTGCGCGGTTTCCCGGTCAGCAGCGCCATCTCGCCCACGAGTTCGCCGGCCCCGAGTTCGGCCAGCGTCGTTTGTCCGTCCGCGGATGTGGTGCGCACCTCCGCCCGGCCCGACTCGATCAGGTACATCCTGTCCCCAGGCTCTCCCAGGGAGAACAGAACCTCTCCAGATGTCCTTTCTACCGACTGCAATCGCCGGCTGACGTCCTCTAACTCCGCATCGGTCAACTCCGCCAGGAACGGCATCTCGCGCATCCTGGTGGGCGTGGCCCTGGGCCGAGCCTCCCTGAACCCCTCGGACAGGCGTTCGCTGAGCACCTTGCCCAAAGCTACACTGATCGCCGGGTGCTCTACCATCAAGTCGTCGTAATCGTTCTTGTAGAGTACCCAGAGGTTGGTATCGGTCATGGCCTGTGCCTTCACCGAGCGCGTCTTGCCGGTCAGCAGGGCCATCTCGCCGAACCACTCACTCGCCTCCAGCCAAGCCACGGTGGACTCAGCAGTCGGCGTCTCAGAAGCCAGCTTCACCTCGCCGGACTCGATCACGTACAGGCTGTCGCCCGGATCCCCTGCGGAGAAGACCAGCTCGCCCTGGGGATAGTGTTGCAGCACCAAGCGCTGGCCGACCTTCGACAACACGTCGGGAGGCAGGTCGGCAAAGAGAGGAATAGTCTCCAATCGCTGTTCCGCCATCGCCCGGTCCTCTGGGCTCAGATGCTGGCTCAGCGCGCGCGACAACGCCTGGCGGATCGGGGGAAACTCACTCACGAGATCGTCGAAGTCTGCACGAGAGAGGGACCAGAGGACAGTATCGCTGGAGACTCTATAGGTCGCGGCGTACGGCTTTCTGGCCAGCAGGGCCATCTCCCCCAGCAAGTCACCCTCCGTGAGGGGCCTGGGAACCTCGTCGCTCTCCGGGCCGAAGATCACCTCCACCTCGCCAGACTCGACGATGTACATCGTTTCGCCTGGTGCGCCCAGCCAGCAGACGGTGTCGCCTCGCTGGCACCTCTTGATCTCTAGCTTATCCGCCAACCCCAGGAGGCTCTCCCTCGACAACTGGGTGAAGAACGGGATCCCAGGCAGACGATGCTCGGCCAGGTACTCCGTCACCTGAACCACCTTGGCGCCCAAAGCCAGGCTCAGCTTGACGCCTATCACTGGCTCCCTGGTGATCAGTTGTTTCAGGTCTGCCTTGCTGAGAGCCCAAAGCTTGACCTCAGAGGCCGCCTCGGCGCTGGAGGAGTAGGGTCCGTCCAAGAAGAAGTCCACGTCTCCCAGCACACTGCCCGGGCCCAGATTGGCGAGAATGACCTTCCTGCCGCCCTGTTCGGACAGAATGCGGACCCAGCCGCCATCGACGACGTACATGGCCTCGCTGGGTGTGCCCTCCAGTAAAATGCTTTGTCCCTCCTGGAAGGTCTGGGGCTGCATCTCGGTGGTTATGCTGCGCCTCTCTTCATCCGTGAGGGCGGAAAAGACAGGCGATTCGAGATGCCATTTCTCCATAGTGTCTCCCTTTCACCTCCGTACCCCGAACGGGACGGAGAGTTGTGCAGAGATTAGCAAGCGCTATTATACCACCCTGGCTCCAAATGTCAAATCTGCGAGGTAGAGCGTTAACGCCGAAGATCACGTTACCGATTCTTACCATGCCTCATCGCGCACACGACTGACGGGCACGCGATTGCCTGGAGCGATACCGTGCAAGCAGACAGCCGCTCACACCGGTGAGAGCGCGGAAAGCCCCAGCACGGTCCAGGCACGCCGACGCCCTACTCAGAATCTGCCACTGAGGCCGAGACCGCGGGGGCCGGGGTCGGGCCTCGCCGACCGCCATCTGGCCTTGCCGCCCACATCGCCGTTCCTTGGCCGTCCGCTGCGGCAGTTGATATAATCCCGAGGATACCGATATCGCCACCCAGGAGCAAGGAGGCCGTCACCACGCAGGACCTCTGGCCGAGAATCCTTCCTCTGTGGGGATGTGCTGCCCAGCTACCGACTGCTCTCAACACACTTAGCAAGGAGGAGGAGCACCGTGGCCTTCCAGATTCCCGCAGGCAAGAACCAGCTTCTGCACCAGGTCGTGGCCCGAATCAACGAGGACGAGGAACTACTTCAGTTATGGCGCTGCGTCAACATCAACTCCGTCGACCGCCTCGGCTACCCCGATCACGGGCCGGTGCACATCAAGATCGTGGCTAACATGGCCCTGAAGTTGCTGAGAATGCTGGCTAAGGCCGGTATCGAGATGAGTGTGGTGGCGGACTACGGCCTCACCCGCGACGACGCGGAGATCGTGGTGGTGCTGGCTGCCTGTCTGCACGACCTGGGCATCACCGTCCACCGCGACGATCACGAGCTCTACTCCGTCAGTCTGGCCAACGCCAAGGCCAGGGAACTGCTGGATGGTCTGTACGATGTCCCGCGGCGCACGATGATGGTCTCGGAGATCCTTCACGCGGTCAGCGCCCATCATTGGGACCGGAGTTGCTTCACCATCGAAGCCGGCATCGTCAAGGTCGCCGACTCGCTGGACATGACGAGGGGACGGTCGCGGATCCCCTTCGAGGCTGGCGTCACCAACATCCACTCGGTGTCGGCTGCGGCAGTCGATAGGGTCCGCCTCCTGCCCGGAGCTGAGAAGCCGGTGCGGGTAGAGATCACCATGAGCAACTCCGCAGGCATCTTCCAGGTGGACGAGCTCCTGGGACGCAAGTTGCGAAACTCCAGCATCGCGCCCTTTGTGGAGGTCGTGGCCCACATAGAAGGAGAGGCGGAGAAGCATCTGATAGAGTTCTACACTCTCTAGCCACTGCGCATCTACTGGCGGTTGACCACCTGCTTGCAGGAGGAGCAACTTGGTCACCACTCATGACTGCGAGCTGACGATGCCTGGGCGCGGCCAACGTCGGCACTTGCCAGGCCCGTCATAGATGTGGTAGAATATAAGATTAGGAATACGAGAAATGGCCGGGTACAGAGACCAATACGGTGGAAGCATGGTGATGCTCAGCGACAGGACTCCCGATGGGAGTCCTGTTTTTGTATCCCGCTCCAACTCGCCAGTTGGCGCGGCTCAGCGCTCTCTCGCGCAGCTTTCGCAGCCATGCTTCGTTCTCCCGTGGTCCCTGGGGCACGTTGACTACTGAGAAGGAGGGAGTATGACCACTAGCAACAAGAACCACACTCTGAACAACTCCAGGAAGAAAGCGTACACCGTGCCCAAGCTCGACAAGGGGTTCGCCGGACAGGACATCATCTCCGTGTCCCAGTTCAGCCGCAAGAATCTCGAGCATATCTTCGCGGTCGCAGAGGAGATGCGGGCCATCGTCAAGAGCCGGGGGTCGACGGACCTCCTGACGGGGACGGTGCTCGCCTGCCTGTTCTTCGAGCCCAGCACGCGTACCAGCTCTTCCTTCATCGCCGCCATGTCTCGATTGGGAGGAACGGTCATCCCCATCACCCAGGGCGTCCAGTTCTCCAGCGTGTCCAAGGGCGAATCGTTGCCCGACACCATTCGCACTCTGGAGTCCTACGCTGACGTCATCGTCATCCGCCACCCGGAGATGGGCTCCGCCAAAATCGCGGCCGACTACGCTCGAAAGCCTATCATCAACGGTGGAGACGGGGTCGGCGAGCACCCAACGCAAGCTCTGCTCGACATCTTCACCATCAAGGAGGAGCTTGGCCACATCGACGGACTCAACGTGGGGATGGTCGGTGACTTAAGAAACGGCCGCACCGTCCACTCGCTGGCTAGGCTGCTCTGCCTGTACGACGTGCGGTTCGACTTCGTCTCTCCCGAGATCCTGCGACTGCCCCTGGACGTCATGAACGACATCAGGGATCACGAGTTACCCGCCGCAGAGACCTACGACGTGGCCGACATCATCTCCGACGTCGACGTGCTCTACGTGACGAGAGTGCAGAAGGAGCGCTTCGCCGATCTGGCGCAGTACGAGGAAGTCAAGGATCTCTACGTGATCACGCCGGAACTCATGGAGCAGGCCAAAGAGAAGATGGTGATCATGCATCCCCTGCCCCGTGTAGGAGAGATAAGCTATCACGTGGACTCCGACCCCAGAGCGGCCTACTTCCGGCAGATGGAGAACGGCATGTACATCCGCATGGCGCTGCTGGCCGCCGTCCTGGGCAAGGCGTAGACTTCGGGAGCGACTCAGTGAACAGAGGATTCGAAAGAGGAAGCAGAGAAGAATGGGCTTCTTTGACAAGTTAGTCTCGGCAGTGAAGCGAAACGACAGCCTGATCTGCGTGGGATTGGACCCCGATCCCGCACGGTTTCCCCCATCTTTGAGAGACGAACAGAGTCCCATCCTCTCCTTCAACCGCGCCATCATCGATGCCACCCAGGACCTGGTCTGTGCCTACAAACCCAACATCGCCTTCTACGAAGCGGAGGGCCTGGCGGGCCTCGAGGCCCTGAGAAGAAGCATAGAGTACGTCCCAGCCGAGATACCCGTCATCCTGGATGCGAAGCGGGGTGACATCGGGTCCACCGCTCGCGCCTCTGCCAGGGCCGCCTTCGAGGTGTGGGGCGCAGACGCGGTCACCGTGAACCCCTATCTGGGGCATGACGCCTTGTTGCCCTTCACCGAATACGAGGACAAGGGGTTGTTCTTGCTGTGTCACACCTCCAACCCTGGAGCCGCGGATTTCCAGACCCTGATCTGCAGCGGACGACCTCTGTACGAGGTGGTGGCTGAGAGGGCCCTCGACTGGGGTATGTCCCTGGTCGTCGGCGCCACCTACCCCGAGGTTCTCCGCGAGATAAGGGACGCGGCGCCCGAGGCCTGGATCCTGGTACCTGGAATCGGGGCCCAGGGGGGCGATCTGGAGGCGGCGCTCCAGGCGGGCTTGAACCACGAAGGTCATGGTCTGATCATCAACGCTTCCCGCAGCATCATCTACGCACCCGATCCTCGCGCCGCCGCCCTCGAACTTCGGAATCGCATCAACCAGTTGCGGAACAGCCTTCCCCTCACGCGCCCGGCAAGCCCGCCGCCAGTGACCAGGGAATTGACTCTCGCTCTCCACGATCTCGCGTGTGTACGCTTTGGCGAGTTCACCCTCGTCTCCGGTCAGCGCTCCCCTGTCTACCTGGACCTGCGCCTGCTGGTCTCCCACCCTCAGCTCCTGAGCAAGGTGGCACGAGCATACGCCGGCATTCTGAAGAGACTCACCTTCGACCGTCTGGCCCCCATCCCCTACGCCGCCCTGCCCATCGGCACGGCGGTGTCGCTGGAGATGGGGGTGCCCCTCGTCTACCCTCGCAAGGAGATCAAGGAGCACGGCACCGGGAAAGGCATCGAGGGCCACTTTCAGGAAGGAGAGCGCGTCGTTGTCCTAGACGATCTCATCACCACCGGCGGCAGCAAGTTGAGGGCCATTGCCCCCCTCGAACAAGCTGGCTTGGAGGTGAAGGACGTGGTTGTACTCGTGGACCGGGAGCAAGGAGGCGCGGAAGAGCTGGCACAGATGGGATACACTCTCCGCTCGGTCCTTCGCTTGACAGAGATGCTAGACATCCTCGTGGAGGACGGGCGCATCACGCCTGGACAGCAGGAAGAGGTCACCGCCTTCCTGCCGGGAGGCAAGGGCGATGCCTGATCCAGATCTGTCTGTGGAGCTGTGCGGAGTACGCCTGAGGAACCCCCTCGTCCTGGCCGCCGGCATCCTCGGCACCGGCCCCCAGCTTCTCAGGCGTGTCGCGGACTGTGGGGCTGGTATGGTAACCACCAAGTCCTGCGGTCCCGTGCCCAGAGAGGGCCACCCGAACCCCACAGTGCTGGACTGGGGTCACGGACTGATCAACGCCGTCGGGCTGGCGAACCCCGGAGTCGAACAGGAGCTGGAGATCATCGCCAGCGCCAGAGAGCTCCTCGCACCGTTGCACGTCCCCCTCGCGGCCAGCATCTTCGCGGATACCGCGGCGGGCTTCGCCGAGGTGGCCAGCATCGTCGCCCAGGCGCAGCCGGACTTTCTGGAGCTGAACATCTCCTGCCCCAACGTGGCCGCGGAGATGGGCAGGCCATTTGCCTGTGATGCCGGCGACGCGGCGCAGGTGACCACGGCCGTCAAAGAAGTGACCTCCATCCCCCTCATCATCAAGCTCAGTCCCAACGTTACCGACATCACCGTCGTCGCCAGGGCGGTGGAACGAGCGGGGGCTGACGCCATCTCCGCCATCAACACTCTTGGTCCGGGCATGATCATCGACGTCCACTCGGGGCAGCCCATCCTGGCCAACAAGGTGGGCGGAGTATCCGGACCTGCCATACGACCGGTCGCTGTGCGCTGTATGTACGATATCTACGAGGCGGTGGAGCTACCCGTCATCGGGATAGGCGGGGTCTGCGACGGCCGAGACGCCCTGGAGATGGTCATGGCTGGAGCGACAGCGGTGGGAGTCGGGTCAGCCGTACGCTACCGCGGTGTGCATGTGTTCCGGTCCATCCTCGAGGAGATGAGGGCCTTCATGGTCCAGGAGGGCCACACCACCCTCGACCAGCTTCGAGGCATCGCTCATCGTCAAGGCCGGTAACCAGCAACACCGTCCCTTTTCGTGCGCCCCTCAATGGACAGTCGTCGTTCAGCTTGCCTACGAGGCGCTGGCGAGGGCACGAAAGAGGTACGTCTCTTCCCAGTTCTGCTTGAACAGGTTCTTCCCGATCAAGCCGATCTTCTCTTCGTAATCCTCCCGGCCGAAGAGCCTGCTCAGGCTGATCCCCCGCTCCCTATCGTCTATGACCAGGCGGAACCCTTCCACGTCGGGGAATAGCGCGAAGACCGCCCGGATGGTGTAGAGCAGCCGCGACAGATAGAGCTGCATGAACGTCGCGTGGAAGACGAAGAGGTACTCCACGTTGTACTCGCGGTACAGTCGCTGCCAGGCCTGGGGCACCCACACCCGCTCCGACTCCTTGAGCAGATGAGAGAACCGGGCCACGTCGTTGGTCTCCGCCCGGGGGCTGAAGTGAAGCTCCCACAGGAAATCGCTGTCCCGGCAGCCGGTGTGGGAGTCCACGGTCAAGAGATTGACCAGCGTATGGGCGTCGCGAATAGCCTCGGTCAGGTTAGACTTCGTGCTCACCCGCCGGGCGCTCACGTCGGTCTTGTCGGCGATGATCAAGCTGAGGGTCGCCGGCTGGAGAGACGACAGAGACGGAAGGCGCAGCCCTATCTCCACTTCGTGGAAGAGCACCGCCTCCAGAACCCGCAGGAAGCTGGAGAGTGTCTCCTGATCCCGACCCACGTCGGAGAAGAAACGAGTCAGAAGATAGACTCCATAAGCTCCGTGGTACTTGCGCGCGACGATATTGCCGCAGTCGTGCAGATACCCGGCGATGGTGGCCTCTTTCACCCTAACGGAGTCCTCTGCAAGATCAACCTCGCTGGCTCGCAACAAGCCCAGCATGCTGGAACTCACGGTTTTCAGGTGCTCCCGATCGTGACGGTTGAAGCCGGTGAGGAGCTCACTGTCGAGGACTGCCTGCTGTAGAACGAACAACACGTCGAAATGCTCCTCCAACGTGGAACACAGCTCCTCCAGGGGCTTTCGCAGCAGCAGCGGGTAGCTCAGCGTCGACACCAGCCTCGAGTCCTGGTCCAGGAATCTCGACAGTATGTCCTTGTGCACACCAATGCGCACCAGGAAATCTCTAAGCGGCTCTCCTGTGTCTCCCCGGCGTATGCGGTGCCCATTGGCCTCTTGCTCTCTCAGAAAGGAGAGCACGCTGCCCGGCACCTCCACCTGGGGGTAGCGGTTCCTCATAGTATTGAGGATATCAGGTCGCAGAGTCTGTCCTCCCTCCTCCAGAGGGTCGGATAGCGTGGAGGTCTCGGAAGTTCTCGCAGATCCATCACTCAATCTGGACATCGCCTTCTTCACGGTGGAGCGCGCGCCTCACATCTCAGCCCTTGACTGGTCCTCTGCCACGCCCTCGGACCACGGCGGGCCCGACGCGGAGTCCAGTCGACCGGGAACCCCATAATCGCTCTCCACTATGGTTCGACCTTCCCCAGCACCCTCAGACACCCCCCGATGCTCGAGCGGTGCTCAGATCGGAGGCAGGCGGGCCGTCAGACATCGCTCGGCACGCACGATACCACCGATGTCGCTCGCCGCCTCCTCCACACGTACGTTTCTGACCACGTACTTGAAGGCGTAGGCATGGCTCATCTCCATTGTGAGCCGATCCAGCCGGACCCTGCCCTCCTCCGTCTCCTCGCCATATCTCTCGATCAGGCGACGGCGCAACTCCTCCACAGAGGGCGGTAGCACGAAAATGGTCACCGTGTTGTCTGGATACCAATCCATCAGGTGCAGCGAGCCGAGCACGTCGTAGGCACCGATCAGATCCAAGCCCCGCGCGATGGCACCCTCCAGACGCGCCCGCGAAGACCCGTACTGATGGCTGTAGAAGGCCTGCCACTCGGCCAGCTCGCCATCCGCCTTGAGGCGTTCGAACTCCTCCGTGGTCACAAAGTGATACTCCAGGCCCTCCACCTCGCCAGGCCGCCGCTCACGAGTGGTGTAGGTGACGATCCTCTCCAGGTTGGCCGACGTGGACACCACACGGTCGATGATCGTGCTCTTGCCCGTGCCCGAGGGCGCAATCAGCAGGAAGATCAATCCCTTGCGCATCACTCTCGCCCCATACCGGCAGGTGGCTGAGCGTCCTGTTGCCGAACAGCGTGCTCGCCCGTCATCAGCCACGCACTGAGCAGTTGCGAAAGATGGCAAGCTACGGAATCCACCCCACACTCACCGAACAGGGACATCGCAGCAGGGTGCAGACAGTGGCTCCCATACACGCCGATCTCGACCTCCGAGTAGGTCGTGCGCGCACCGCCTACAGCCGACCGCATGAGCGACCGCACTGTTTCTACATCCAGGGTGGCGGAGGCCTAAGTGGCAACGATCCCTCAATCAGCCAGCTATCCTCAACCCAGACCCCTGCGAGAGGCAAGGCATCGCTCGGCGCGCACGATACTGACCACATTGCTCACGGCCTCGCGCAGGTCAATGTTGTCGACTTGATACTTGAAGAAGGGTTCGCGACTCATCTCCATAGCCTGACGCTCTAGTCGCTTCGCGATCTCTCGATTGTCCTCGCTATCACGGTCGATGAGCCGCTGGCGTGCCACCTCGGGAGGGACCCGGACGAAAATGGTTACCACATTCTCAGGATACCGCTCGGCAAGTTCCTCGGCGCCACACACGTCGTAGTCCGAGATCAGATCCACCCCTTGTTCGACGGCGCGCTCCAGGCGACTTTTCAGAGAACCGTACTGGTGACAGAATATGGTTTGATACTCCGCCAATTCGCCGGCGGATTTCAGGGCCTCGAACTCCCCCTCGGTCACGAAAAAATGGTCCACGCCCTGTACTTCATCTGTGCGCGGCTCTCGTGTCGTGTGCGTGATAATCGGCTCCAAGTCAGACAAGATGGAGCGGACACGCTTGACGATGGTGTTCTTTCCTGTGCCAGACGGACCAGCGAGCAGGAAGATCAGTCCTTCGCCCACCATTCACCTCCAATGGTCGGCCTACGGCCATACGGCTGACTTGCGAGGCACAGCCTAGCCCACGAGCGGGCGCGCACCGACTCGTCAGGCACAGTTCGAGCTGCAAAGGAGCCGACTGCATTATAGTGCCACTCGTCGCGCCGAACAAGACGGATCATGATCCGCAAAGTCCTGGAGCACCCGTGGGGGTAACGGGTGTCAAGTCGATGAAGGGCCAGCAAACAGGAGTTGTGTCGGCCCCAGAGAGTATAAGTTGGCCGCATGTACAACTGACAGGAGCGGACAGAGGCGCTCCAAATGGCAGCCAGGCCATTGGACATGCTCGAAGTGGACGGCGCCAAAGTAGACGACGAGTCACTGAGCAGAGGGTGAAGCGCCACTGGGCTGGATCCGCCTACGGACCACACCATCGCAAACCCCAGGCCCTGCAACAGGTGGCAGGACAAACGCAAGGGCGGGATCTCAGGGAGCAGTGATAGTCCTTTTGCCGCCCGGCAGGGGTTGGATTGCCTTGTTGGCGTCTCGAAGAGGAACAACCCACAGATGAGTCATCTCTATCCTCAGCGGCCTGTAGACGATCGAATCTGCTCGAGACGGAGAGCCACGGAGAACAAAGTGTTCGAGGACAGCGAACACCCACGCTGGTCCAAGCTCCGGGCGCCAAACGTGGTCCCCTGGACCCTGTGGCCCCGAACCGCCACCATCGCCTGCGCCAACGGCGCGGTCGTTGCTCGGTCAGAACTCAGGTCGATTATGCGGGCTTTCACGGCCCAGAACAAGAGATTGCTGGGTGTCGCAGGCGTAGCCCAGCGACGCCAGGTACTCCACGCTGGACGGCGGAACTTGTGTTTGGCCGCCTCAGCGTACACCTTGAGCGGGGGCAGCAGATCCGCTGCCTGCCGTTGGCCAGACCATTTCTCTTCCTTTCGCTAGTCACCTCGCCTATAATCTTCCGCGAGCGACGAGACCACGATGGGAGGTCTGGTTCTGCGCCCATGCTCCCGCAACGGATGAGAATCGTTCACACAGCCAAACTCACCGCTTCCGTCAGGCTGTTGACCTTGCGCGGAGCACTCCCTGCCCAGCCAGGACAGTTCGTCTTGGTCTGGTTGCCTGGGCTCGACGAGAAGCCTTTCAGTCTGGTCGACGACGACCCCGTGACCCTGGCGGTGGCCAAGGTAGGCCCCTTCAGCAGCCGACTGCATGAACTCGAGGACGGAGACCGCCTGTGGCTGCGCGGTCCCCTGGGTCACGGCTTCGACCTCCTCGGCGACCGGTTACTGCTGGTAGGAGGCGGCTACGGCGTCGCGCCCCTGGCCTTCCTCGCCGCCAGAGCCACAGAGGCCCGGCGCAAAGTGGCCGTCATCGGCGCCGGAACCAAGGAGAACCTGTTCTTCGAAGACCGGTTCGCCCAAGCTGGCTGTGAGACCGTCTTGGTCACGGAGGACTGCTCTGCCGGACACGGCGGGGTCTGTACCGACGTCGCAGAGACACTGCTGGGCGCAGTAACTTTCGACGCACTCTACGGCTGCGGACCAGAGGGTATGTTGAACAGGCTGAAGCACCTCTGCCAGCAACACGGTCTACCAGGCCAACTGAGCAAGGAGGCTTACATGAGATGCGGCATGGGCGTGTGCGGCTCTTGCGAGCGGAATGGCTTGCTCGTGTGCAGAGACGGGCCAGTATTCCCTGTAGGGCCACTACTTGACAAAGATGCCTAACTCGCGTATACTCAGAGTTGGCAGTTTGAAATAGCGAATAAGCAAGACCTTCGGGGCAGGGTGAGGCCTCCATAGGAGGCCAATTCCCGATCGGCGGTGTGGCACCGCTAGCTGGTGCCGAGCCCGCGAGCTGTATGGCAGATCTGGTGAGAGGCCGGAGCCGACGGTATAGTCCGGACGGGAGAAGGTTAGCAGGCCGGGGAAGGTGGGGCTTTCCCTGTTCTTGCGAGAGTCTGTCCCGAAGGCAAAACCTTCGGGATTTTTGTTTGCGCGTGAGAATCGACACGATGGGGACTTCGCGAGAGATGGCCGATTCGCTAGCCACGGCTGGGGCGCTCTCGAGGAGCACAGGAGCAGTGAAGAGGACGCTAGCCAGGGTCCCAGAGAGGTACCGCGCGTACTTGCTGGCGCCTCCGGCCCTCCTTGTCTTCCTCGGCCTGTGGCAACTCTTGGTCACGCTCGGCTCATACCCCACGTTCGTGCTCCCTGCGCCCATGGTGGTGTACCGTAAGTTCCTCCTGGCTATCTCGGACGGCACACTCCTCCATCATGCACGGGCAACTCTGAGAGAGGTGCTCATCGGGCTGGCGCTGGGGCTCTCGGTGGCTACCTCTCTGGGGTACGTCTTCGCCAAGTCCAAGCCTATCGAGCGGCTGGTCTCGCCCTACATCGTAGCCTCTCAGTCCATACCCATCGTCGCTCTGGCCCCCCTGCTGGTGATATGGTTTGGCTTCGGCACTCTATCCAAGGTCATCGTCTGCGCGCTAACCGTCTTCTTCCCTGTGCTCATCAACACCATCGTTGGCCTCCGTTCGGTGGACGAGAACCTGATCGATCTCATGCGCTCGTATGGCGCCACACGGCGGCAGATGTTCACGATGCTGGAGATCCCTGCCGCCCTCCCCGTTTTGCTGGGAGGTCTCAAGATAGGCGTCACCCTGTCGGTCATCGGCGCAGTGGTCGGCGAGTTCGTGGCAGCAGATGAAGGGCTTGGCTTCCTCGTCAACCTCTCCAGGGGCCTCTTTGACACCCCTATGATGTTCGTCGCTCTATTCGCGCTGGTGATCATCGCGTTGAGTCTGTACGGCTGTGTGGTCCTGCTCGAGAGTAGGCTCCTGTCGTGGCGCCGGGTCAGATAAGAAGAAAGGAGAGTATTCGAAGTTGAAGAAGGTGATCTTGGTTCTGGTTACCCTGTCTGTCTTGGCTCTGAGCGGCTGCAGCGCTGGTGCTGCTGCTCCTACACCTACATTTCCACCCGAGAAAGTAACCCTGGCCATGGGGTACATTCCCAACGTACAGTTCACGCCCTTCTATGTGGCCCTCAACAAGGGCTACTTCGCCGACGAGAACCTCGAGATCGAGTTCGATTATGGCATGGAGACGGACCTCCTGAGCCTGGTCGGAGCGGATACCTTGCAGTTCGCAGTGGCCAGCGGCGACCAGGTCATCCTCGCACGCGGTCAGGGCCTGCCGGTGGTGTACGTGATGACCTATTTCCACAGGTTCCCCGTCGCGGTCGTCTCCCTGGAGGATCTGCCTTTGGAGGAGCCAGCCGACCTTGTGGGGCACTCGGTGGGCATCCCCGGCCTTTGGGGTGCCAGCTACATCGGCTGGCTGGCCCTTCTCGACGCCTCGGGGATCGACGTGCAAGACGTATCCCTGGAGTCCATCGGCTATACGCAGGTGGCCAGCCTGACCGAAGGTCAGGTGGACGCCGCGGTCGTCTACGCGGCAAATGAGCCGGTGCAACTGCGCCAGGCTGGATACGAGCCAAACGTCATCTACGTGGCCGACTACATGAATCTGGTCTCTAACGGCATCATCACCAACGAGAAGACGATTGCAGAGCGACCGGAACTGGTTGCCAGCCTCGTACGAGCGGTGCTGCGCGGACTGCGCGACACGATAGATGCTCCTCAGGAAGCCTTTGAGATCTGCCTCGAGTACGTGCCGGAGGCAGGCGGCGAGAACAGGGACACCCAGATGGCCGTTCTCGAAGAATCCATCAAGTTCTGGGACAGTGAGACACTCGGCCTTTGCGATCCATCGGCCTGGGAGACGTCGCAGGATTTTATGTTCCAAGCGGGCCTGACGGAGTCGAAGTCTGAAGTGAAGAAGATGTACACCAACGATTTCATAGTGGAGCCGTAGGTGGCCGCGCCGCGACCTGTACTGGCTGCCGAAGGAATACGCAAGACGTTTCCCAGTCGCGATGGGGAAGTCAAGGCCCTCCACGACGTCTCTCTCGAGGTCTTCGAGGGAGAGTTCGTCAGCCTGGTTGGACCTTCCGGCTGCGGGAAGACAACTCTTCTGCGCATCCTGGGCGGCCTGCTGCAAGCTGACAAAGGCAGGGTCCGGATCGACGGCCGGACCCTGTCCGAGCCTCGCCGCGAGATCGGCTTCGTGTTCCAGAACCCCACCCTGATGCCGTGGCGGACCGTTCTCCAGAACGTCACGCTACCCTTGGAGGTTCAGGGCAGGAATGGTGATGATTCTCGCAGTCGCGCCATGGAGTTGCTGGGACTGGTGGGACTGCTTGGCTTCGAGAATCTCCACCCCCATGAGTTATCTGGCGGGATGCAGCAGCGCGTCGCTATCGCCAGGGCCCTGGTCTACGAACCGTCCATCCTACTCATGGACGAGCCCTTCGGCTCCCTGGACGCCATTACCCACAATCAGATGAATCTGGAGTTGCTCCGCATCTGGCATGCCACCGGGAAGACCGTGGTCATGGTCACCCACACCATCCAGGAGGCCATCTTCCTGGCCGACAGGGTACTGGTTATGAGCCCCCGCCCCGGCCACATCCAGGCGGCCGTTCACGTAGACCTGCCGCGCCCGCGCGACGCGGAGATCTACTACCACGAGCGTTTCGCCAGCCTGAACCATCGAGTGCGAGATCTGATCTCCCTCAGTTGACCGGCAGCGAGAAAGGTGTTACGATACGTCGGTATTAGCGAGGTGCGCGTCACGGGCACCAACTCTGCTAGCACCAGTCCGGCGAATACCAGTCCACGCTGCCGAAGCACCATCTGACATGAAGTGCGAGAGTCTCAGCCATTGCAGGTCGGCAGGTCAACATAGCGGACGAGGCGCCGGGCGGAGGTCCTCCAGAAACACACGTGCCGCCCTGATCAGCACATCAGGGCAGCACAACCAGAGACAGGTCTGAGCGTAGAGTGAGCGAGTGGTACAGCAATCTCCCAGAGCGAAGGAAGTTGACCTACGGCCTCCTCTTCACCATCATCTGCGTGACCGTACCCTGCTACGTTCTGGGCTTCGTCGCTCTGGCTATGGCACCGCCCCGGTTCACGCCCACTCCCACTGAGACCCCCACTCCCACTGAGACTTCCACACCCACCCCGACCGAGACGGCTACTCATACGCCGACGTGGACGGCTACCGCGACTGAGATACCAACATCCACCGCCACCGCGACCCCGACAAGCACGGCCACCGCCACGCCCACGGAGACGCCAACCGAGACCGCCACCTTCACAGCAACTCTCACCTCCACGCCGGCGGCCACGGACACACCAACATACACGCCTTCCCCGACGCCGAGCAGCACACCCTCGCAGACTGCTACCCATACGGCCACGGCCACCCAGTCCGCCACCCCGACGAGCACCGGCACCCCCAGCAGTGAGGGGGACGGTTAGACGCGGAGGTTACAGACGATGGTGCCGATTGCCAGCTCTGATCACAGATGGTCTTGCCCATGAGAAGTCTCTTCCGCCGTTACAGACAGCTCGCTGTCCCAGAAAAGCGGCTCTATAGCCTGCTTGCGGTTTTCACTCTACTCGCACTACTTCTGTACTGTCTGGGCATCAGCAGCTACCTTCTTCGCTCGCGGTTGGTCCCTCAAGTGGCCATGGAGACCCCACCCACGTCCATGTCCACCCCAACCTCGATGCCAACCACGGTGGCGACACCTGGCGACACTGCTACCCCTACGGCCACGCTGCCTCCCACTCCGACCCAACGGCCCATACCTACCTTGACCCCGACCCCGGAGAGCGTCAACGTCACCGTCGTCATCACCACCACTGACGGTCTGACCACGACCACCGTCATCTCAGCCACGGTGACACCGACGCCTGTGCTCACAGCTACGCTCACCGTCACCTCGGAGACGCCACTGAGCCCGACAGGCACCGCTGAGCCCGAGGAAGTCTCCGTCGACCCGTCGGAGTCAATGTCCCCGTGGACCACATCCTCGTGCGCCTCTGCCCACCTGGATGCGACAGGCTTCAAGCTCGTGGACGTGGACTGCTCGCCGTGGTCACGGCAGCGGAGAGGTCGGGGCGGTTCTCTCCCGGTCTGATGGCTGCTTCGACAGCGGTGCAGCCCATTGGTTCGTGGACCCAGGTCGTGACGTATGACCGATCCATCTGTCCGCGAAGCGCTGTTCCAGGAACAGGCCGATGACAAGGTCCGCTGCCTGACCTGCGAGCGGCGCTGTCTGCTCGCCGTGGGAGCTGTGGGCTGGTGCCGCACGCGCACCAACAGAGACGGTGTGCTGGTCACCCTCACCTACGGACAAATCTCATCCCTGTCGGCCAACCCCATCGAGAAGAAGCCTCTCCATCACTTCTTCCCCGGCAGCGTGGCCCTGACCGCTGGAAGCTGGGGCTGCAACTTCGGCTGTCCCTGGTGCCAGAACTGGGACATCTCCAAGTCAGGCCCACGCCCTTCCAGGCACGTGTCGGCTCACGAGTTCGTCCAGACCGCTCTGGCGTGGAACTGCCAGGGCACCTCGATCAGCCTCAACGAGCCCACGCTATCGCTCGAGTGGTCCCAGGAGGTGTTCCGCCTGGCCAGGGAGCAGGGTCTCTACAACACCTACGTCACCAACGGCTATATGACGACCCTTGCGCTAGACGCGCTAGTCGCTGCCGGGCTGGACGCCATGAACGTGGACATCAAAGGAGACGCAGAGACCGTCCGCAGACACTGCCGTGGCATTGATGTGGAGAAGGTATGGCGCAACTGTCGCCACGCGAAGGAGCGTGGAGTACACCTGGAGATCACCACTCTGGTCATCCCCGGCGTGAACCACCGAGAGGAAAGCCTAAGGGGAATCGCCAGGCGCATCCACGAGGAGTTGGGACGGGAGACACCCTGGCACGTCAGCGGATACTATCCGGCGTATCGCTTCCACGCGCCGCCCACGCCTCTGAGCGCGCTGGAGAGCGCATGGCAGATCGGCCAGGAAGAGGGTTTGGAGTTCGTGTACCTGGGCAATGTCGTGGGCCACCGGCTGGAGAACACCTACTGCCCCAACTGCGGTGAGTTGCTGGTGGAGAGGCGGGGGCTCACCGTCCTTCAGAACCGGCTAAGGGACGCCGCGTGCCCGGCCTGCGGAAGAGCCATCCCCATCCTGATGTAGTCCGCGCCGCGAGTTTGCTGCTACCAGTTGTACACGAAGACGATGTTGGTGAACTGCCCGGCCACGCCGCAGTCAGTGAACGAGATCTCCAGCGTGTCGGACTGAGGCACGGGGTTCCCCTGGCTCTCCACCACGTCGATGAGGAAGGTGAACGGCGAGTGGTAGTGCTCAGCAGCCAGAGGTGCGAACCCCCACACTCCCGGATCTTCACCATCGCCACTCACCTTGTAGGCCGTGTTCCCTGCGAACCTCAAACGTACGGTTCTGCCATCGACCGGCTCGCCACCCACTCCCGTGATTCTCCCTCTCATGTACACGGTCCCACAGTTGGGCGCGCTCTCCATGCCCCCTGCGTACTTGAACTCGTATGACGCCGAAGTCGTCGCGGTGGCAGTGGGCGCTGGAGTCGTGGGCGTTGCCGTGGGCGGCGCGGTCGTGGAGGTAGCAGTGGCACCAGTTGGCGTGGCGGCGGCTGGTGGGGAGGTGGCGGTGGGAGTTGCCAGCGCGACGGTATGTGTGGCAGTAGGTGCCCCGACGACCAGGGTATTCGTGGGAGTCGGCTCCGGGGTCTTGGTGGCCGTGGGCTCAGCGGTGAAGGTAGCAGTTGGGCCGACGGGTGTCGATGTGAACGTCGGCTGCATGGTGGGCCCCGTGGTCACCACTGTCGTCGGCGTGGGCGCGGGCTTGGCAAGCTCTCTCGATACCATCAGGAGGAGCACGGTGAAGACAAAGCCGTTAAGGAAGACTAGGCTTCCCAGGATGAGCAGGTATCTCAGCTTCATTCCGTACCCCTCACTCGTTTCCCAGTCCTGCTTCGTACTACCTACGGTATGACCAGCGCCTGCCCTACGCGGATCGCGTTCGGATCGTCCAGCCCGTTCGCCTGGGCGAGCGCGTCCGACGTTACACCGTACATCCGGGCGATCTCGCTTAGGGTCTCTCCCTCCTGCACGACGTGCACCCTCTGCCCCACCGTCGAGGACGGCGTGGACGCGGCTACCTCCGTGCCCTCTCCTTCTGGAACGGGCGTGGGTGACACCGGAATGACCAGCACCTGCCCTTCCCTGATGATAGCGTCTGCGTCCCCCAAGTCGTTCGCCTGGACGATAGCGTCCACCGTGACGCCGTGCGTGCGTGCGATCTCGCTCAGAGTCTCCCCCTGCTGCACGACGTGTGTGCTCGGCGTTGGTGAGATCGCCGGCGTCGCTTCGGTGGTAGGCGTGGGTTCAGCCGGAGTAGTGGGCGTGGCAACAACCACGTTGAAGGGGGTGAAAGTGGGTTTGGCAGTCCTGGTAGGTGTGGGCGTCGGCTGGCGCCCTCCCGAGACCATGAGCATCAGACGGCTAAAGATGAGATAGTTGATCAACAAGAGAACAACGATGAGCGCAATCTCGCGTCCTCTGCTTCTGATTCCTCTCCGAATCGTGCCCCATCGGCTCGTTGAGTCCATTTCCGCTCCCTCTCCGCCATCCCGTGCGCATTATACCACCGCTGAGCCGCCAAGCTCGACAGCTTCCTGCGCACGAGCATCCATCCGCCCTGGAGGGCCGTAGCCATTATACCCCTTTCACTCCAGTGGGACCACCTCCCCTCAGCAGCCCTACGCAGATCCTCGATACACCTCGGCACCACAGACAACAGGGTGGTTCTTTCTGAGCAGAAGTCGTATAATCGCAACTTGGACCCGAACCGGCGACTCGTGTCACAGACTCTCTGGAGAAGGGAAACCCATGGACATCGAGCTCAACGTGCAATACTACATCGACGTCGTCTTCAGACACTGGAAGGCCGTCGCGGTGGTTTTCGTCGTGGCTACGCTGGCAGCCATTGGCGTCAGCTTTATCCAGCAACCGGTGTACCAAGCCACGGCGATCCTCGTGGAGGAGAGCTTCGAGTACTTCGACAACCCC
>DAOUEW010000182.1:0-7198 GCA_034430275.1 Anaerolineae bacterium | reverse complement strand
CCTTGCAGCGCTGATCGTCGTCTCCTCGGTGGCTTCCATCGTCTTCTTTCTTCTCCTGGCCTCCGCCAGTGCTCTTGGGCAAACAGACCACCTGAGTAACGGTGGCTTCGAGGAAGGGACCTCGGCCTGGACCGCCTCCTCTGACACCAGCTTCGTCACTGTCACCACTCCTGTCAGCTCAGGGAACTGGGCTGCCTCCCTGAGCGACCTCGGCTCCCACTATGACATCCGCATCTACCAGGAGGTGCCAGTCTTCCCTGGAGCCACCTACACTCTCACCGGGTGGGCCTACAACGATGAGCCTGGTTTCTACCGTTTGTGCCTGCGTGTGGAGTGGCTGCCTCCAATGCCGGGCGACAGCGAAGGATGCCTGAAAGGGGAAGCTGACGTCTACCGTCCACTGACGGTAGGTCCACTGGTCGCGCCCTCCGACGCCACCGGGGCCAGGATCAGTGCCGTGGCCGAGATCCGGGTGCCAAACCCCCCGAACCCTGTGTACTTCGACGCGATCAGCCTGACGTGCAGTCTCACGCCCAGGCTATACCTTCCATTGCTATCCAAGAACCACCCGCGCTGAACCCGACTGCCATCGCTCACAAGATCCCTCTCAGGCAGAGCACGCGGCGCCGCGTTGAGCGCACTGCCGTGCATGACACGGTGCCACCCCAGGTAGGCGAGCGTTCGTATTGACACCCCACGCCGAAGATGCTATACTCTGCCCATGCAATCACACCCAGCCCGTGACTACGACGGACCGGCTTAGATGAAGCCTCGCTCCCCTCTCCTGCTGGCGGGATGCACCCTCCTGCTGACCATCACCGCCCTGGGACTCCTCTCGCCCCTGGCGAACAGCGCCATCCCCATCTCCGCGCTGGGCGAGATCCCTCCCAACTTGACCCCGGTCTCCTACCTGCCGTACATCACTATGGATATGCCCATCCCGCTCAGGCCGCGGCAGTACCTGCCCTACGTAGCTATAGCCGCCACGCCAACTCCGACACCGACTCCCACGCCCACCCCCGCGCCGTCAGGCCCCATAGGCTTGAAAGTGTACGACATGTATGGGGTCCAGCGAACCTACAACTGGGCGGTCAACAAGTACGGGGTGCACGTGGAGCAGATCAAGGGTTGGGCCTACCACTGCGTGGAACTGAGGGAGCGCAGCGGCCCCGCGAGCGTGGACGTGTGGGTCTACCAGTCGAACCGGCTACCCGCCACCGGTGTGCGGGTGGAGTTCTACTGGCCTACGGGGATGGACGTGAAGTACACCGACGCCGACGGCAAGGCGGGGTTCGCGTACGGATCGGGGAGCTGGATCCACGATCCGGACGTGGGCGGGCCCCACTGGCTGGTGGTACAGAACGGGAGCTCATGCGACGCGGTGAGCAGGCTGGGCATGTTAGCCGGCACGCCCCACGACCATCTGAACGTGTCGTATAGGTACGGCCGCCTCTCGCCCTAGCGCGCGGTCAGAGTCCGCCGAACAGCGGACCGACTAGCTCTTCTCGAGCAATGCCTTGACCTTCTCCGCGGTAGCCTCGCTGTAGTACTTGCAGTTGCGCTTGACTTCGTCGGGCTCGATGTTCTCCGCCTCGATGATCTTCTTCACCTTCCCCTGGGAGACACCGAGCTTCTCCGCGAGCTTGCCCGCCGTGTACATCTCTGCCAAAATCACACCCTCTGATGGGGTCTGCTGTTGCCTTGCGGCGCCTCATCGTACGCCGCGAGCAGGACAATCGGCAACGGATCCCCTCCTGCCTCTGGGTGTCACCTCGCTTGAAGCGCCACCTGGTGTGAGGATCGCCGAAGTCTCAGGTCGCGAGCTCAGGCAGGTCCACGTAGAGGTCCAGGGACTGCGGGTTGGCCAGCGCGTCCTTGTTCCTGACCTCCTGCCCGTGGATCACCTTCCGCACCGCCAACTCCACCTTCTTGCCGCTGATGGTATACGGTATGTCGCTCACCGGCAGAATCTTGGCGGGGACGTGCCTGGGCGTCGCATTCTGCCGGATAGTGGTCTTGATCCTCTTGAGCAGCTCCTCCGAGAGCTCCACACCCTCGCGAAGCTTGACGAAGAGGATGATGCGCACGTCGTTGTCCCAGTCCTGCCCCACGACCAGACTGTCCATCACCTCGGGGATAAGCTCCACCTGGCGGTAGATCTCGGCGGTGCCGATGCGCACTCCGCTGGGCTTCAGTGTGGCGTCGGAGCGGCCGTAGATGATCACGCCTCCATTTTCGGTGATCTCGATCCAGTCGCCGTGCCGCCAGATGCCGGGATAGACGTCGAAGTAGGCATCGTGGTACTTCTGCCCGTCGGGGTCATTCCAGAAGTAGACGGGCATGCTGGGTGCGGCCAGGGTGCAGACCAGCTCTCCCTGCTCCTCGACCACAGACTTGCCTTCTTCGTCGTAGGCCTCGACCTTCATGCCCAGCCCCCGGACCTGGAGCTCGCCGGCGTATACCGGGCCCATGGGGTTACCGAGGGCGAAGCAAGAGATGATGTCCGTGCCGCCTGAGATCGACGAGAGGCAGAGGTCCTCTTTGATGTCGCGGTACACGAACTGGAAGCTCTCCACCGAGAGAGGCGAGCCCGTGGAAAGGACGGCCTTCAGCGGCGTGAGATCGAAGGACTCGCGGGGCTTCACCCCTGCCTTCTCCAGGGCCCCGAGATAGCTGGCGCTGGTCCCGAAGATGCTGATCTGCTCCTCCTCCGCCATCTGCCACATGGCCGAGGCGTCGGGAAAGAAGGGGTTGCCGTCGTACAGCAGCACGCGGGCGCCCAGGTTCAGCGAGCTCACCAGCCAGTTCCACATCATCCAGCCACAGGTGGTGAAGTAGAAGATGGTGTCATCTCTCTTCACATCGGTGTGCAGCTTCAGCTCCTTGATGTGCTGCAACAGGGTGCCCACCACTCCGTGAACGATGCACTTGGGCACGCCCGTGGTGCCCGAGGAGTACATGATGTAGAGGGGGTGATTCGCGGGCACCTGCTCGAACCGTATCTCCTCCACATCCTTGGCCAGGAAGTCCTCGAAGAGCACACCATGGGGCACCAGAGCGGGATCGGGGTCTTTGTCCGTATAGGGCACTACAATCACCTTCTCGATGCTGGGTAGCTCTTTGAGGATCTCCGCGATCCTGCCCAGCGAATCGAACTGCTTGCCGTTGTAGCTGTAGCCGTTGGCCGTGAACAGGACCCGCGGCTCTATCTGGCCGAAGCGGTCCAGTACGCCCTTGATGCCGAAGTCGGGGGAGCAGGAGGACCAGATGGCGCCGATGCTCGCCGTGGCCAGCATGGCCACCACCGCCTCACTCATGTTGGGCATAAAACCGGCCACCCGATCCCCGGGCTTGATCCCCATCGCGCGCAGGGAGCTCGCCAGCCGGGCTACCTGGTCGTAGAGCTGGGCGTAGGTGATGCTGATCGTCGCCTGGCCTTCGCCTCTGAAACTGAGGGCCACGCGATCGTCGCGGTAGCGCAGCAGGTTCTCCGCGAAGTTGAGCGTCGCCCCGTCGAACCACCGCGCGCCTGGCATCCTGTGCACGTCGTCCACGACCTCGTCGTAGGGTCGGCTGTAGATCACCTCCCCATAGTCCCAGAGCGTGGCCCAGAAGGCAGGGCTGTCGTCGATGGACCACTGGTAGAGGTCGTCGTAAGTGGCGAACTCCTTCCCGTATCGGTCGTTGACGTGCTGCATGAAAGCGAAGATGTTGGTCTGCTTCTTCCGCTCTTCCGATGGCTTCCAGAGAAGATCACTCATCGCTCCTCCCACTTGTTATGGAAAACTGCGCTGTCTACTCTGTTGTAGTCAAGCCCCCTGCAAGAGCAGTAAGAATGGCCGTGCTGGCACGCACGGTGGGGTCGCTCCACGCGGCCGACTAGAACTCAAGCTGGTCTCCAGGTTGCACCTTGGCCAGAGTGTCAGGATGGCACTCAAGGTAGTACTGGGCCGGCGACTTGGGAGCATAGTAGGGGTAGAAAGGTCGCGCCAGAACCTTGTCCACCACCCGCTTGCCGGCATCGAGCCAGATCACAGCTAGAGGGAAGAAGACGAAAAGCATGTGGATGGTGGTGAGGCTCCGGCTCTCGCGACCCTCCGCGAAGATGTAGGCCTCGTCTTCCTGGAGCGGCGGGTGGAAGATCAACCCCAGGCCCCTGGTGAGGAGATTGGTGCACCATTTCGCCCGTGCGGCGATCACCTCCCCGCTGGTGACGTTCTTGATCATGGCGCTTGCCCGGACGCTATTATAGCGGGGCAGACCTGTGATCGCAATACGTGGGGGCATTGGCCGCCCGATCGCGAAGACGTTTGACAGCCCGTGAGGGCGAGCTTATAATCTCGGCGCTTCGGACCGACCAACTGTTGAGACACAAGGAGGGAGTGATGAAAACGGAGAGCTTCAAGGGCCGCGACTTCCTCACCCTGCTGGACTACAGCCGCGAAGAGGTAGAGACCATCCTGGATGCGGCCCTGGATCTGAAGAGGCGCTTTGCTATGGACGAGCCCCACGATCACCTGCTGCGGGGCAAGACCTTGTTCATGATCTTCTACAACCAGTCACTGCGCACCCGCAACAGCTTCGAGGCCGGCATGACCCAGCTAGGCGGCCACGCCCACTTCCTGGATCCGGGGAAGATCTATGCCCCCGCCCTGGAGGGTGACGAGCGAGCCTACGAGACGGAGAGGGTCTCGGACGTAGCCCGCGTGCTGGCGCGCATGGGACACGCCATCTCCATCCGCATCTACGGCGACCCGGTGGGCTGGGTCTATGGCCGCGCCCACGAACTGGAGCAGAACTTCGCCTACTGGGCGGGGATCCCCATCATCAACATGGAGTGTGACAAGTACCATCCCTGTCAGGCCCTGGCGGACGTCCTGACCGTCAAGGAGAAGTTCGGCGGCTATCAGGGCGTCAAGTTCGTGATGAGCTGGGCCTATTCGCCGAGCGCTCACAAGCCCCGCGCCGTGCCTCAGAGTGCGATCATCGCCGCTACCATGATGGGTATGGATGTGGTGCTGGCCCATCCTCAGGGCATGGAGCTGGACGACGAGGTGCTCGGCGCCTGTCAGGGCTACGCGGAGCGCTACGGTGGATCGTTCGCCATCTCCAACGACATGCGCGAGGCGTTCGAGGGCGCCCACGTGGTCTATCCCAAGGCCTGGACCGGCGTGCCCATGTTCGAGAAGCCCATAGGCGAGAGAGACGAGGCCAAGACCCAGGAGCTGTTCGACGCCAACAAGGATTGGATCTGCGACTCTGCCAAGATGAAGCTGGCCCACAAAGACGCCATCTACATGCACTGCCTGCCCTGCGACCGCGGCTTCGAGGTGGCCAACGACGTCATCGACGGCCCGCAGTCCGTGGTCTTCGACGAGGCCGAGAACCGCTTGCACGTCCAAAAGGCGGTGATGGCCCTGACCATGCGGTAGCTGGAGGTACGACCATGGACTTGCACGGCAAGGACCTGATCTGTACACAAGATTGGGCGGTCGAGGAGTTGGAGGAGGTCCTCCGACTGGCGGCGGAGATGAAGGCTCAGCGCTTCACTCACCCCTACAGCAACTGTCTGGCCCACAAGACCTTCTTCATGTTCTTCTATAACCCTTCGGTGCGCACGCGCCAGTCCTTCGAGTGCGCGGCGACGGAGTTGGGAGGGCACGCCCAGTTTTTGGAGCCTCGCGCCATGCGCCTCAAGACCGCCACCACGGCGGGGGAGACTGTGGAGGACGCGGCCAAGGTCATGAGCCGCTACGCTGTGGGTCTGGGGATCCGGATACTGGAGGACAAGATCGGCGCCTATGGTGAGGGCGACGATCTGCTGCGGGAGTACGCTCGCTGGTCGGAGATCCCCATCGTCTCCATGGCCCACGACAAGTACCATCCCTGCCAGGGGCTGGCCGACGTCCTGGGCTTGCGGGAGCATCTGGGCCAGAACCTGAAGGGCAAGCGTCTGTTGATGATGTGGGGACATGGCGCCTTGGTCCGCTCCCGGTGCTCGGTGCAGGAGAACCTGTTGATCGGTTCTCGTCTGGGGATGGACGTGACGCTGGCCTATCCAGAGGGGTACGATCTGGACCGCGAGGTCATAGCCAGGGTGAAAGAGAACTGCCAGGCCCAGGGGACGGACTTCGACGTCATCCACGACCCCGTGGCGGGCTACGAGGGAGCACACGTCGTCTACTCGCGGAACTGGATGAGTCCCCTGGCCTACCAGGATGGTGAGCTGGACAAACCGGGCGAGATCGAGAAGGCGTTGCGATACCCGGAGTGGATCTGCGACGCGGAGAAGATGGCCCTCACCAACGATGCCCTGTACATCCACCCCATGCCTGTGGACCGCGGCCACGAGGTGAGCGACGAGGTGGCGAGCGGGCCCCGCTCCATCATCTACGATGTGGCCGAGAACAGGCTACACGTGCAGAAGGCGCTCATGGCCCTCACCATGGGCTCTCTATAGAGTGCACGGCAGTTGTTCCCGCCGTGCTATGCACTGAAGCGCCCACTGCGAGCCAGAGCTGGTTCGTAGTGAGGGCTCTTGCCCTCGTCGAGGCCAGAGCAACCACCGCGAGCGGGCAACCCTGAGACAAGGAGCTATCGTGGATCAGGTACGGGGACTGAAGTGCGTCCTTTGCGGCGCCGAGTACGAACCCGAAGAAGTCCTGTACGTCTGCCCCAAGCACGGGGACGAGGGCATCGTCGACGTCCTCTACGACTACGACCTCATCGCCACTCGCCTGACCAAGGAGGGGCTGGCCAGCAATCACGACTACTCCATCTGGCGCTATGCCCCTCTGCTTCCCGTGGAGGAAGACAGCCCACACCCGCCCCTTCAGATCGGCTGGACGCCCTTGTACCACGTGGAGCGACTGGGCGAGAAGCTGGGTCTTCCGCACCTCTACTTGAAAGACGATGGCCGCAACCCCACTGCCTCCTTCAAGGATCGGGCCAGCGCCGTGGGCGTGGTCAAGGCGCTGGAGTTGGGCTACGAGACCATCACTTGTGCCTCTACCGGAAACGCGGCGTCGTCCCTGGCCGGTCTAGCCGCCAGCGTCGGATTGGAGAGTGTCATCTTCGTCCCGGAACGGGCGCCGCAGGCCAAGGTGGCCCAACTCCTGATCTTCGGTGCTCGAGTGATCATGATCAAGGGTACCTACGACCAGGCCTTCGACCTCTGTCTGGAGGCGACCAGAGAGTA
>DAOUEW010000181.1:0-9698 GCA_034430275.1 Anaerolineae bacterium | reverse complement strand
TCTGTCCTGTTGTGCAAGGACAGTTCCATCGCGGTCCAGGATGTGAACGAACGCCGTATAGTCTCTCTGTATCTCGGCCTCCACCTGCCACCACAAGGTGATATCCACAGCTCCTCCGGCCTGTGGGGTAGTGGGGTGCACCGAGTAGCCGCGCATGGAGAGGGTATCGCCCAAAGACAAGTCTTGGAGTTGGACACGAACGAAAGGCCGTAGCTCGCTGATTGTTTCCGTCAGGTCATCGACGGCTCGATGGTCGTCGGGCATGGCTGCACTGGCGAGCACAACCTGTGAATCGGCTTCCGAGTGTTCTCCCAGGTCGGCGTAGGCCTCGGCGAGGGCCAGGTGTACGTCAAAGCTGGCTTCGGAAGGTTGATGGAGGAGATCGGCAAGGGTTTCCAGCATGGAAACGCCATCCTGGAGAGAGTCTCCAGAAGGCTGTGGTAGGCGAACCACGTAGAGGCTCTTGAACCCGGTGATTGTGACATCTGTCCGCCTGAGCCAGGCGGCACGTTCCTTGCGGGAGGAGAGGACGGCCAGTACTTCTCCCTCGGCGTGTGCCACGTCTTGGAGGTTGGCCCAGAATCCCCTCTCCACGAGCAATGTGGGCGTTTCCTCTATGTGATAATAGTCCATGTAGTAGGAGAGGGATCTCTCGGTCCAGTCGGCGTCTTGGCCCTTTCGGTACTTCACGCCGTCGGTTACCACCACGTCGCCTGGTTGTAGTGTCTGCTGGAGGTAGCGAGCGACACCGCGAAAGTCAGCCTTCTCGCGGAGATAGTAGTCTGCAATAGGCGTGATAGCGAGGTAGCCAAAGACGGAAAAAACGACCGCGGAGTAGAGTGCCGCGCGAGCCCTTTCGTGATCCCTCAGTACGGGGAGGCGACGAGCTAACAGGTCCCGCAAGACAGATATACCCCTTGCCATGCCGAGAAAGAGGACGGGAACGACGAAGTTCGCGTATCTGTACGAGAAGAAGTGGCTGGCCCTCACAATGAAGGGAACTACGAATGGCAGCACAATCCACAGTCCAAAGAGCACATTGTGCCTAAGTGGAGAACTTGCCAGGCCGAGAAGGAATAGGGCCAAGAAGAGCAGAAGGGGAACCCCATCCACTTTGGTGTAGACTCGAAGTGCGTCGGCGAAGAAGCGGACCGAGAGATCGGCGCGAGGGAGTGTCCCCTCACCCAATCCTTCGAACTGTATGTGTCGTCCAAGGAGTTGTTGTTGCAGGAATGGCAACCAGGGCAGATAGGACAGCCCGACCAGAGCAATGACCGCGACAAGGCAAAGAGCTTGCTTCCTGGCGGCAGGTAGATGGCGGAACAGTGGTGTCGGTAGACCTGATTGGCGCGACTGGTCCTTTGCCGCCGGGGTCTGGTGGTTGAGGTCATCCCCGGCTGCCTTGTCGAAGCTGGTCTGCGAGAGCTCACGACGAGACGATTCCAGGCTCTCGACAATCACCCACATTGCGAACAGCACCTCGCTAGCCAGCACAAGCACGGCGAAATAGTGCGTGTAGATAAGAAGGCTCGCGCAGACGCCGAACAGAATCCACATTTGCCTTCGGCGGCCCTCCAGTGCCCTGATAAGGAAGATCAGAGACAGGAGGGCAAGGAACACCATCAGGCTGTAGTGTCTTGCCTCCTGCGAGTAGCGAAGGTGGAAGGCGTTGATAGCCAAGAGGAAAGCTCCTGCCAGACCTGCCTCCCTCGACCACAGGATCTCACCAAGCTTATAGGTCAACAGCACGGACATAGAGCCAAGCAGCGCTGCCTGGAGGCGGACTGCGAAATCGCTATTGCCGAACAGGGCCATGCAGCCTTGCGTCACCAAGTAGAGCAGAGGTGGGTGTACGCTCTCCTGTGCCTGGAAATTCAGCATGGATACGAAATCCATCTGTGATGTGATTCCGGTCTTCACCTCATCCAGCCACAAGCTGTCCTCGTCCAGTTTGTACAGCCGCAGCCCCATGCCCAGGAGGAAAACCACCAGCAGTACGCCAAGGAGCAGGGGTGTTCTCTTCGTTCTCGCTTCCGATCCTACGAAACGTGGCATCAGTCTACCGCCTGCAGATCGAGTTCCACAATGGATGCAGCCTCTCGATTGCAGTGTACAGTCTACGACGGATTAAGCTGCCGTGCCAGGTCGGGTCGCTTGAGCTGGGCGCTGGGAATGGATCGTGTCGTCTTGCTCCCATACATTGGACGAGGATCGTTGCCCGGGTGTGGTAGCGCTCGACACAGAACGGGCCAGCGCTGTGAGGAGCTGACCTTGCCGCCGCAACTGTGTCGATAGAACCCTGTGGGGAGGCGAGGCGATGTGCTTGTCGTGCGAACGCACTCATTGGGCTATGCTCACCACTATGGTATCATCGGGCTCTCTGCGCCCCTGTTCGTCCCACACGGGCAGTCGTTCCCCGGTCTCCCAGTCGTATAGGCCGACCTTGAGCAGACAGTCACCTGGCGCGGTGTCTGATCCAAGCTGTAACTGGTATTGCTTCCTCGCGACGCTACCTGCAAGCCAATAGGATGTGGGTAGGTCGTCTTGTAGAAGCAGTCTATCCTCCTGTGCCAAGATGTGCCCCTCTTGGTCCACCAGGTGGACGAACGCGGTGTAGTCTCTTTCCATCTCTTCCAGAGTCCCCCACCAGAGCGTTACGTCCACCAATTGGTTGGGCCCCTCAGCCGATATGCGGACGTCGTGGTGGAGCAGGGCCAGCACTTGACCAACGTTGGACCAGAAGGAGTGGCGTGCGTCCCACGCGGCGTACGCTTGCCGAAAGAGGCGCACCTTGGCCTTGCGCATGTCCTCGGAACCCTGTGGGTCATCCGGTTGCACCACGCTGGCCTGCTCCAGT
The DNA here is from genome assembly GCA_034430275.1 of Anaerolineae bacterium. Classification (GTDB taxonomy): domain Bacteria; phylum Chloroflexota; class Anaerolineae; order UBA7937; family B3-Chlor; genus JAUVXJ01. The sequence continues at coordinate 6,841 of DAOUEW010000181.1, read as the reverse complement.
TGGGACTGTGCATCCTCGAATCGCATTGTTCTCATGTAGATGTCGGCCAGGGCCAGGTGCACGTCGACGCGTCCCTCCTTCCTGGGCATGACGTCGACCAGCACCTCCAGTGTCGAGGCTGCATTCTGAAGTGTATTCCCGGAAGATTCGGCTGGGCGGATGATGAGCACACCTGGGAAGTCAACGATGCTGGCGTGTTGTCTGTCTTCCCAAGAAACATGCTCTGCCTGGTACCATAGGACTGCCCACACTCTGCCCTGATCCTGCTCAAGTGTCGAGAGATGCTGACCGAGTCCCCACCCGAGGCCCAGGATCGGTGTGTCCCATGCACCCTGTGCTGACAGATAGTGGGAGAGTGCCATGCGCACGCGGCGGTCTGTACCATATTTGACGTCGTCAATCAGTACCACGTCATCTGATTGTAGTGTCTGCTGGAGGTAGCCAGCTGCACCGCGCAGATCGGCGCTCTCGTAAAGATAGTAGTCTGTGACAGGCTTGAGAGCGAGTGCGCCAAAGATGGAGGCGGTGAGCACGGCCAGGAGCGTCGTGCGAGCCTTCTCGTGTTCTCTCAGCGCGGGGAGGCGGCGAGTCAGTAGGTCCGTCAAGACCGATACTCCCCTTGCCAGGGTGAGGAGGAGGATGGGGACGACGAAGATCGCATATCTGTACGAGAAGAAGTGACTGGCCCTCACAACGAAGGGAAGCACGAATGGTGGCACGATCCACAGCCCGAAGAGCACATTGTGCCTGATTCGAGAGCTTATCAAGCCCAGGACCAAGAGGGCCAGGAGCAGCAGTAGGGGAACTCCATCCACTTGGGTGTATTCCCGGAGCGCGTCGGCGAAGAAGGCGACCGAGAGCTCAGTATGGGGGACTGTCCCCTCACCCAATCCTTCGAACTGTATGTGCCGTCCCAGAAGCTGTTGTTGTAGGAATGGCAACCAGGGCAGATAGGACATCCCGACCAGCGTGATGGTCGCGAGAAGACAAAGGGCTTGCTTCCTGGCGCTGGGTAGACGGTGGGATGGCGGTGCCGGCAGATCCGCTGGTGGCGGCTGGTCCTTTGAGGCTGCGGTCTGGTGGCCGGGGTCAACCGAGGCTGGGTGGTCGAAGCTGGTGTGCGGAGGCGCACGTCGAGAGGATAGCCACGTCTCGACAATCACCCATACAGCGAACAGCACCTCGCCAGCCAGGAGAAGCAGGTCGAAATAGTGGGTGTAGATGAGAAGACTCGCGCAGATGGCGAACAGGCCCCACATTCTCCACCGGGCGCCTTGCAGCGCCTTGAGGAGGAGGATCAGAGACAGGAGAGAGAGGAACACCATCAAGCTGTAGTGTCTTGCTTCCTGTGAATAGCGAAGGTGATAGGCGCTGATGGCCAAGAGAAAAGCTGCTATCACTCCCGTCTTCCTGGACCAGAGGATCTCACCTACCTTATAGGTCAAGAGCACCGAGACGGAGCCGAGCAGTGCTGCCTGGAGGCGAATTGCGAAGTCACTATCGCCGAAGAGGACCATGAAGAGGTGGGTCATCGCGTAGAGCAAAGGTGGGTGCGCACTCGCCTTTGCCTGGACGCTGATCATGGATGCGAAGTCCAGTTGCGAGTGCCTGAGTGTCTTCACCTCGTCGAGCCGCAGGCTGTCTGCGTCCAGACCGTAGAGCCGCAAACCCATCCCAAGCATGAAGACGATCAGCAGTGCGCCGAAGATCGTGAGTCTTCTCGTTCGTTCCGTTTCTGAGGCCGCGAGTCCTGCCATGCGCGTACTGCCCTCCAGGTCGAGTTTGGTAATCCACGCAGTCCCTCAATTGGGCTGCAAAACGTACCACAGATCGTGCTACCGAGCCACGGCGGGGCGCTCCGTCTCACATTGGCCAGGGGTCGCGGGACAAGCGCGACCGGGTCCCGGGCCGCGGGTCGATCCACTTTCGTTACCCAGGCCTAGCCATACTCGACGTGCAACAGGCCAGTGTTGCGAGGAGCCGGCGGTGTCGTCCCAGATACTTCGACAGGACTCTGCTGGGAGTCGAGGCAGTATCCTGGTCGTGCCCAACCACTCATTGGACGATGCTCATAACTATGGTATCATCAGGCTGTCTTAGCCCTTGCCTGTCTCGTGCGGGCAGGCGCTCTCCTGTCTCCCAGTCGTACAGGCCGACCTTGACCAGGCAGTCACCCGGCGTGGTGCCCGATTCAAGCTGCAGGTGGTACTGCTTCCTCGCGACGCTTCCTACAAGCCACTCGGATATGGGACGGTCGCCCTGCTGGAGCAGTCTGTCCTCCTGTGCCAAGATGTGTCCCTCCTGATCTACCACGTGGATGAAGGCGGTGTAGTCCCTGTCCATGTCGGCCAGCGTCCCCCACCAGAGCGTTACGTCCAACTGGTTAGGTCCCTCAGCCGACGTACGGACGTCGTAGCCAAGAAGGGCGACGATCTGACCAAAGTCTGGCCACAGGGGATCGCCGACGATCTTCACGGGGTACGCGCTGGCAAAGAAGTCCACCGTTGCTTTGCGCATGTCGTCGAACGCTTGTGAGTGGTCTGGCTGGACCGCCCTCGCCTGCTGTAGTTCGATCTGCGCATCCTCGAATCGCATAGCTCTCAGGTAGATGTCAGCCAGGGCCAGGTGCACGTCGAAGCGCCCCTCCTCCGTGGGCATGACCTCAAGCAGCACCTCCAGGGTCGAGGCTGCATTCTGAAGTAAATCCCCGGAAGACTCGGTTGGGCGGATGACGAGCACACCTGGGAAGTCGACGATGCTGGCGTGTTGCGGGCCTTCCCAGGAAGCACTCCTGGCAGAGTACCAGAGAACTGCCCACACTCTGCCTTGATCCAGCTCAACCGTAGAGAGGTCCTCCCAGAGTCCCAGCCCGACATTCAGGATTGGTGTGTCCGCTGCACCCTGGGCGGCAAGATAGTGTGAGAGTCCCATGCGCACACGGAAAGAGTCTTGGCCTCCAGTGTATCCAATACCATCGGCAAGGACTACGTCTTGCGGCATCAGGTTGTCTGCCAGGTATTGTGCTGCGCCTCGCCAATCCACTCGCACCCGCTCTAGATGATAGTCGCGGAGGGGCGCAATGCTTAGCGGCGCAAAGGCAAGGATGACAATCACGGCGGTGATCAGTGGGACCCAGTGTGGGTGGCGTACGATTCTGAGCACGGGTCGCCGCAGCAAGGAGGCCACGGCCACGCCACCCCTCGCCACCGCCAGCAGGTAGATCGGAACGACGAACATGGAGTACGCGGGACCGGCAGATCGGTCGGTTGTTACGCTGAGCGCGAATGCCAGTGGGACCCCAAACCACAGCCCTATGAGTAAGGCGTGACTGCGTATGGAGCGCAGCAGCCCCAGGACAGCGAGGCCGAATGCTAGCAAAGCTGGGGTCGAATTGAGGCCACTGTACTTTGTCAGCCACCGGTCGACGCGCGCCAGCGCTCTCTGCATGCGCAGCACAGTGCTGGCATCAAACCCCTCCCATCCGACGTGGGGCCCATAGATGTGCTGCAACATAGAGGGCAACCAGGGCAGAAAGAGCAGGGCTATGAGGCACAGACTACAGGCCAGCATGAGATCCTGTCGTCTGGGCCTGGTGGGTTCGGGCAGATCCTTGTGAGAGACCCAATCTGCGACGATCATGCAGAAACCGAAGATCGTTAGGCTGGCCAGGGGCAGAAACGCGAAGTAGTGATTGTAGAGGTTGAGGACGGAAGCGAGGGCGAACCCAACCCAGAAGCGCTTCTTGCCGGTTCCCAGGGCTTTGAGGAGCAAGATCAGCGCCAGGAGAGCAAGGAACGCTGTGATCGCATAGTGCCTCGCGAATTGTGAGAATCGAATGTGGTAGGCGTTGACCGCGAGAAGGAAGGAGCCTACCAGCCCAACCTGTCTCGTCCAGAGCATCTCGCCCACCTTGTAGGTGAGGAGAATAGTGAGCGCACCGAGTATTGCGGTCGGAAAACGAAAAGCGAAATCGGAGTCGCCCAGCAACGTGACCGACGATTTGATAATCACGAAGGACAGGGGGGGGTTGTCGCCTGTGGTCGCCACGTTCTCGAGCATCGATCGTAGATCCAGTTGCGCCCGAGTGGCGGTGTAGAGCTCGTCCCCCCACAGGCTTGTGGCATCCAGGTTGTACAGCCGCAGCCCCAGCCCGAGCGTGAAGATGGCCAGGAGCAGGCCCAGCGCCACGAGTCGGTCTCTGTCAGCGATTCGATTCACGGACATACGAGTTCTTCCTCTGTCCACAAGCAAGTATCGTTTTCTTCCGGTGTCTGATCCCCGGTTGACGAATCAGGTGGGTTCACGGATCTCCGCCAACTCTCACCAGAGCGCCATGGTTGCAGGGCGTCACTGGTCTGCACTGCTGCGCACCTAGCCTTGGGGGCGGAGCGAAGGCGAGCCGGCGGAGCACGGCCGCGCATCGAATCCACTCACCGCAGGGAATACCCCGGGTGAGATGGGTCCACGATCCGGATCGAGCATCTTCGTCCCTCACGATACGGTGGACACCAACCTCCTCGTAGAGGAGCCTTGCGGAAGAGCAGCCCTGCCCGGTCGGCGTACTCCTGAGACAAGGCACAGCTTTGCCTGGAGAGTCTACACAGTAGAAGGCGCGTCACCATACGCCGAGGCGAAGCAAACCCTTCATCGCGGGTAAGGATCTGGAGTGAGATTCACTAGTGCCATCATTCCAACCAGTGGAATCGGAGGTCCTTGGCAGCAGATCCCACCGGCCGATCCCGTCCCGTCCTGGCTGACCATCGAATCACAAAGTGCTGTCCTCAATGGAGGGCTCGTTGCCCCAGGCTCGCCGCTAGTAGGCTCCTCTGCGTCCGAGCACTGCGCCAGCGGTCTTCCACAAGATCTGCAAATCCAGCAGTAGCGAGTAGTTCTGAATGTAGAATAGATCGTCCTCGACGTGCAGGTGCATAGGGCGGTTACTGCGCCCTCTGATCTGCCACCAACCAGTCATTCCGGGTGGAACAGCGAATCGCTTCCGCTGCCAGGGTTCATATCTCTCCACAAGGAAGGGCAGCTCAGGGCGGGGGCCCACCAGGCTCATCTCGCCTTTGATCACGTTGAACAACTGGGGCAGTTCGTCCGCGCTGACGCGGCGCAGAATACGTCCCACGCGGGTGACGCGCGGGTCATCTTTCGCTTTGTGGATCAGTTGGCCATCCTCAGTTTCGATCATCACTTCTTCGAGCTTGCGCTCGGCATCAGCAACCATGGAGCGAAACTTGTAAATCTGGAAGGACTGGCAGTTCTCACCAATCCTGAGTTGTTTGAAGATCACCGGACCTTTGGAGTCTAGCCTAATCAGGATGGCGATGAGGAGCATCAACGGGGACAGTACGATCAGAAGGATGGTGGCTCCCAAAGCGTCGAAGGCCCTCTTGACAGCCCGGGGGAAGCCCTCTATGGCCGATGCCCTCAGATTGAGTAGGGGAATCCCACCGAGATCGTCCACTGTGATGGCAGTTCGGTAGAACGCCAGATCGAAGAAGTCGGGCATCACTTTCACCACCACAGGCAACCGCTGCAGTTCCACCACCAGATTAGCCACTTCCTGATGTGCTCGCAGAGGGAGAGCGAAGATCAACTCCTCTATGTGCATCTCTTCGGTGAGGCGGGATGCGTCGGTGACCGCGCCGAGCACTGGGACGCCGCTAACGGTCTTTCCCTGCTTGTCCGGGTCGTCGTCCAGGAAGCCCGCCAGTTCGAGTCCCGGCCACTCCTGCTGACGTAGTTTGGCAGCCACGTCCTGACCCAGGTCACCTGCTCCAACGATAAGCACGCTCCTTGGCGAGCGCCTGGACCGGGTGCCGAACCTCCATAGACCACGAAGGAGAGCTCGCCAGCAGAGGAGTAGCGTGATGTCGATGACAAAGAAGTAGATGAACAGCAATCGGGGCACGTCGCGGTAGGTCAGGTATAGAGTGCCTGCAAAGACGAGAGTGCTCATGGGAACCGCGAGCAGGATCATCTGCAATTCGTCAGCGAGCCGCAGATTCCTTTTCGGGTCGTACACCGAAAGAAGGAGAAAGACCGAGATCCAGACTAAGGTGGCTAGCAGATACACTGGTGGGCTCAGGCTCACTCCTCTTGGCCAGACTGTGGCCCCCCAGGGCAGCGCGAGGCGCGCCACAGAGGCGGCGTACAGAGCGGCCGCCGTTAGAGCGAGGTCTGCGATACAAAGAAGGATCGTATAGCCGGTGCCTCTCCTATTCCCCATTTAAACCGCCTTCGCTGTACGCACTACCATGCACGACGGAAAGAAACAGCTTCTCCAGATCCTCGGTTATTTCGCCGCAGTTGTAGACGGCCTCTGCCCACGCTTGGGCTTGCTGCCCGTGGCGCCGGCCGACTGCGGGTGGCAAATGAGCATTTCCAGCCCCTGCTTGCCAGATACGTGGTTGCCTCTCTGGAACGAGAAACCAGCATCACCAGGGGACGCCATGTTCTCGGGGATGTCGCTCTCTGGGCTGCGAGCGCTCCCACGCGCCGACTGCCTCCAGTTCGCGTTCCATGACAGAAACAATCTGTTGATGCCGGTGTACCATCTGCGGCCGATCGTGCTGCGGGGCCACGATCGGTCACTCTGGCAGTGGGCACGTGTGCTGGGAACAGATCGGTTACGCTTGCTGCCATACGACCGGCCGGAATCACTGGCCGAATCTGTGTGTGCTCGTCCTGCCAGACGGCTCATCTGGCCATGCTAATCAGAATGGTATCCTCCAGTTGTCTGCGTGCCTGTTCGTCCCTCACGGTCAGGCGTTCTCCAGTTGCCCAATAGTATACCCCAATCTTGATCACATAGTCACCTGGCGCAGTGTCGGGT
>DAOUEW010000180.1:0-2477 GCA_034430275.1 Anaerolineae bacterium | reverse complement strand
CTGCACCTGTGGTCTTCCCGTGCCTACCGTCGGTGACGGTGGAGAGGGTCATCCTCTCGGTGAGGGATGAGAATGCCGGGACCTACGACGACGCCTGTGTGTGCCTCTACCGCACCAAGCCCAACAAGGGGACCCAGAGGCAACTAGCCAACGTGTGTTCGACGGGCTCGCAGCCGGGCGTGATCAACTACACCGACGACACCATAGCCAACCCCGTAGTGTGGCCCAGCCAGGGTCCCTATCTCCTTCTGGAGATATACGGAGATAGCGTCAACGTCTACGGCGTCCAGATAGAATACAGGCGAAACATCTGACTGCCGAGCTCCGGAACGCAACCGCCCCTGCATAGGACGCAGCATGGGGTCAGCGGCCCCTCCTGACAGCCCGCTGAGAACTGACGTCGCGCGGCAGCCAAACAAGGACCACAGACGCAAGGAGGCAACCGAGGGCTGAACGCCCCTCGGTTGGCCGTCTTCCTCTCCCCCTACGGCGAAGCCAGCACCCCTGTCCTATCTCGGCTCCTGCCCACGAGCAATTGGCACCACTGGCCCATCAGGAGCGCGAAGCTCGCTCTTTGTCTGCTTGACGCGGAAACATGACTGTGGTACCATCACTATGGCGGGACAGTTGACCAACGAATACGCAGTATCCGTAGTATTAGCGAAAGGAGAGAGCGATGAACAAGGGTTGGATGGCAGTGGTGATGGGTGCCTTGCTGGTGGGAATCCTGGTGGGAGGAGTGGCCTGGGCCAGGCCGGGCCAGAGCGCCCGGGCTGCCGACGCCACCCGCAAGCTCACGATCCCCGCAGCGTTCTTCCACCCGACGGACCCCACGTACGACTACTGGAACAATGGAGACCACATTTGGACCGACTCGAATGGTGGTAGCTTCACTGCCCCTGTGGTCTTCCCGTGCCTGCCGTCGGTAACGGTGGAGAGGATCATCCTCTCGGTGAGGGATCAGAATGTCTGTGGCGACGCCTCTGTGAGGCTGTACCGCACGAAGCCCAACAAGGGGACTCAGGTAGAGATGGCCTGGGCTTATTCGACGGGCTCGCAGTCGGGCGTGGTCAATTACATCGACCACACCATAGACCACCCCGTGGTCTGGCCTAGCCAAGGTCCCTACCTCAAGCTGGATATCAGCGGGGAGAGCGTCAGCGTCTACGGCGTCCAGATTGAGTACAAGCGAAACATCTGACGGCTGCCCTGCCCCCCAACCGCGCGGGGACAAGACGCAGCATGGGGTCAGCGGGGCCTCCTGACAGCCCGCTGAGAACTGACGTCGCGCGGCAGCCAAAAAAGTACCACAGACGCAAGCGGGCGAACGAGGGCTGAACGCCCAGCGACTGACCCTCTTCCTCTCTTCCTGCGGCGAAGGCACCACCCCTATCGTACCTCGGCTCTTAGCCACGAGCGAAGCGCACCACTGGTGCATCACGAACGCGAGTCTCGCTCCCTGAACACTTGACAAAGACACATACTGACGGTATAATAACCTCAGTGATACTCCTCATTAACGACGGCGCAGTATTCGCAACAACAGAGAAAGGAGAGGGCGATGGACAAGCGTTGGATGGCAATGGTGATGGGTGCCTTGCTGGTGGGCATGCTGGCGGGAGGAGTGGTCTGGGCCAGGCCGGGCCAGAGCGCCCAGGCTGCCGACGCCACGCGCAGGATCACGATCCCCGCAGCCTTCTTCCACCCGGCCAACGAGATCTATGACTACTGGAACAATGGAGACTACCTTGAGATGAATTCAGGTATCGGCGCATTTACTGCTCCTGTAGTGTTCCCCTGCCTGCCGTCGGTGACGGTGGAGAGGATCATCTTCTCGGTGAGGGATCAGCACACCGACGAAGACGCCTGCGTGACATTGTACCGCACCAAGCCCAACAAGGGGACCAAGAATCAAATGGGGCTGGTGTGTTCCTCGGGCTCGCAGCCGGGCGTGATCAACTACACGGACGACACTATAGACTACCCCGTGGTCTGGCCCAGCAACGGTCCCTATCTCTATCTGGTTATCGAGGGCCTAAACGTCGAGGTCTACGGCGTCCGGATAGAGTACAAGAGAAACATCTGATCGTTCGCCTTCGGTATTCAGCGAGGCAGGGCGACTGCGCGAGAGGTGCTCGCTGGGGTTTGACGAGAGCCGTCTGAGAACCTGCGTCAGGCGCTGGTGCTGTTGGCGACTCCTGTGAGGAGCGCCGCACCATGGTGCGCCTGCCTGGAGATCGAGTCCAGCTCCGCCCTCAAGCTGCGCGAACGAGTTGCAGGCGAGACGACAGCGCGAGGCGGCCAAGAGATCCTTCCTGCCCTTCGTCGGCGTCCTTCGGAGGACCGGACCTATTCTTCCTCCGGCGACTCTGCCGGAGGAGGTCCGAAGAAGAAGGCCTCCATGACCTGCCGGCAGATGGGCGCCGCGTAGGTGGAACCCTCGCCGCTGTGCTCCACTACCACGGCCACGGCGATCT
>DAOUEW010000179.1:0-2472 GCA_034430275.1 Anaerolineae bacterium | reverse complement strand
CCATCACCGCTTTCGCGGTATTCGCGATCTGCTTCGTCTTCGTCTTCGCACCCCTCGGTGCACACTTCGTGGCCGACCCGGGAAGCTTCCTGGTCCGCTCCGGGGTCTCCGTCTTCGGTGCTCTGGACGAGAGGCCCCTCGCCAGCCTGCTGGCGGAGAACACTCTACGCCAGCTTGGCATGTTCGGCTTTCTAGCCGATCCCAACACCAGGCACAACCCGGCCGGTCGCCCGGCTTTCGAGCTCTTTACTCTGGCCTGCTCCCTCGTTGGCCTCGCTGTTTGTCTTCGCAGCTGGCGAGGCATGCCCTACAGCTTCTGTCTCCTCTGGTTCTTGACCATGTTACTTCCCGCCATTCTCACCTATCCAGAGCTGCCCCACTCGCTGCGGGCTATCGGCACTCTGCCCGTGGCGTACGTCTTTCCCGCCCTGGGAGTGGAGGCTGCCTGGTCTTCGCTAAAGGACAGAACCTCGTCACGCACGGCCCGGGCCCTGCTCTCCATTCTCGTGTCGGGCTGCCTTCTCCTCACCGCTATGCTCACCTACCGGGACTACTTCGCCCCGCAGGTGCAAGAAATCGAAATGATCAAGGCCTTCGACCCGCGGATGGTGGAGACGGCCACTGGGATGGAAGATCTGGCCGAGCCTCACTCGATGTGGATCGTTCCTCTTGGTCCCCACGGCGAACAGAGAATGGCCTACTTCGTTCTCGACTTCCTCTACGAGGGGGAGGCACCACACCACTATGTGTTCCTGGACGAGGCGAGGCTGGCCCGGGAGCTCACTGATGCCTGCCGGGGCAGCGAGACGGCGTGGGTGCTCCACAGAACAGTCGACTGGCCAGCGCAACCCTGGTATGACCTCTACGCTGACTGGAGGGGCCTTCTACCTTTCCTTCTCGACAAGCACAGCGAAAGGCTGGAGACCCAACACTTTGATGGTTTCGACGTGCTGATCTACCAGCTACCGGACCACGTGACCTTCTCTTTCCCTTCCGACCTGGAACCCCTGGATATAGACTTCGGCCGGGGTCTGAGACTGACCGGAGTCTACTCCGGGCTTGGTCCACCTGATTCAGGCCAGGCCTGGGTGGCTCTCAGATGGCAGGCGGACATGCTCCCTGATGCCGACTACGCCGTGGAGGTGACGCTGACGGAAGCGTCAGGAGACACGGTAGCCAACGTTCGGAGATTCTTGCTCAGTGAGGAGGACCTGCCTACGAGCCAGTGGCAAGTCGGCCAACAGGAGCTGTCCTACTACAGCTTCGCGGGGTTGCCTGAACCGAGGGGGGACGGGTATAGTATACACGTATCTATCTACCCCGCCGACGTGGAAAACGGATTGGAGTCTCCGCCCCCTGCCGCCGACCAGAAGAGCAGCTTTCTCGTGGGCAGCATCGCGTCTGCTGACAAAGCGCTTGACCGGGGGCGTGGTGTGGGAGCGGAGGGAAGCCCATGAGATCACTCTTCCCCCTTCGATCTTCCTGGGAGGACGAACGTTGATCAGGGATTCACTGTGGAACCGATGGCTCTGTGCCCTTCTGGCCCTCACGCTGCTGGTGGTGTTCCTTGCCCATCAATGGGACGCCACCTACTCGCTGGACATCGGGGCGGTAAAGGCCGACGACGACCTCTACGTCACAGGCTTCTACCAGAGGGAAAGCAGCGCACAGGACGACTACCGATGGACAGGCCCCCATGCCTCCGTCAGATTCCCGGGACTCGGTTCCGGACAGGACTGGACGCTCTCCCTCCACGCCAGCGGCTACCGGCCTGAGGGGCAACCCCTCCCTCGGGTAGAAATGTGGCTCAACGACCAGCACCTTGCCTCTTTCGCAGCCGAAGATGGAATGGCCGAGTACGTGTTCCCCATCCCAGCGTCCATGATAGACTGGTCGGGGGACATGCTCGTGGAGATCGAGCCAGAGGTGTTCTCTCCGGAGAATGACTCGCGCCAGCTCGGCCTGCTGATCAGCCGCATCAGCATCGAACCCACGGGCGGAGGGGTCGTCGTTCCCTCGCCTCTCACCCTGCTCGTTTGTCTCTTATCGGTACTCTTCCTGTTCCTGTTCCTGCGATGGATGGGCGCTTCACCCTCCATCTCCCTCTCGGCCAGTTTGCCTCTGGTGGCTGCGCTGGGCTTCGTCGCCGCCTTGCACCGCCAGTACCTGACCTACATCTCGCTCCTGGTGCTCACTCTGCTGGCCGGATCGGTGGTAGCCGCCGTGGTTCTGTATTTGCTGCTTGGGAAACTGGCCCGCAGGTTCCCGTGGCTCGCACTGGAGCACTGGGAGGGCAAAACAGTGCTGGGCGTTCTGCTGCTAGCCCTGGCCTGCAATCTGGCGCTGGCACCCACACCTGGCTTCGTTGGGGATCTAGGTATCTACATGCTCTGGACCTGGAAGCTGACCACCGGTGGGCTCCACACCGCGTATCTGCCCCACCCATTGGTGGAGCCTATCAACTACCTGCCC
>DAOUEW010000178.1:0-3371 GCA_034430275.1 Anaerolineae bacterium | reverse complement strand
CAGTGCGGGGAGCCGCCCACATGTTCGCCAACGAGTTGGACAAGGGCTTGGCCGACGCCACCAAGTGTATTCGCCTCGAGCCAAGCCAACCCGGCGCCTACTACAACCGTGCAGCTGTCTACTCCGCGCAGGGCCGGTACGAAGAGGCTATCGCGGATCTGGAATCCTACCTGCGGTTGGCCCCACCGGACGACGAGCCCGACAGGACCCACGCGCAGCAGTGGATAGAGCAGATGAGAAAGCAGACCTAGAGGGGTGGACAGGCAAGCCTGCCGCTGGGTGGGGGAATCCTCCGTCTTGCCCCCGGCTACAGCCTCTGCGGTGACCCGAGGGCTTGTCTTGACGGCGCCCATACACACCAAGGGTCGCCATGCCTTGGCGAACGCCAGCCCCCACGCGCCACTGCTCGTTGTTGACGCCGCCACCAACGATCAGAAGGGAGCACGATGATATCTGGTATCCTCTCGCTCGTACTGGTGCTGGTTCTCCTAACCTCCGGCTTCTGGAAGAGAAGCAAACCGAAGCCCTCCCCAACCCCCACGGATGCCGCGGGATACGTCGCGCGAGCTGAGGTGCTGTTCAACGCAGGGCGCGGGTCGGACGCACTCGAAGACCTCGACGCCGCCATAGAACTAGATCCCCATAGCGCCGTGGCCTACGAAACACGAGGACTGATACACCTGGGTCTGGGCCGCCTGCGATCGGCCTTGGCCGACTTCGACCAGGCTATCCGTCTGGACCCGGACTGCGCGCGGACGTACTCCAATCGAGGGGCAACGCACGGCGTACTCGGCGACCACGAAAAGGCCATGGCCGATCTGAACAGGGCCATCGACCTCGATCCCGAATGCGGCGACGCCTACTCCAATCGAGGGTCCGAGTTCGTCACGCGCGGCGAGTACTACCAGGCCATCGCCGACTGCACCAGGGCCATAGAAATCAACCCCAACAAGGCCGAGCCCTATTGTCTCCGGGGACGTGCCTACGTTGCTCTGGGCCAACACGAGAAAGGCCTGGCAGACATGGACGCAGCCGTCAGAGCCGACCCTGCCTACGCTGATGCCTATCACGAGCGGGGCCGCGCCCTCCTGGGCCTTGGCCAGCCTCTCCGTGCTATGGCCGATCTCAACAAGGCTCTCGTCCTTGGCTCTCCCAGTGAACGGGTGTACGTGGATCGGGGGATCGCCCACGCCGCCCTGGACCGGCACGACAGCGCGGTCACCGACTACACTCGCGCTATCTACGTGAATCCTGCCTGCGCCGAGGCATACGCCCTTCGGGCCCGTTCCCAACAGATCCTGGGTAGTGATCGACGAGCTATTTCGGACTCCTCGAAAGCGCTCAGGATAGATCCTTCGATGGCGGAAGCCTATCTCGTGCGGGGAACCGCCCGCGCGACCACTGGTCAGTTGGACGAGGGCCTGGCCGACCTCACAGAGTGTATTCGCCTCGAGCCAGAGCACGCCGCCGCCTACTACGTCCGAGCCGGCGTGTGCTCCTGGCAGGGCCGGTTTGAGGAGGCCATCGCCGACATGGAATCCTTCCTGCGGTGGTCGCGATCGGTCGACGAGGAAGGCAGGAAACATCTGCGTCAGTTGATCGAGGAGTGGCGAGACCGAACGTAGGTGGGCGGGCGCCGTCCCCGCTGAGCGGGCCCAGTCCGGGCTCCTCACCACTGGATGCAGAGGCCCTCACTCAGTCGTGCGCCCGGCCTGGCGGTCTCGGAACAAAGAGACGAGGGCCGTTCCGCGAAGAACCAGCCCTCATAGCTCAAGAGATAGGCGCTGGGACTCCGAGACAGGCGAGACTAGCTAATGAACGGTAAGAAATGCGCGTACTGTGGCGCATCAGGTGTCAAGCTCACTAGGGACCACGTCTTTCCAAAGTGCTTGTATCCTGCATCGAAGAGCAAGTCAAAGGTACAGAGAATCACGGTCCCAGCCTGCGCTCGATGCAACTCCGCCTTCTCAGACGACGAGGTCCAGTTCAGGAACGTGCTTCTGGCCTCCGGCGAACCGAACCCCGTCGTCCGAGAGCTGTGGCGAACGAAAGCACTCCCTAGCCTTGACCGTGCGGATGGCCCCAGACGAGCGAACGATCTATTGGAGCTAATGAGGCGGGTGAAGACTGAGCAGGGGGACAGGTATGCAATCTACCCAGCGGACCACGGAGGAGTGATGCGGGTTGTTCGAAAGGTGGTGCGCGGGCTATGTGCCCACCATAGAATGATGTCACCCGTTCCTGATGGGAGAGTCTGGGCGGATGTACTCAAGTACCGCGTTCCTCAGCAACTGCTCGCCCAAACGGAGCACTACCACTGTGAAGAGGATATCGCAGGATACTGGTACTCGATACTCGATGAGCCGCCAGTGCACTCTGGCTGGCTACTGACCTTCTTCGAGCAGTGTACCTTCATCGCGATAGTGTCAACCGATGATCGCTTCCTAGATGGTGACTGGCCACGCTAGCGACACCGGACTTCGGGCCTGTGTGGAACCCCCTGCCAGGATAACGAGTGCCCTACTTGCAGCGCCGAGCGCGAGGATGCCAGGAGGGTGATTGAGGACAGAGCATAGGGTGTGTGAGGAGGTCGGATCATGGTTCCACACGAAGCTCCACAATATCACAAGGAGGCATTCAATTGCCCGCTGTGCGGAGCGTACGCAACTCACCAATGGCACGACCACTGGAGCGATCCTGAGGACAAAGGAGCCGGCCAGTTGACGACCGCGCAGTGCCTGCATTGTAGGATGTACTCGATCTGGCACCGAAACCGCATGCTCTATCCGACCAGCGGAGCTGCACCGCTACCCAACGCTGACTTACCTGACGAGATCAAGGCTGACTACCAGGAGGCCCGCTCCATCACTTCCGTCTCTCCTAGAGGCGCGGCGGCCTTGCTAAGACTCGCCATCGAGAAGCTCTGTAACCACCTCGGTGCGAAGGGACGGAACCTGAACGACCAGATTGGTGACTTGGTGGAACAAGGGTTGGACCCGCTGATCCAGCAATCACTCGATAGCGTCAGGGTAATCGGGAATGAAGCGGTGCATCCGGGGCAGCTTGACCTGAAGGACGACCAAGAGACTGCGGCAACGCTATTCGAGTTAGTCAATCTCATTGCCGAGCGGATGATTAGCTACCCGAAGCGGGTTGCGGAGACGTATGGGCGACTGCCGGAAAGCAAGAAGAACGCCATCGAGAAGAGGGACAAGACCAACACTGAGACGGGTTGCAGCGCATAGCTGGTCAGTGACTGTTCTGTGAAAGGAGGAGAGAGATGCCGTGGGAGAAGGTCTTGACGGTGAACAGCGGCAAGGTGTGGTTGCACCGCACGGGCGCAGAGGGGCAATACAAAGTCACAGGTCTGA
>DAOUEW010000177.1:0-3402 GCA_034430275.1 Anaerolineae bacterium | reverse complement strand
CAACAATCCTCCGAAGCAGCGACCCTAGTCTGGACGGATGCACAGACCACGCTCTTGACTCCACCACGAAGCGTTTACTTCTCCATTTGGTGGAACCGGTCCGCGTCTATGGCCTGTACGGTCTCCTCCCGGATGGTGCGCAGGAGCTGCAGGGGGAGTTGCTCCAGACTCCTGAACCTGATGCAACTCTTCCCGAGATCGAGCTCCTGGAGCTGCGAACGGTGCGGGTCCAGGTTTCGCGGCTCCACGTACAGACTCATGTAGTGTTTCTGGGAGGCGAAGGCACATAGCACCGCCTCCCTGTAGTTGTAGGTGGGCATCCTGTACTTCATGGTCTCCACAGCTTCCGGCACGGTCTCTAAGATGAGGGATCTGACCTGAGCCAGGGCTGACCGACGCTGTGGGTCCAGTTTCTCCAGGTAGCGCTCCACTTCCTCGATCTTCTCAGTCATGGTTCCCTCGTCGCACCGGGCTCGCCTGGATCCCCGCCCAGGCTCTTCTGGAGATCCTTCGGAAGCATGTAGTAGTAGCTCAGTAGCTGGCCATCGTGGACCACGGCGAAGGTTCCATACGGCGTGGGAGAAGTATCCTGCACCTCGCGACAGGTCTTCAGATGGATGATCTTGGTGTCGAGGCCTTTGGAGCGTCCAAACTCCAAGATAGTGTTAGTGGCGTCCTCCACGTACGGGCACTGGTCTGAGCGCACCACGGTCAATGCAAGTCCGCACAACGCCAGCCTGGCCTCCCAGTCCGTGGGGAAGGAGGGTGGGGCGGCGTCGCCGAACCGCTTGACCATCAACTCGAACGGAGGTAGTTCCTCCACACGTTCGAAGCCGTGCTTGAGCAGTAGTTGGCTCCCGGCGAGCCAGGGCCTGCTGCTGGTGACCATGGCTACACCGCTGGCTCCCATCTGCCTGGCGTCCGTGAGACAGGCGTCGAGAAGCTGAGACCCGTATCCCTTCTGTTTGGCTCTGCCCACTACCCACAGGCAGTGAATGAGCACGTATCCTGGCGCTCTCACGGCGCGCCAGGCATACTCACCAGGTATGTACTCGATGAAGCCCACGGACCGCCTGTCTTCGTAAACGATGTGGATCTTGAGCCCTTCGGAGAAGCGCTCCTGGAGCCAGTTCTTCTTCTGCGCGCATCCGTCGGTCTTCGGCTTGCTCTTGAAGCAGAAGAACCCTCGCTCCCCGACGTTGGCGGCGTCAATGCCTACGATCTCGGCGTGGTTACTCATCTGCCCTGCCTCCCTCCGCTACGGTCGGTCACCCTCACTCTCCGTGAGCTGGAAGTTGGCCTCGGCCATCTCCACGCCGTTGACGATAATGGCGATTCGATGCTGACCCGGAAAGTGCTTGCGGGTGGACTGGTCAACGAAGGAGTGCCTCTTGGAGATGGTGTGATGGCCTGGTTCGAAGCTGCCCTCCCTGAGCTGGAAGACCTTGCGGGACACTTTGCCCTTGGGGCGGGCAAAGTGCATCACGTACTCCAGCCGGACTTGACACGCCTCATCGGTGTCTACGGTGAGCTCGAAGGTGAAGGTCTGTTCGTCGCCGATGGGAAGCGCCTGTTGGCCCAACGTCAGATTGACCACCCTGATGTGCTTGGGCTCTGCGAAGCCGAAAAGCCGCATGGCACGCTTGTTGCCCGCTTTGAGCATGGTGCGACAGGCGTGTTTCACGATCCAGTCGGTGTTGCTGTTGTGTCCATGCCACCGCTCGCAGATGTCCAGCACCAGGTCGGGATGATCCTTGGAGATGCCGTTGAGATTGTTGGCCACGCTCTTGCGCACGAATTCGGATTCGTCCCTCTTGAGCTTTTCGAGGACGGGCAGAATGAGGGACGGATCCTTCTTGAAGTGGGGCAGAGCCATGGCCCAGGGAAGGCTAGGCCGGCAGCCTTCGCTGGCCAGTCGCCGCACGTGGTGGTTGTCGTCCTCTGCCCAGGTGTACAGATACTCCATGGCTCGCTCAGGATCCTGGGCCAGAAACGGGCGAATGGCGAATTCGGAACTGGAGAATCTGGTGAAGAAGGCCAAGGCGGGCAGCGACAGGTCCCAGTGGTCCGTTCCGTAGCATTCCACGTAGTCGGGGAAGCACATAGCTTCGAACCCGCTGGCGGACGGGGCGACCTGTTTGAGGATCTCGAGCGCTTCGGGGTAGTCTGCCGGTAGGGTCTCGTGCAGGCACTCCGTGACGTGGCGCATTTTCTGCTTCAGCTCTTTGTCTTCCCAGGTGGCGTCGAGAACCAGAGCCATGAATCGCTCTTTGTCGAAGGCGGGGTAGGCCTGGGCGATGGCTTCCCTCAGCTCGGCGATGGAGGAGGTGGTGAAGAACAGGTCCTTGAGCTTCTCAGGCATGAGCACTCCTTGCTCCTGATGGGAGCTCCCCTATGGACCAAGACATCGGCGTCAACGTGGCTACCAGCAGCGCGCGGCCGGTGAACTGAGCAGGCAGAGAGTCGGGAACAGTGGCGCCTCTGGTCAGATTGCCAGGCGCTCGTTGGCAGATTGGGACACCCCTGGCGGCTAGGCCGTGTCGTCCGTCTCCTTCCTGTAGATGGAGCCTTCCTCTGGCTGAGCTCCGATGACGGGATCCGACTCCAC
Source organism: Anaerolineae bacterium (assembly GCA_034430275.1). Classification (GTDB taxonomy): domain Bacteria; phylum Chloroflexota; class Anaerolineae; order UBA7937; family B3-Chlor; genus JAUVXJ01. The sequence continues at coordinate 794 of DAOUEW010000177.1, read as the reverse complement.
CTCGCTGAAGCCACATTTCACTTCATAGAAGTGATGGTTCTTGGTGGCCCAGGTCGGTGTGACCAGCCGCCAACTCTTGGTCTCAGGATAGGTGGCCTCGATGAACTGCCAGGTCTGAGTTCCCACCCCCCGGTCCTGATAGGGCGGGTCCACGAAGATCGTGCCCAGGATGTTGTGGCCTTCAGGCAGGATCCAGACGATGATACCGCCGACTAGCTTGTCCTCCCAGAGGATCTTGTAGCCGACGCTCTCCTCGTACGGAAGGAGCCACGTCCGGAAGAAGTCCCCGTTGTCGTATCCCTCGGGACCTCCCTTCTCCAGCCCCCGGTGCTTCTGGGCGTCGTCGTCGAAGGCTCTGGTCATCACTTCTGTGAGCTCGGGGAGATCATCCTCGGTCATCTCTTCGAACGACAGCGATAACGTGTCCTGGTTCATTGGCTTCGGTCTCCTCCTATCGTCATTGTCTGCGTCTCTACCCCGACAGCCTTGCCGCGTGCTATCTTGAGCTGGGCCCCCGTGCGATGATCACGTTGCCGAATCCCGATGGCGGGCTATCTTGGACTGCACCCGGCGCAGCCTGTGCTCTAGCTCGGCCAGGCGTCGTTCGCGCCACCACGCATCACGGCCGTCGGACGACGATCTCACCAGGTCTATGGCCCTCGACACGAGCTCCTCTGCCCTTCCCAACTCCTTGGCTCGGTGCTCGTAGTACTTGGCCAGCTCCACGAAAGGATAGAGGCGACCGTGATGCTCCTCGATGGCCAACTGCCAGAGTTCGAGGGCTTCCGGCCACC
>DAOUEW010000176.1:0-2891 GCA_034430275.1 Anaerolineae bacterium | reverse complement strand
TACCTCAGGAACTCGTGGGGGACGGACTGGGGGGAGGGAGGATACATGCGCATTGGCTATGGGGTGAGCAACGTGGGCTTCGGCGCCAACTACGTCACCTACGTCCCCTCCAACTGCTACACTCTGGCCACGGACGTCAGCCCCGACGGCAGCGGGACGGTCAGCCTCGACCCGCTACCCAATTGCCTGGAGGAACAATACCAGCCGGGTACGGAGGTGCTACTCTCGGCGCAAGCGTCCTCCGGCTGGCGTTTCACGAGCTGGAGCGGCGGCGCAGCGGGGGAAGCACCACTCACAACCATCGTCGTGGACGGGCACAAGAGCGCCTTTGCGAACTTCAAGACCGAGGTGTGCACGCCGTGGCTCGTGCTGCCCCTGGGCCTGGCTGCCTGCTGGGGCTACAGGCGGCGCCGTTCGTAGACAGTGGAATGGGTTCACCGACGCTGGACTCGGTTCAGTCGAGACACACGCAGTCACAGGGGGGAGTATGCGCACGCTGATACGGGATGTGACAGCCATCACCCTGGACGAGGAAGATCGGGTCCTGGAAGGTGCGGAGATCGCGCTGGACGGAAAAAGCATCGTGGCCGTGGGCCAGGCCCCCGCAGATTTCGAGCCGGATGAAGTGGTCGATGGCACAGAGATGGTGGCGCTTCCGGCCTTCTTCAACGCCCACACCCACGCCGCGATGACCCTGGAGCGTGGCTGGGCAGAGGACCTCTCCTTCCAGAGGTGGCTCAACGAGAAGATCTGGCCGGCCGAATCCGCTCTGGAGGAGGAGGACGTCTACTGGGGCGCGGCTCTGGCCTGCTGCGAGATGATCGCCTCGGGCACAGTTGGTTTTGCAGACCATTACTTCTGGATGGACCAGACTGCCCGCGCCGTCGAGGAAAGCGGCATGAAGGCGCTTCTCGCCTGGTGTTTCTTCGGCATCGGCCAGGAGCATGAGCTGGGTCACAAGAGGTTCGAGGAGACCGTGGCCTTCGTGGAGAGATGGCGCGGCGCGGCGCAGGGGCGTGTCCGGACCACGATGGGCCCGCACTCGCCCTACATGGACCCTCCCGAAGTCCTGCGGCGCTTCGTAGAGGAGGCGCACAGGATCGGTGTGGGCGCGCACTTCCACCTCAGCGAGTCCCAGGAGCAGTTCGAGCAATCCATGGCCACGTGCGGCAAGACTCCTGTGGCCTACGCAGCTTCGCTGGGGCTTTTCGACCTTCCGGAGCCGACTCTGGTCGCCCACTGCAACCTGCTGACCAACGACGATGTACGTCTTCTCTCGGAGAAAGCGACCTGGGTGGCCCACACGCCCAAGACCTATCAGAAACTGGCCATGGAGATGCCTCCCCTCGCCCTCATGCAACGCCACGACGTCAACGTGGCCCTGGGGACCGACGGCCCCGCGTCCAACAGCGACCTGAACATGCTGGAGCTGATGCGCATCACGGGGCTGGTCCAGAAGGAGGCTCAACAGGACCCTGAGGCGATGCCGCGCACGCTCCTGCTGCGGCTGGCGACGCAGGCCTCGGCGGCGGCGCTGGGGTTCGATCAGAGCGGGGTCCTGGCGGCAGGCCACCCCGCGGACCTGATCCTTCTCGACACCACAGGCCCCCACTGGATCCCTCGGCACGACGTTCAGGCTGGTATCGTCTATGCCAGTCACCCCGGAGACGTGGCCTACGTGTGGGCCGACGGCCAGCTTCTCTACCGGCGAGGCGAGTACCTCACGCTGGACGTTGAGCGTATCCGGTGGGAGGCCGAGCGGCGCGCCTTTCGCCTGGTGGGTCAACCTATGCGTGCCATGCGTGAGTATCCGACCTAGACTCGCTGGCGCCCAGGCCGAGAGTGGTTTCTCTTCGTTTGATCACTCTTGCCCTCTATGGCACAGGGGGCTGTTCCGGCCCCCTGGAACATCTGGTGCTTCGGAGCAGACAATGGGGAGAGAGCGGCACAGCCATACTTGATCATTCGTGGGGGGCGAAAAGGGGCTTAGAAAGGCCCTAGTGCGCCCAGGTGGCGGTTCCAGAATCTGCCCAGCCGGGCCACCACCCACGAGCAACGTACTCTCTTCCTTGGGCACCAATCTCTGTTCAACGGCCGCGCAATCCTCCACGAATCTGAAGTTGGCGAACACAGGATCGGGAGTGTCATATCCTCTGATGGTGAGCTCCAGTCCGCGATCGGGCGGTGACGGCCAACGAGTACTCCTCGGCCAGCATTCGAAGCAACGCTGATCTATCCTCACCGTTGACCCGTGGACCGGGACCGCTTCACGAACGAGCAGCGGCTCCAGTCGCAGCATTCCCATAATCTCCTTGACATGGAGCACATAATGCTATATACTAGACGCAGTATACACTATTGCGTAACATGGCAGGCAAGCATTCTCTCCACGGGCTGGGGCTGCCTGTAGCTGTCTACTTCACGTGAGGCCGGACAGGGCAAAACGGGAGCGGGACGATGCTGGGACCGTTGATCACCTAGTGCGGAGGCTGGGGGTTCACGGCCCCTTTTTTGTGTCGGCGTCACGAAAACCACGGTCACCCAGCCAGGGTGGTGGTTCTTGCGGGCGCGAGGCACTGGGCTAGTCTCAAGGGTGCGCCGTAGGGAGCGTGGCTGTCGTGCGGATTCCCGAGGCAGGGGGGATGACCCTACCAATGGGCCTCTTTCCATGCCAGACGAGTACACGGAAGGGGGGTGGCCGAGCGCGAGAAGACGAGGAAGTTGAGGTGGCAGACAAGCAATGGCGAAGCGATGAGCATGCGAAAGGAGAGGACGATGACGAGGGTCAGGAAACCATGGATGGCCGTGCTCATAGGCGCGCTGCTGGTGGGTACACTGGTGGGAGTGGTGTGGGCCAGGCCGCATGATCGGCCCCAGGCCCAGGACACCAC
>DAOUEW010000175.1:0-11460 GCA_034430275.1 Anaerolineae bacterium | reverse complement strand
TCCAGTTGTACTGTCCACCTCACCGGTGACAACGGAATCACCGCTGGAGGCCAGAACCACAGTCATCCCACCCTCAGGGATCGTTTCGCAGGCCGGGGTCGGGCTGGGGACTGGAGTGGGTATATGGGCGGCAGTCATGGTCGCTGTTGGAGAAGAGACAGGAGGTGGAATCGCCGCCTCTTGTGCGCACCCCTCAACCAGCAGGGCCAAGACGAAGCTGAGAAGAAGGTACTCCCTCACTCTTGACATCTTCACCTCCTTGTTGTTGCCATCGTGCCCGCCGAGGCAACGGCCTGGCTGTCGGTCCTCCTAGGCATCCTAGTCCTTCTCGATAATGACGTGGAGCTGACCGGTGATCTTGTGTGGAATGTCTGCGGCGAGTACTTGGCATTCTACGCCAAACGATCGGGCGCCCTCAAACGAGTCCAACGTCGCGAACAGTGTGTCGCAAGACTCTTGCATGTGATGCTTGATCCTCCAAACGTTGAACAGGACCCCGTAGCCTTCCGAGCGCTTGATCTCAAGAGATGGGACATTGACGATGAGTGCCCGGGAGGCGGCTCCGCCCGCGGTATCTACGGCCATACCCACAACGATCACCTCCGAGGGCGGCACTCTGACGGGCTTACCAGCAAAGAAGTAGACGCTCGACCACAGGCTCAGGCCGAACATGAATGCGCCAGAGTTCCGCAAGACTATCCCTCTCGGATCGGCAGATGCGGTCTTCTGTGGGGGGCCTGAGCAACTGGCCAAGCTCGGTTTGCCTGCATGGAAGGGAGTAGTAGCCTCGCGAGATCTCCGAGGCATAGATCGAAGAGACCTTCTCGATGCAGTCAACGTCTCCACACAGGGGACAGGCGGGAGGCGCAGTTGCCGGCGCAATGGGGACGGCTGTCAGCTCGACCCGAAGCTGTGCGCCGCAGAGAGGGCATACCGCTTGCTCGCCGACGCTGTGTCGTGGCAGCGCGGCGCCGCACTTGGGGCACATGAGCTGGGCTGACCCGGTCATCCCTCACTCCGTGCGTTATCCCTGGTCGACAACCTGACAGCAAGACTAGGCCACTATCATAGTGTAGGGTGGATCACAGGAGGCCGCAAGGCAGATGGGCAACAGCGGGGTTCGCTGCCCCCCCAGGGGCAATGTCTACTGCGCTGCCGCACTGAAGGATTCATCGGCGCGATGGGACCACAGCGGGAGGGGCAAATAGCTAAGCCTTTCCGTACAGCCCGGCCAACATGAGGCGGATCATGGTGTCGATGACCTGGTAGAAGCGCTCTTCCCGTGGAATCTCTTCCCTGTGGATCGTCTCGTTGGCCAGGTGCACCACCGTGCCCTTGTAGCCCTCCACCAGGTTCCGGGCGTCCACCGCTCCCAAAGCGCCCTCGCGCTGCCTCATCTCCACGTAAGCGACGAGACTCTCCCAGGCCTCGTCTCGGAACTGGCGGAACTTCGCGAACAAGTCGGGGTACTCCAACATGCTGAAGGTTGTCAGGCGGAGGTTGGACCGCCTGGCTGCCCGCAGGTTGTTCTCGAATACGTGCTCGGCGCAGGCGCGGAATACGCCAAAATCGTCTCTCTCCCGCATTCTACGCTGCACCTCCAGGTCCTCATCCAACGGGTGGGCGTGCCCCACTGCCTCGGACAGTGCGTGGTATAGACCTTCCTTGCTCCCGAAGTGCTGCACGATCAGGGTTCGGCTGACGCCTGCGCCCTCGGCAATGTCGTCCAGGGTGGTGCCCGAGAAGCCCTTCTCGGCGCACACGCCCAGCGTGATCTCCAGGATCTGCTGTCTCCGTTCCTCGCCCGAGATTCTCATCTAGATCGCCTATCTCCTGGTCCGGCAGTTGGCTCGCAGACCGGGCAACTGTGTATCGCCATTGTACCACTGGCTGCAAGAGCATGCAAGTGGGATGACCCGCAGCAGGACGAGACATGCTAGTAGTAGCAGGACCGACCGTTGTCCCCAGCTCCGGCTTCTTCGGCGGAGGTTGAAGACCTCCGTTGGTACCTTCGTTCTTCGCACTCCAGGCTCCTCGTCGGACGCCATCCGGACACGAAGGCGAAGGTCGCCCGGGGATTGACGCTGTGGCATCGCTGGACTATACTCTGGCATCATCGTCTGCGCAAGGTTGTGCCCTCGGAGGCGGCGACTTAAGGCTGGGTGACCGCCCGAAGGAAGCGATCCACGGGGATCGTTTTTGCACTGCGCAGTGAGTGTGTGTGAGGAGGACAGTCATGCTAGGGATAGAGGCCTTGCTGGAGATCCTCGCCGCGTCTGGCGTGAGCCACATCTTCGGCAATCCTGGCTCCACCGAGTTGCCCTTGAACGAGGCCCTGGTGAACGACTCTCGTTTTCAGTACGTCCTGGGCTTGCACGAGCTGCCGATCACGGCCATGGCGGACGGGTATGCCATGGCCTCGGGGGGATTGGGCGTGGCCTGCGTGCACATTACCTGCGGCCTGGGCAACGCCATGGGCATGCTCTACAACGCCTACCGCGCGGGGACGCCGCTCTTGCTTCTGGCGGGCCAGCAGGACCGGCGCCTGAGGCTCGGCGAGCCGGCGTTGGAGGGTGACATGGTCTCAGTGGCCCGGCCGTGGACCAAGTGGTCGGTGGAAGTACAGCGCGTAGAGGATTTGCCGGCGGTGGCCCGCCGCCTGGTCCAGACCGCTTTGACCCCGCCCACCGGTCCGGTCTTTGCGTCGGTGCCCGTGGACGTCCAGCTCGAGCAGACGGATGGGCTAGACCTGTTCCCGGCTCAGGTTCCGAATAGGCGGGTTCGCCCTCCGCTGGAGGCGGTTCGCGAAGCGGCAGAGCTCCTGGCCCAAGCCCGAAACCCGGCCATCTTGGCGGGCAGCCGGGTGACCGAGGCCAACGCGGTGGCGGAGCTGGTCACTCTGGCGGAGCGGCTAGGCGCGCCCGTGCTGGCGGAGCAGCAGACCTCGCACGGGCGGCTGCCCATGCCTGCCGATCACCCTCTGTACGCAGGGAGCTTGCCGCTGTGGTCGCCGGGCGTTCGCCAGCGCCTGGATGCGTTCGACGTGATCCTGGCGGTGGGCATGAATCTGCTGCGTCTGTTTCTCTACCATGAGCCGGCCTGCGCCATTCCGGAGCACATCCGGTTGATCCATCTGGACGCGGACCCCTGGGAGATTGGCAAGAACTACCCGGTGGAGGTCGGCCTGGTGGGCGACCCCAAGGCGGGCCTGGCGGAGCTCGATCAGCGTCTCTCGGAGATCCAGTCGAGTGAACAAGCGGGGCGGGCCGAGAAGCGTTTGGCGGGGCACTCCGCGCGCCGTGCCGCCGAGCGCCAGAAGCTGCTGGCCGAGATAGACGCGCAGTGGGACCGGCGGCCGATGACCCCCATGGCCTTCATGGGAGCACTGTGCCGCGTACTCCCGCCCGACGTTGCGGTGGTGGAAGAAGCGGTTACCACGCACGGCAACGTGCTGGAGACACTCGGCGTGTTTGGCGACCCCACCGGTTACTTCGCACACCGAGGTTGGGCCTTGGGATGGGGAGTGGGTTGTGCTGTGGGCGTGAAGCTGGCCTGGCCCAACCGGCCGGTGATGGCTCTGCTGGGGGATGGCGCGTCGCTCTATGGCATCCAGGGGCTGTGGACCGCTGCTCACCACCACGTCCCGGTGGTCTTCGTCATCGCCAACAACGCTCAATACAAGATCCTCAAGATCGTGGGGGCCGAGATGGAGCTGTCCCAGATGGCGGAGAGCCAGTTCCCAGGCATGGACCTCGCGGAGCCGGAAGTTGACTTCGTGGGGCTAGCCCGTTCGTTCGGCGTGGAGGCGCACAGGGTGACCGGGCCTGAGGAACTTGCTGAGCGTGTGCATGAAGCGCTGGACAGGACCGAGCCGATCCTGTTGGACGTGCCCATCGAACGCTGAGTGCTCCCATGCCCCCGACGCGAAGCGAGGGGAGGGCATGGGCGGCGGCCTGGAAGCAGGTCCGTGCACGGTATGAGCTTCGTCGTATCGGCGAGCTACAAGATGAAGGGAGAAGTGACAATGGCGACGGGGAAGATCAGCGGCAAGGCGGGCCAGAAGAAACGAGACACCGGGGCGACCCGGAAGACGGGCACGAGGAAGAGCCTGTCGAGCAAGAAGGGGGACTCGTACGTGCGGTTCTCCGACAAGCTGGCCGGCTCGCTGGAGGACATCAGTCGTATCATCGAAGAGAACAAGCACACCATGGACTCTATTCAGGACATAGGGGTGGAGCTCACCAGGACGGCTGGGATGTTGCAGGCTACGGCCTCCAGGTACGTGGGAATGGTGGACTCGCTGCTGGAGACCGCCGTGCCCATCATGCGCAACATCCCGCTGGTGCCAGCCCGGACGATGGAGTTGGTGGAAGAATTGCAGGATCTGGCCAACACTATCCTCGATGTCTGTGCGAAGGCAGACAGGGTGATCACCGACGTGGGAGACGGACTGGAGAACGGGGACATCGCCAAGATCAATGCTCACAGCGGCGACTTGCAGAAGATGACGACGGCTCTACAGAAGGTGCTCCCCGGCTAGGAGGAGAGAGGAGTGTGGCTGGGCAGGGCATTGCTCGACGCCGACAGAGGAACTGCCTTTCCAATCGTGGCACTGAGGTGAGGCGGATCGTGGTAAAGGGGCACCGAGGGAGTCATAGATGGCGATGCGCTTGACATGAGTGTAGCATAGTGCTATGCCGTGTTGAGCCGGCGTGCAGCCTCAGAGGCACCTCTGGCTAGCGGATGCTCGACGCTATGGCACGTATTGTGGACAAACCGGAGTAGCAGTGTTTGGGCGTAGGAGGCAATGGAGATGAGACGAAGATGGGCGGTAGCCGGGTTGCTGGCGCTGACAGCCTCACTCCTGCTGGTGGGCGTGGCCCTGGCGCAGGACGTCGGGGCGGGGATACCGACACCGCCGGATCCACCGAAGGCACGGGCGGGCGTGTACGTGACCTCCGAGGACAACGAGGACAACGCTGGGACCGGCGTGGCTGACAATGACATGGGCACGATCAAGCCACGCCTGATCTGTGGTAACGACCCGCTGGGTCCCATCGAGTTCAATATCGTGGTGGGAGAAGAGATGTCCTCGGGGGGTCAGTTGGCCCTCGCGGCCTGGGACTTCACTTCCGGTCTGCACGGCGTGTACGTCAACGGCCACTTCCTGGGGACCATACCTGTGCAGGAGAAAGGTCCGTGGGAGGTGCTACTCTTTGAAGTCCCGCAGGCTGTTCTCAAGCAGGGCGCCAACCTGGTGGAGATCGAGGTTGCTTTCGGCGATTGCGGCTCCATCGCCTGGGGGACCCTGGCTCAAGAGTTCGAGCCTTCCAACGGTGCGCCACCTGAGCCGCCCAACGCCGTGCTGGGCTTGTACGTGACCTCTGAGGACAACGAGGACAACGCTAGGACAGGCGCGGCCGATGACGACATGGGCACATCTGATCCCCCGTGGATATGCCCCAATAGCGAGAACGCGCCCATCGAGTTCAACATCGTGGTGCGGCGGCAGGTGTGCTCAGGCGGCGAGCTGACCCTGGCGGTCATGGGCCTCGAGACCGGGGAGCACGAGGTGTACGTCAATGACAACTTCGTGGCACTCATCCCGCCGCAGGAGGATGACGTATGGGTAGTACTGCCCTTCCAGGTTCCTCAGTCGGCCCTCAGGCGGGGTGAGAACCTGGTGCAGATCCGGCTTATGGGGGGTGACTGCGGCTACATGGCCTGGGGTGCGCTGGCTATCGAGCCGTGTGCCGAGGAAGAGTTCGTCCCCGAGCTGGGGAGTTTGATGCTGCTGGGCAGTGGGCTGACGGGGCTGGCGGGATATGCTGGCCTCCGTTGGAGGAATCATCGCTAGGCTGCTGGCAGAGTTGATACCGAGAGGGCCGCTCCCGACCGGGGCGGCCCTTTTCGTAGCAGGTGGGGTGTGATCGCCCAGACTCCTGGCCTCGAGTATACTGGAGATCCGAGCACAAGATAGACTTGCTGGGAGCACTCTCTCATGGACAAGATCGAGCTGACGCCCATCGGCATCATCCGCACCCCCTACGCGGAAGCCAAGGATATGCCTATCCAGGGGCGCTTCAAGGAGGACGTCGAGGGTTGGATCGACCTCAAGGAGCAGTACGTCCCGGCACTCAAGGATCTGGAGGGCTTCAGCCACCTGATCCTGATCTACTACTTCCACCGCTCGGATAGGGAAGAGCTCCAGGGCAGGCCGTTCCTGGAGGACGAGACGCACGGCATCTTCGCCATCAGGAGCCCTCACCGCCCCAACCACCTGGGCTTGTCCATCGTCAGGCTACAGCGGATCGAGGGGAACCGGGTCTACTTCACCGAAGTGGACATGCTGGACGGCACGCCCTTGCTTGACATAAAGCCGTACGTGGAGCACTTCGACCATAGGGAAGGCGTGAGATCAGGCTGGCTGGACAAGCACTTCGCGGAGGAAAAGCCACCGGAGCGGACTATCTTGGGGTAGGCGGGAGCTAGCCCTCGGTGTTGCGGCCTTGCGGGCGGGAGGAGGCCAGCTCCTGCCAGAAGTCCTGGGTGGCGGTGCGCAACGCGCTCTCCGCATCCACGCCCAGTTGCCGGCCTAGATTGGCCAGGGCGAATAGCAGCCGGCCCAGCTCAGCTTCCGCCTCCACCTGGTCATCCATCTCCTCCAGGCGTTCCAGCCTAGCCCGGGCCTCGGAAAGCAGTTGCTCCCTGGTGCTCGACAGCAACTCTTCCCTCTTGGCCCTTTCCTGGGCCCTCCGCGCCAGCGTCAGCGCGGGCAGATTCAGGGGCATGCCCCACAGAGGTTGGTCTTCCTTCTCTTCCTTCTCCTCCCGCTTGATCGCCTGCCAGTTGCGGAGCACTTCGTCGGCATCGACTACTTCCACACCGGCGAAGACGTGAGGGTGACGCCGGATGATCTTCTCGATGATGGTCTCCAGCACCTGGGCCAGGGTGAAAGAGCCCTCCTCCACGGCGATCTGCGTGTGCAGGATGATCTGAAGCAGGAGATCGCCCAGTTCCTCTCGCAACGCCTCGTCATCCTCTTCGTCGAGGGCCTGGAGGACCTCGTAGGTCTCCTCCAGGAGGTGCGGCCTTAGGCTCTGATGGGTCTGTTCGCGATCCCAGGGGCAGCCGCCCGGTGCCCGCAACCTGGCCACGATGTCGTGGAAAGTGGACACCGAGCTGGCCTTGGGGAGTGGGGGCACGAACAACGACGTCAGGTGATCGATGTCCTGGGAGTGATCCAGTTCGTGGAGGGGAATAGCCTCGGTCGCCACCTCGGGAGTTCCCAGCGAACGGAGCAGGGTCACCACGTGCTCGGCTGGGTACAGGTTCAGGAGAGTGAGCTTGACCTCGGCCGCCACTCTTCGGCTGTACAACTGGCCCACCAGCGCCGGCAGATCTGGGTCCAGAGGCGGATGCAGATGGTCCGCCAGGACGGTGGCATCCACGATCTGCAATCCGTTGAGGGGATCTATGCGCAGAGGTGCCAGGGCGGCCTCGATGAAGCTCAGGCCGGGTACCAGACGAACCTCACAGCCCTTCTGCTCCGCCAGCGCTAGTATCCGTGACACGGTCTCCTCACCGACCAGGGGGTGGCCCGGCACGGCGTAGAGAACGCCTTCGGGCCGCCGGGCCAGCTCCAGGATGCGGTCCGCGATCTTCTCGTAGACGCTGGAGAACTCCTCCTCCGAGTCATAGAGGCAATCGAAGGAGTGCAAGTCCAGGTGGGAGGCCAAGGAAGCGACAGTGGGATGGCGACACGTACGAAGATAGACCTCCTCCGCACTCTCCAGAACCTCTAGAGCCTCTTGGGTGAGGAAGCAAGGATCGCCTGGCCCGAGACCGATGATGGTGATGCTCATGCTTTTCCTCTCGCTGAGGACAGCCCAGGTAGATACTCACTGGGGGCGGACCGCTGTCCAGATCCCATGTCCGTCCCTTTCCTCTCGCGTGACCTTGCCTGCCAACTCCAGGATGTCCAGATGGCCGATGATCTCCGACATGACCAAGAACAACTGCACTCCTGGTAGCTGGCCTCCGAAGAGAGCTACGCCCAGCTCGTATACCGTCCTGTCCTTTTCCTCCAGGAGCCGGAGCACCAACCGGCTCCGTTCTTCGTGGTGCAGGAGGATCTCGTCCACGAGTGCCCGGTGATCGTAGACCGGCTCGCCGTGCCCGGGCAGCACCTTGCGTACCTCCAGTTCCCTCGTCCGGCGCAGGGATCTTACGTAGTCAGGAAGGCTGCGGGGCCGGTCGGCCATACCCAGCCGTGGTGTCTCCACGACGGGGTTGGAGGTGATGTCCCTCAGCAAGTGGTCCCCGGAGAGGAGCAGCTTGCTCTCGTGCTGGTAGAAGCAGAGGTGGCCCAGGGCGTGGCCTGGCGTGTGCAAAGCTTGCCAGGTGGTGTCGCCCAGTTGGAGCTCATCCTGGTCGTCCAGGGGGTGGACCGCCGGCACGGGCGCGGCGTACTGCTGGAACTCTCGGATGGACTCCACCTCGTGGATGGATTGTCGGGGTGCGCCCTCCTCGAGCACCAGCTCGGCTACGTAAGATACCCGCTGGTCCCACCAGGTGTGGAAGTGTTCCAGCGGGTAGCTGTTCAGATGGGACGAAAGTAGCTTCGCGCCCGAGGCCGCCACCACCTCTGCGGCTAGACCGAAGTGGTCGTGGTGCGCGTGGGTGATGACCAGTTGCTCGATGTCCGAGAGAGAGTAGCCGAGTCTTTGCAGCCCCGTTCTCAACGCTTGGAGGGCTTCGTTGGTGAGGGGTCCCGCGTCCACGAGAGTCAGCGGTTCCCCCTCCAGCAGGTAGACGTTGACGGGTCCCACCGGGAAGGGGGTAGGGATGGTCAGTAGGTGGATTCGAGGTTCAGGCTGCGTCATGGGAATCTAGACCACCAACTCCTTCCGTCCCTCGTAGACGGCCAGAGCGTCGTCCACGCTCCACCCCTTGATGGTGATGGCCGAGATGGCGTTGCACATCCGGACTGCCTCGTCCAGGGGCTTCTGGTGGATGTTCCTGCCCGTGGCGTTGCCGGCAGCGCCACTGACGAAGATCTGGTCGTGGAGCTGCTGGAGGAACAGCCGCACGTCCACGGCGGAGCCGCCAGCGCAGACGACCTTCGTGCGCCCGGCGGCGGTGATGGCCTCCTTGAGCATCTCCTTGGGGTCGCCGCCCTCTCTCTTGGGGTAGTTGACCTTGACGAAGTCGCTCCCCAGGCAGGCGGCGACACCCGTGGCCCCGGCGATGAGGTGCGGGTCCCGCTCGTCTCCGACCGCCTGGCCTCGGGGGTAGATCCACAGGACTGTGATCAGGCCGTAGAGGTGGGCCTGATGGACGATCTGGGCGGCCTGGTACAGCATCTCGTGCTCCCACTCGCTTCCCAGATAGATGGTGTACCCCACGCCCAGTATCCTGAGCCCGGAGTGGAAGGCGAAGTCCACTACTTGCTCCACGTCGTACCATTGCTGGCTGAAGGGATCCATCTGCTCTGTCTCGATCAGATTGGTCTTGGAGTTCAGCTTGACCAGATAGGGAACCGACCGGTAGTCGTCACCATAGCGGGCGATGAGGCCCAACTGGGTGGCGAAGACGCCGATCTCCGCCCGTGAAGCAATCCTGAACAAGTGCTCAGGGTCGGCGTCGTCCTGGGCGATACCCTCGCCGTAGAAGTCACCGTTGAGGTGCTCGACCTTCTGGTCTCCGGCGAAGAGCATGAGGTTGCCGCTGCCCCTGGTGATGGCGGCGTAGTTCTCCTGGTACGTTTCCCTCGCGTCCTCGGGGACGTCCAGAGGGGCCGGCGTGTCCTTGGCTTTCAGACTCATCTTTCCGTTCCTCCGTACACTCTCGTGCACTTGGTCCTAGTCGATAGGAGTTGGTGGAGAGGGTGTGTGCCTCTCCTCGATGGCGGTACCTCTGATGATCCGTCTGGCAGGGGACCTTCGGCGCGGTATTCGTGAATCACATCGACAGCGGTGGCGGGGGCCGTGGCGGAGGCCAAAGCTCCGAACACCAGAGCCAGGGGCACGACGTTCAGGAACGAGGAACCGAGCAGCACGCCAACCAGGATGAAGCCCACAACCTGGGGTACGCCCCGGCGCTGGATGCCCTTGCTGGCCAGGTAGGCGCAGATCACGATCAGGCCGATCAAGGAGAGGATATCCAGCTCCCAAGCTCCAACGGTCATACCATGGTCTCCAAGGGGAAGAGGGTCAGGGTACGTGGCGTATGGATTATAACATACGGCGCGGCGGCGCAGCAAGGACCAGACGAGGTCTTCTCGGTATTGATAGCTCACTTATCAAGAGTGCTGATAGATGGATTTGACAAATCTACGCACTTGTGCTATAATGTAGTTGAGAGAGACCACAGAAGGAAGGAGGCAAATCTGATGAGTGCAATCACACTGTGGAGACCTCGTAGAAACACACTTTCCCTTAGGGGACCGTTCGATCGTTTCTTCGACGACTGGTTCTACGCCCCGAATCGTATGTGGCTGGTCCCGGAGTGGGCGGAGTCACTGCCCCTCGACGTGTACAGAGAGGATGGCCACCTGGTCATCAAGGCCGAAGTGCCGGGCGTAGCCTCGGAGGACATCGATATCTCCGTCAAGGACAACGTGCTGACCATCTCTGGCGAGACCAAGTCGGAGGAAGAGGTGAAGGAGGAGGACTACGTCCGCCGCGAGCGTCGCTATGGCTCCTTCAGCCGATCGCTGGCCCTGCCGGCGGAGGCGGAGGGGGACAAGGCCGAGGCCGCTTTCGAGGACGGCGTTCTCACCGTAACCGTGCCGGTGGCAGAGGAACCGCAGCCGGAGGCCGTCAAGATCGAGGTCAAGGAGAACTAAGACAGACAGGCGGAGAGGCGGGGAGCCCAGCGTTCCCCGCCTCTTTTGGCGTCCGCGGTTTCTGGGGCGCGTGAAGAAGCATGTCGGGCAGGCGTGTTATGGCCTGTCCGTACCTCGGGCCGCTGGACATCTCCCCACCAGTCAGCGATCTTGTCGAAGATTGCTCGGAGAGCGGCGATCCGGCTGGTGACAGCGTCGCAGCGCATTCTCTGTTGGCCGTTTCTGCTTGACATGCGGCAGGAGTTGGTGTAGAATCTGGACGACTGGCCGAGGTAGCTCAGTTGGTAGAGCACATGACTGAAAATCATGGTGTCAGCAGTTCGATTCTGCTCCTCGGCACCATCTGATAGGCGGAAGTGGCTCAGCGGTAGAGCATCTCCTTGCCAAGGAGAGGGTCGCGAGTTCGAATCTCGTCTTCCGCTCCAGGCCGAAGTGGCGGAATGGTAGACGCGGCAGTCTCAAAAACTGTTGGGGGGCAACCTCCATGTCGGTTCGACTCCGACCTTCGGCACCACCCCACCTCTCCCTAACCACAAAGCACCCGCATTGAACAAAACAGCCCCGCCTTTTGCACAAAGCACCCGCGCTGAACAAAGCGCCCCGCCTTTTGC